>JBDTWH010000021.1:0-8037 GCA_040006795.1 Actinomycetota bacterium | reverse complement strand
AAACCCGGGTTGGGCCCGGCCGGGGTGTTGATGGCGTAGACGCACACCTCGTGTGAGCCGGCTGCCGCCTTGAGGGTGCCGGTGAAGCCGTGGTTGTCGCCCTTGCCGAAGATGCGCCCGACATCGGCACGCGGGCCGGTGGCGGCCAGTGAGACGGTGGCGACTCCGTCGACGTAGACGTGGACCCTGATGGAGGAGGTCGTGTCCGGGTCAAGGGCCCAGCCGCGCACCGCTATCGCCCCCGGCGAGGCCGAGGTCACGTAGTCCAGCACCCCGATCGGCGACTGGTTCATCACCGTCACGCTCTTGCATCCGATGAGAGGGTTGCCGCGGCCAGCCGAGTCGATCGCGTAGACGCAGACCTCATGCGGTCCGATCGCGGCCGTCATCGAGCCACTGAAGCCATGGTCGGAGCCCCTGCGGTAGATGCGTCCCACGTCGGGGCGCGAGCCATCGGCGGAAAGGGACGCCGTGGCGCGGCCGTCGACGTAGACATGGACCCTGATGGAGGAGGTCGTGTCCGGGTCAAGGGCCCAGCCGCTCACGGTTACCATGCCGGGTGGTGATCCGGTCGCGGAGTCCAGACTGCCGATCGGAGCGCGTTGCGTCGTCGGGCCGAACCAGTCCGTGAAGTAGTTCCAGAAGTTCCGGTTGCCATATGCGGAGCAATGGTCGCCCGAGCCGTAGCCCGCCGCTATCGCGGCTGCGTTTGGCTGGTAAGGCGTGTAGTTGTAGAGGTTGACGGTCGCCTGGTTCTCGATGTAGACGGGGGACGTACCGCAGGAAGCATCGGGGTTGTAACGCACGTTGTTGACCACGCCTGCGCGGTGTGCGTAGCCCAGAGGATGACCCGCGTAGTACCGGAACTGATGCGCCGCTGTGTAGACCTGGTTGAAGAACCCGTAGTACTTCGCGGTGCATGCAGCGGTATCCGGGCAGCCATATCCCATCGCCGCCTGATACGCGATGGCACTGCCACCCGCGGTCGCGGTGACGAGCCCCTGCTCCTTCTGGAGCATGACGAGGAGCACCTGCGGGTTGATCCCGCAGGAGCCCGCAACCTTGGCGATGATCTGGGCGGCGCTCTCATTGATCGCCCCGGAGTAGGTGCGGACGCAGTAGGCATCTGCAGTCCTGGTCCACGTCGTCTGCCTAAAGCTCTTGAGGCAGGTTCTCCCCGTCGTTGCTGCGCACGAGCTGCCTTTCTGGGTCAGGAACGACTGGATCGCGGTGGCGCTCATCGTGCCGGCGTCGTAGAACAGCGCGTCGCTGATGATGTTGCCGGCCTCGAAGGCACGCAGGTCTGCGGCCTGCACTGGCGTCTGCGCAGCGGGCAGTGCGACCGCGAGGACCGCGACCAGGCTGCAGGTGGCCGCGATCACCATGGCGCGGATCCGCGCTCGGGCGGACATCACGGAACCGTCAGGCTGACGGCGGAGGCTTCACCGGCGGACGTCGGGGAGCGATACCCGAGGACGGCCGTCCAGCTGCCCGCACTGAGATCGCCGCGAGGGATGGAGAACCCGCCGCAGGCGACTGTTGTCGCGTCAGCTCTGGCGGTGTGCTTGCGCGTCACGACCAAGTCACCGTGACTGAGCGTCAGGGTGCACGTGCCCACCGGTTCCACCACCGCGGCGTAACCGCCGACCTCAACCGCATGTGACAACCCGTTCCACCCCGCGAAGGTTGTCACCACGTCGACCCGGGCCGGCTTGGATGCGGGCACCACAGTCGATACCGATGGCGCAGGCGTCACGGACGGGGCGGTCGGGGACGGCGCACTGGCCCCCGGGGCGGGCGACGTGCCGGCGCTCGGAGTCGACGTGCCCCCCGCGGAGCTGCGGGTGTTCGCTGGACCCTGTCCGGATGGCGAGGACTGGGGCGACGACGCGAAGGTGACGACCGCCGCGATCGCGGCGATGGCGACCAGGAGCACCGACGCTGATGCGATCAACGTCCGCCGGCCACGGGTGGTCATACAGCACCTCGGGATTCAAGGGGCTCCGGAGCCACTGTCGACGGAGCGCGTTTGCCCTGTCCGGTCATGAGCATCTCTTTCATTACGAGCCTGCCCTGTCGTCGCCAGGGCAAGCTCATGCGTTGCTTACGAGGTGCCTATTTAGCACCATTTCCCCTCATAACCTGTCACCCATTGCAGGATCTTGCCCGTCCGTTGACCGAACAGCTATGACTATCAGCCGATTGGACTAGTCAAGAAAACACGAAAGAACCAAGTCCGCGACGGTAACACTGCCGCCGCCGCCGCCGGGGCACCGCCGCGCCTTGCGAAGGTCGTGAATTTCAATGGAAAAGGGTCGGCTCCTCAGCGCGCTCTCAGAGGTCCGGTCCGCCCTCGAAGGCCGTCAAACAGCCCCTCCAAAAGCAGTCGTGCCCGCGCGGCGCGCGGGGGGACCGACAGGATGTAGAAAACGGTGTACTTCGTGATCCAGGCGGCGTATCCGTAGCACCATGCCCTGCCCATCAGTCCAGACCGGATGAGCAACACCGTATTTCGGGCCATGTAGTAGTTTCGCGCTGCGGAATGGATGTGTACGTCGCGTGAGCGTCCCGGGATCCGTTGTATCCGGTCCCCGAGCTCGTGTCGCAGGAAGGCATCGGCCACGCCGAAGAGGGTGTACCCAGCGCGTCGTGCCCGAAGGCCCCACTCGAGATCGATGTGGTCGATGAACCACGGCTCGTTCATCAGCCCGACAGCATCGAGGGCCTCGGCGCTGATCAGACAACCGGAGGCGATGAGGAAGGCTGCCGGGACAAGGGCACCCCGCTCATCGGGAACCTGTGCCCGGCGCGGTCCCCAGCGCTGCTCCGAGAAGAGCAGGACGGCGTCACCGTTTCTCTTGTCCACCGTGATCGGACCGACCGCGGCCACCGGGAGTCCGGTCGCCACCGCGCGCCCGAATCCCGCCAGCAGCCGGGCGACCATGTCGTCCGCAGGGATCGAGTCCTGGTCGGAGAGCAACAAGAAAGCGGCGCCACGCTTGCGCGCCCACGCGATGCCCACATTCTGGGCGGCGCCGATGCCGCGGTTGGAGCCGAGGTCAAGCAACGTCACACCGAGCGCCCCGGTGGCTTCGCGCAGCTCGCAGACAGAGTCCGGCGTGCTCCCGTTGTCGACAACCACGACGTCATCGACCTGAGGCCTCAAGGCGTGGAGAAGCGCCAGGGTCGCGCGGATCTGCGGCCGGTGGGTGACGATGACGGCGATGACCTTGCGACCATTGGGCATGATCCTTCACTCTCGGGCTAGGGCGACTTCGCGGCACGGCACGTCTGGTGCTCTTTGATCTTTGGACGACGTGTCAGCCTAACCGGGCGGCCCAGCTGCGCTTGCGGTCTCCGTGCAGCTCCGACGGACTGAACCGACGAGGGATCGTCAGCGGGGGCGTCAAGTCGGGCTAGGCTAGCCTCCAGCTGAAGGATTGGCGCTGACCAGCGCAGACAGCTTTAGTGAGCACCTGAGAAGCGGCGTCAATGCGCCGCTCCGATCGACATCGCGTGGTCCCCATGCGTATATCCCGGAGGCCGGATGAGCCAGAGCACCGACACGGCCTCGACAGTTCTTGCCGAGAACCCTGCCGGGCGTGAGGTGTTTGGCGAGCCTCTGAGGAGGCTGCTTGCGGTCTCGTTCGCCTTCCTGCTGATCTCCGTCGCAGTGGTGGGCATGGCCGCCCACCGGGCTCCGCAGCTGTCGGTGCTCGACGAAGCCACCCACGCGGACTATGCCTATGAGATCTGGCAGGGGCATGTCCCTGCCAAGGGCTCGACGATAGCTCCCGAGATCCTGAAGCAATGGTCATGCCACGGAACGTTCAACGGCAGCCCCGTGCCTCCCTGCGAGAACGGAGGAGGCGCCGCAGCCTCGTACCCCGGAAACGGTGAGAACTACAACTTCAGTCATCCGCCGCTGTACTACGCCATCACCGGGGTCATTGCAGGGCTTGCTGACGCTGCGCTTCCGGGCAACTCACACTTCATCACCCTGGCTCGTATGGTCGGGTCCCTGTGGTTGTTCGCGGGCATGCTCGTGTTCTACCTTGCGGTGCGCCGGTTTGGCGCAAGCTGGCAGCTTTCCGCCGGAGGCGCCATCCTGCTGCTCCTGACCCCTCAGGCGATAGGGGCCTCCACAGCGGTCTCGAACGACGCACCCGCCGCGGTGTCCGGAGCCCTCGCGGTCCTCATGCTGGCCAGGATCCTGGGTCAGCGGAAGTATGGCTGGATCATTCCCGCCCTCGTCACCGGGTTCGCGGCCTCCACGAAAATACTGAACGCCCTCCCGATGCTGTCCCTGGCAGGGGTCCTGGTCGTCGTGACCATCGTCGCCTGGCGGGATGAACGCCGGGAGGAGGCGCGAAAGCTCGCTCTGATCGTCATCGCTGTGCTTGCCGCCACCGTGGCGGTCTGGGGAGGCTGGATGCTGTTCCAGTCTGGTCGGGGACTGCCGGGCTGGAAGAGCCCCATCGCCGGTTTCAGCGACCGGCCGGTCGCGGGGACTCCGGTCGGTGAGATCTTCGGCGAGCTGTTCACGGGCCTGCAGCTGTTCAACGGGTACTATCTCCCGCCCCAGCTGAAGAGCACCTGGTTCGGCTTGTGGATTCGCGTGCTGGCGTTCCTTGGGGCAGCTGCTCCTGTGATACTGATCGCCGTCACCAAGAAGCGGGACGTGGAGCGGTGGCTGGCCGGCACGGCACTGATCGGAATGATCAGCTACCCGATCTTGGTGGAGCTGCAGGTGTACTCCACCTCGGGAAGGGCAAGCTATTTTCCCTACGTGACACCTCGTTACGGGATGAGCATGATCCCCGTGCTGCTGGCCTGCCTGGTGATGATCGCGCATCGCCGGCAGCTCAACCGATCAATGCTGGCTGGCGTCGTGACAGGCGCTGCGGTCAGCCTTGCCGCAGTATCCGGGCTGCTGAATACGTAACCTGCCAGAGGCGTCGACACGGGCTGGATGAGGTCCCTTTCAGGTATCCGCGGCGGACCTGTGCCACCTCCCGTCTGCTCAGCCCCAGAAGCGCGGATCCCAGCGCTGGGTGCCGATACGGGTGTCCTCGCCTCGCCCGGGGTGGACCACTGTCCGGGTGGGCAGCGAGAACAGCCCGGCTCTGATCGAGGCCCTCAGTGCTGAGCGCCGAGACGCAGGAAGATCTGCCCCGCCGCTGCCATCCGCGCCAAGAGCCCCACCGGTGAACACGGCCGCCAGAGCGGGCGCGTACCAGCACAGCCCGCCAGAGGTGATACCAGGCATGGGGATCGACTCTAGGCGGATACCGCCGATGTTGAGTGCCAGGCCCCGCGGCACAGAGCTCTGCGGCCGGCGCTCGGCCTCAGTCTGCCGCCAGATGACGAGATCGTCTGTGTGAAGGTACGTCACGGCCCCGGTACGCTCCGCGAGCGTGATGGCGGTACCAACGGATCCAGGCCAGAGGCTGGTCCACAGGATCGCGCGAAGCCGGCGCAGCTCACAGTGGCCGAAGAGGTCGCCCACCGCGCCGGCGGGATCGATGACCGCACACTCGTGATCGTCGCCGACGAACCAGACGTTGCGCTCGCCGTCGGGAGTCACCACGCACTCCACCGCCGCCCGCGCCGGCCGCACTGTGCTCACACTCCATCAGAGCACGCGGTCGGGGTGCCGACAACAGGTGCGCCCGAGGCGGCCTACGGTGTGCCCATGCGCGTTCTCGTCTGCGGAGGAGCCGGCTACATCGGCTCACACACCGTCATCCAGCTCCTTGCCGCCCGTCACGATGTCCTGATAGTGGACAGCTTCGTCAACTCCAAGCCGGCGGTGATGAGCCGTGTCGAGGCAATCACCGGGAAGCACCTGCCGGTTCATGTCTTCGACCTGTGCGACGTCGAACGTACCGACCACCTCTTTGCCACGGAACAGATCGACGCGGTCATCGACTTCGCCGGCCACAAGGCCGTGGGCGAGAGTGTTGAGAAGCCACTGAAGTACTACGAGAACAACCTGGGCTCCGTGTTCTCGCTCGTCCGGGCGATGCAGCGTCACGGCGTCGGCAACCTCGTCTTCTCGTCCTCCGCAACGGTGTACGGCGCGAACGCTGCCGTGCCGATGAACGAGGACCAGCCGACGTCGGCGACCAACCCGTACGGCTGGACCAAGGTGATGATCGAGCAGATCCTGCGCGATGTCGCGGCCGCCCACCCGAGCGTGCGGATTGCAGCACTGCGCTACTTCAACCCGGTTGGCGCCCACGCGTCCGGCCTCATCGGCGAGGACCCGTCGGGCATCCCGAACAACCTGCTCCCCTACATCTCGCAGGTCGCCGTCGGCCGCCTCGACAGGCTGCGAATCTTCGGCGATGACTATGACACCCCCGACGGCACAGCGCTACGGGACTACATCCACGTGGAGGATCTCGCGGCGGGTCACGTGGCCGCACTGGCTCGGCTCGGCTCGACGGACCGGGCGGTCAGCACCTGGAACCTCGGCACGGGCACCGGCTCCAGCGTCCTGGACATGCTTCACGCGTTCGAGCGCGCTGTGGGCAGGACGCTGCCATACGAAGTCGTCGGACGTCGTAGCGGGGACATCGCAGCCTCATATGCCGACCCGTCCCGCGCCCGTGCCGAGCTGGGCTGGACGGCCACCCGCACGATCGACGACATGTGTGCCGACTCGTGGCGGTGGCAGTCAAAGAACCCGGAAGGCTACCCGGACGCCTGAGGGGGCAGGGTCAGGGAGTTGGGCCCGGTGACGGCAGAGTCACGCCCGAGCACGATGGAGACGATGTTGGCCAGGGAGGCCGTGCCAGGCGCCAGGTAGTGGTCGTGGTCTACGACCCCGCTGGTGCCGAACACCCTGGCGCCGAAGTCGGGGGTGGCCGGCAGCGTCCCGTGACCTGCCCCCCACACCTGGAAGGCCGGCACCCAGTCGATCCAGTCCTGTGCCGCCTGGCCTGCCCAGACGCGTGCCGTGGTGTGCAGGTCAGCAGCTCGCGAGACACCCATGCCGGGGCTTCCCACGACGACCAGGTCTTTGACCTGCTTCGGGAGGCTGGCGGCCGCCAGGCCGGTGACCACGGAGCCGTAGCTGTGGCCAACCAGGGTGAGTGTCGCGTTCGGGCGCATGATCGTCAGGTCCTGGGTGAACCTGTCCAGGGAGGCAGCGCCGGCCCGGGCCAGCTCCTCGCGCGCGGCATCACGACCGATGCCCTGGGGCGCGTCGTACCCGAGCCAGGCGATGACGGCTACGCGCTGACCAGGAGCCGCTGCGCGGGTCGCGTCATACAGGTCCCGGGCCTGCACGGCGGGGGCACGGACGCGAACGTTGTCCAGGCCGCTGCTGAAGTTGTTCGCCGTGGTGGAGACTCCGGGCACCAGTACCGCAATCCGGTCAGCCGTCCCAAGATCTCCGAAGACCTCGACGACCCGGCCATCACCGCTCGGGTCGAAGGCCAGGAACTGACGCCCCTGCGCGGCCCACTTCGCAAACGGCGCCCCGGCGGCCTGCATGGCACTACGGTTGACGTCATAGATCCGGGAGAGCGCGGACGGATCGTTCGGCTGCGGATGCCAGACAGTCCTGGACTGGCCGGCGATGGCCTGGCCAGGAGTGAAGAGCAACATGGCGAGTGCGACCAGGAGCACGGAGGCGACAGAGGCAGCGCTGAGCGCCCTCCAGCACCAGCGCATAGGCTCTCCATCCACGTCACACCTGACTACCACCCGGTCAGGCGGACATGTCATGATACCGGGCTTTCCTGAGCGTTGTTCTCAGGAGGAATGGCAAGCACGGATGCGGCGTGCGCCACGTCACATCGAATTCGATTGGAACCCATCAGCTTGGGACTCGTAGACTCGGCTGACCGCACAGGATTCAGTGGATTGAGGGAGCCCCATGGACGCCGTGGACATCGCAAGGTGGCAGTTCGCCATCACGACCGTCTATCACTTCTTCTTCGTCCCGGTCACGATCGGCCTCTCGCTGATCGTCGCCGGTTTCGAGACCGCCTGGCTGCGCCACCGCAACCCCGAGATGCTGCGGCT
>JBDTWH010000020.1:0-6318 GCA_040006795.1 Actinomycetota bacterium | reverse complement strand
CCCGGGTTCCCCCGGTGACCAGGGCGACTCGTCCGGCGAGCTTCTCGCCGATCACTCCGGTGGCTGGTTCGGTGATGGATGAGGTGATGTCGTTCATGAGGTGCCTCCCAGGCGGATGTTCATACGTTGACGTGGCGTGACAGTCACGTTCGGGCCAGACGGGTCGCGGGTTGTGGGTAGCGTTCGAATATGTGGGTGGGGCGAGCCTGTCGGCAACCCGTCGGACCTGCTTCTCGGGCCTGGCTATGGGTTGCTCATCTTGTTGCTTGTCCGAGGGTGCCGCCGTGGGGCTTCGAGTACGGCCCAGACGACCATGCCGCCATCGGCGGTGGGTAGAGCCCCGAACGTGCGTGAGCGGCCATCGACGACGGCAGTCAGTCCTCGCCCGTGCAGGTCAGGCGGTGGCGGCCGCTGACCTGGCGGGGCTGGTCCGTGGTCTCGGACGGTCAGGCGTAGGGCGCCCAGGTTCCAGGCGACGGAGAGGTCGATGTCGGTGCCGGCACCGATTGACGAGTTGGCCACGAGTTCGCTGACCACCAGGGCTGCGAAGGGGCTGATGGGGTCCAGGTGCCATTCCGTCAGGGTGCGAGTGACAAATTCCCGCGATGCGCGCGGCGCAGTCGGGTGCGCGGCGAGTCGTAGCCGCTCAACGGTATGGGTGGGGGTCGCCAGCACTGCGGACACTGCGGCGAAAAGGGATTCGGTCACGATGAGGTGACCTCCCAGAGGGTGGACGTGCAGCGCCACCCGAACCTGCGGGTCGGGGCAGGCAACCGCCACAGGGGTCCCGGGCCAGTCGCGAACGTGCCGTCCTGCTGTGGCTAGCATCTCGATCGCGCCTGGCTCGGCACCCTCGAGCCCAGCCGACAGGTCGCAGACCACACCGCGGCGACCCTCAGCCAAAGCCACCTGAATCGCCTGGTCCAGATCCTCGATGACGTCGGTGAGCCGACCTGAGACCTCCAGGACCGCTACCTGCCGGATGGTGCGTTCTCTGAGCTGTCCCGGACGACTGGTGGCCGGATGGCGGGCTCTGCGAGCTTGGGGCGCGGCTGGGGCGTAGGCCGACCGCCGGCTCGTGAAGGAAACGAGAGGTTGGTCGAAGTCTGGAAGAGGGTTGGGCGCAATACCCAGTCGGTGAACGATCGTGAAACTCGATTCGGTGGTCCCGGAATGTTGAGGACACGAGCCACCGAGGGTCTGGAGTAGCGCGGGGGAATCTGACGTCACCAAGGTCTTGAGTAGACGCAGCCATCCGGACGATACGCCCGAAATGCTCCGGAACCTATGATTCGGGTCACATATCTGCTGGGGCTCAGACCTGAAGTGCCACGTCAACGATCCCTTCGGCTACGAGCGGCACGCTGACGTTGGTACGAGGCCTGTCTTCCAGTGAGCGCCTCGGGTGGGGCAAACCGGTCAGCTCTCGCTGGCGAGGCTCTGGCTCTTGCTCGCCTCCAGTGCCGGACCGAGGCGGTCCGGCACACGCGAATCGCCTTTGCGAGACCGCACGATGAAGGGGCCTGGGCGTCAACCGCCTGTCGCGACGGCCGGGAGCAGTCGTGCAGCTGCCCTGGCGATCGCGTGATCACGAAACAGCTCGGCGGCGGGTAGCAGCCGACGCTCGGTCGACCACGCCAGGCCGATCCCACGGACTGCAAGATTGTCAGCTATCTCCAGATAGCGCAGCGGTCCGGCCACGGCATCGGGCGATCCCTCTCGCAGCGCCGGCACAATGGCGACACCGAGCCCCGCAGCCACGAAACCGTGCACGGTTGGCAGGTCGTCCCCCTCGAAACCCAACGTTGGCCGGAATCCGGCGCTGTCGCACAGGTCCTCACTCAGCTGACGCAGCAGGGATGTCGGGCGCAGCATGACAAACGGTTCCGAGGACGCCTCGGCCAGATGGATCCTCATTCGCCGTGCGAGCGGATGCTCGCCCGGCACCGCCAACCTCAGCGGCTCGACCAGCAGCTGACGCCATTGCACCGATGGGTCCGTGGGCCGGACGGTCGAGATCTGGAGGTCCACCGCCCCCCTGCCCGTCACTGATGACGCCACCTCGCCGGGCACCACCTTGAGCTCGAACTGAACGTGGGGATGGTCAGCGCGGAAGCTGCTGACAAGGTCAGGGACCAACCACGTGCCCAATGAGAGCTCGAAGGCCAGCGACACCGTTCCCCTCTCTGGCTCAATGAGCTGATTCACGGCCGCGAGCCCGTCGTCCAGATGAAACAACATCGCATCCACGTGACGTTTGAACGCCGAGCCCGCGTGGGTCATCCGCAGCGTTCGGCCGGATCGGCGCAGCAGCGGGGTGCCGACCTCGGTCTCCAAACGGGCCAGGGCACGCGATATCCCTGACTGGGTCACCCGTTCGAGCTCGCTGACCTCGGTCACCGTCATACCGTCGGCGACCTGCTGGAACCAGCGAACGGCGTCGGTATCCACATACATGACGGTAGCGCATGGTTAGCATGCGATTCAGTCATTGGACGCATGGGTTGATCCCGTGGAGACTGAATCACAGGAAACTCATCGCCCAGAAGGGACCCGCAATGGCACACCGAATCTCGTTGTCGACCATTTTGGCCGACGCGCGTGACGATCTCCGCACTCGCCGCGCCTCGCGCACCGCTCGCATGACCCTGGTGAGTGAGGTCGCCAGCTACTCCACCCCCGCAGAGCAGCTCGAGCTGGATGCGATCCTCGATCGTGCGGACCCTGACGCAGCCGACCAGATCCGCCCCCTGATCCACCGCAGCTTCGCCGCCTGAGCGCACCTTACCCATCTGGCGACAGAAGGCCATCTTGGTTGCTGAGCCCGCAGGGCGGCAGCCAACGCTGCTATATGGCGAGTCGCGGTGGTGGAGTTGCGCATCGAGCTCGTTGAAGGAAGACCAGGCTGAGCCGGCTGCGCCCACGAACGCTCTATGCCGCCATGGTGTGCGATCTGTGCGGTGAGCGATGCCCTCGTGAGTTGTCGGGGGCGTGCCTCATCGGCTGCTGGTCCTGACCGGGCGGGTGGCGTGAAGGCTTGCGCTGACCGCGACGATCAGGCAGGCCGCAATGGCCGCCAGGGACAAGGCGATCGGGACCTTCCAGATGTCGATGAGCAGCATCTTGATTCCGACCAGGATGAGGATGGCGGCCAGGCCGGCCTTGAGGTAGACGAAGCGGTGCATCAGGCCGGCCAGCAGGAAGTACATGGCGCGCAGGCCGAGGATGGCGAACGCGTTGCTGGTGAAGACGAGGAACGGTTCCTGGGTGATGGCGAAGATCGCGGGGATGGAGTCCACCGCGAAGATCACGTCGGAGACCTCCACCACGACCAGCACCATGAACAGGGGGGTGGCCACCCACCGGCCGGCGCGGCGGACCCAGAACTTCTGCCCGTCATACTCCTCGGTGGTCGGGATGAGGCGCCGGGCCTGCCGCAGGACCGGGTTCGCGGACAGGTCCATCTCCTGGTTGCGGTGCCGGAACATGCGCCACCCGCTGTAGAGCAGGACGGCGCCGAACACGTACAGGACCCAGTGGAACCGGTCGAGCAGGGCCGCCCCACCGGCGATGAAGACCGCGCGCAGGACCAGCGCGCCCAGCACCCCATAGAACAGCACGCGGTGCTGGTACATCCGCGGGACGGCGAAGTACCCGAAGATCAGCGCGAACACGAAGACGTTGTCGACCGCCAGGCTCTTCTCGATCAGGTATCCGGCGAAGTACTCACCACCCGCTGTAGGGCCGTATATCCACCACACCACGCCGCCGAAAGCCAAGCCAAGTGATACCCATACCGCGGTCCACATCGCCGCCTCGCGGACCCCGACGACGTGGGCGTGGCGGTGAGCGAGCAGATCCACCGCCAACATCGCCAGAATCAGGCCAAGTACCGCAGCCCACAGCCAGAAAGACACGTCCATGGTTGCCTCCGTCAGACATCGAAGCCTGCGGAGGTCTCTCCCACCGCCCGTTGCCCGGGCGGCCAGCCCACCGGGCCAAGCATCGGCTCGGTCGTGGTGACGATGGACTGCTGGGGGGTACTCCCCTCACTCAAACCACTATTCAGGCCATAGATCGCATTTGTCAAGAGGGTCCGAGCTCGGCCACCTGCGCAAGTCGCAGGTTGGCCAAGAACCTGCGCGGCGCCGTGGGGCACCTGAGGCTGACACAGTCAATCTGACCCTGCGTGGTGGCAGTATTCCTATCTAGCCCGCTAGACGTGGCATCGGGGGAGTCCTCCACGTGCGGAACCTGATGTTTCGCTAAACGGTTGACCGTTCAGACCCGTCAAAGGATTGGTGACATCGCAAATGTCTGGCTATGTGCTCGATGTGGCGCTGATCGGTCTTCTCGTCCTCCTCAACGCCGGCTTCGCGGGCAGCGAGATGGCCTTGATCTCGCTGCGGGAAGGCCAGCTCAAAGAGCTGGAACGCGAGGGCGGCCATCGCGCGATGCGTCTGGTGCGACTCGCGCGCGACCCGAACCGCTTTCTTGCAACGATCCAGATCGGGATCACGCTGGCCGGGTTTCTGGCCTCGGCCAGTGCGGCTGTCTCCCTGGCCGAGCCACTGGTTCCCAAGCTGGGCTTCCTCGGTTCCGCCGCCGAGCCGGTCTCCATCGTCGGCGTGACGCTTGTCCTGGCCTTCCTCACCCTCGTCTTCGGTGAGCTGGCCCCCAAGCGCCTGGCCATGCAGAAAGCCCTTCCGTGGGCACTGAGGGTGGCCAAGCCGCTGGACCGGCTCTCCGCGTTCTCCCGGCCGGCGGTGGCTTTCCTTGGCGTATCGACCAACCTCGTCGTCCGATTGCTTGGCGGACGGCCGGACGCGGCCGCAGAACAACTGAGCCCGCACGAGCTACGTGACCTTGTCACCAGTCACCCCAGCCTCAACCCGGAGCAGCGCGAGATCATCAGCGCTGCCCTCGAGCTCCACGAGCGCATGCTGCGCGAGGTGCTTGTGCCGCGAGGCTCGGTGTTCTTCCTGCGAGGCGACCTGAGCGTGGGCCAGGCCCGCGCCGCGATGGCTGAGGCGGGCCACTCCCGTGCACCGGTCACCCGCGGTAACCACCTCGACGACGTCGTGGGTGTCGTGCACTGGGGTTCGCTCATCACCGGCGACGATGCCGAGGTGCGGACCGTGGCCAACCCCGCGATGGTGCTACCTGACACTGCCCGAATCGCCAACGCGCTGCGCCAGTTCAAGACTGAGCGACAGCAGATGGCCATCGTGATAGACGAGCACGGCGATGTCGACGGCATTGTCACGCTGGAGGACCTTCTTGAGGAGATCGTCGGCGAGATCTATGACGAGACCGACAGCGACCTGGTCGGGATCGAACCGGCCGCGGACGGTTCCCTGACACTGCCAGGCACCTTCCCCATCCATGACCTGGTTGATCTGGGCGTGAACATCGAGTCACCGGGCGCCGGAGAGTACACCACCGTCGCTGGAATCGTCCTGACGCACCTGGGCCGGATCCCCACCATCACCGGCGACGTTGTCGAGATCGAGGGCTGGAGCATCGAGGTGCTCGAAGTGGCCCACCACGCGGTGACGAAGGTGCGCGTGCGTCCGAACCCTGGCAGGCCAGCAGGCTCCGAAGATTGAGAGTTTCCGGTGACGGGACGACGCCACGCGAGTCGTACTGGCCGAGCCTGAAGTACTAATAGTTGCGCCGTCAGGGACTCTTGAACCCCGACCCGCTGATTCGGCAGCCCACCGTCATTGGGGGTGACTCCCCGAATAGCGCGCGTCCGATACTTGCTGCCTGATCGGGCGCCAGAGACGGTGAACGCTCAGTGGGTGCGAAAGACTCGCATCTGTAGGGCGAGTGTGGCGTAGTAGCCCACAAGCGTAGACAGCTCGAAAATCGAGGCGGCCCCGACGACGAGCGCCCAATGGGCCAGGCCTCGTCATCAACGTCGCCTACGACCATGCTTCTCCCCGTTGGCAGGCGTGGACCGGACCCCAATCTGATGCCCGGCCCGGAAGGCCGTGTCGCGCGCGAGACCCTCCACTGTTGCCGGCGTGCATAACCATGCATAGACGGAGCTCGGCCAAACCACCGGATCGCTTCGCGAAGAGCACGTCACACCGCCGCAATCGCCCACCGTGGGGCAGGCATCACAGCGCCCACTGTAAGACGCACATCGTTAGTGAGCGCCAACGTGCTCTTAGCTCGTGCACCGGCTGGAAGGCTTCCAGACTTCTCCGTCGACCAGTCGTCCGTGGGCCATGGGCGGCGCCGAGGTTGAACATTGCCAGGGCGAGCACCCCATGGCGACGTACTTCGAGTGGATCGCTCGGACCGCAGTGT
>JBDTWH010000019.1:0-34217 GCA_040006795.1 Actinomycetota bacterium | reverse complement strand
GAGGTAGCTCGCCCGTGTCACCCATGGCCCGTACCGCCCTTGAGCCGCACGCGACACCGCCTGACCTCATCCGAAACTTTTGCATCATCGCCCACATCGACCACGGCAAGTCGACCCTTGCCGACCGGATGCTGCAGATCACCGGGGTAGTGGACCCGCGCGCGATGCGCGCGCAGTACCTGGACAGGATGGACATCGAGCGCGAGCGGGGCATCACTATCAAGTCCCAGGCGGTGCGGATGCCGTGGGAGGTCGACGAGATCACCTACTGCCTGAACATGATCGACACGCCCGGGCACGTGGACTTCACCTACGAGGTATCGCGATCGCTGGCCGCCTGCGAGGGCGCCGTCCTGCTCGTGGATGCCGCCCAGGGCATCGAGGCCCAGACGCTGGCGAACCTCTACCTGGCGATGGAGAACGACCTCACGATCATCCCGGTCCTGAACAAGATCGACCTGCCCGCCGCCCAGCCGGAGAAGTATGCCGAGGAGCTCGCCAAGCTGATCGGCTGCCAGCCCGAGGACTGCCTGAAGGTGTCGGGCAAGTCGGGGATCGGCGTCGAACCGCTGCTGAACCAGATCGTCCGCGACCTGCCGGCGCCGGTGGGCGATCCCGACGCCCCGGCGCGGGCGATGATCTTCGACTCGGTCTATGACACGTACCGCGGCGTCGTCACCTACGTTCGCGTGGTCGACGGCAACCTCAACCCGCGCGAGCGGATCCTGATGATGTCGACCAAGACGTCCCACGAGCTTCTCGAGATCGGCGTGATCTCACCTGAGCCCGTGGTCTGCAAGGGGCTGGGTGTCGGCGAGGTGGGCTACCTGATCACCGGGGTGAAGGACGTGCGGCAGTCGCGGGTCGGCGATACGGTCACCAACGCCTCCAAACCGGCCGCCGAGGACCTGGGCGGTTACAGCGACCCCAAGCCGATGGTGTTCTCAGGCCTCTATCCCATCGACGGCTCGGACTACCCGGACCTGCGCGATGCCCTGGACCGGCTCAAGCTCAACGATGCGGCCCTGATCTATGAACCAGAGACATCGGTCGCACTGGGTTTCGGATTTCGGGTCGGCTTCCTGGGCATGCTCCACCTGGAGATCGTCCGGGAGCGGCTCGAGCGTGAGTTTGACCTCGACCTGATCTCGACGCTGCCGAACGTGGTCTACGAGGTCAGGCAGGATGACGGCAAGGTCGTCACGGTGACCAACCCCAGCGAGTTCCCCAGCGGCAAGGTCGGCGACATCAGCGAACCCGTGGTACGTGCGACAATCCTGGCGCCGAGCGAGTTCATCGGCGCGGTCATGGAGCTGTGCCAGACCCGCCGCGGCACCTTGCTCGGGATGGACTACCTGTCCGAGGAACGCGTCGAGATGCGCTACACGATCCCGCTGGCCGAGATCGTCTTCGACTTCTTCGACGCCCTGAAGTCCAAGACGCGCGGTTACGCCTCTCTGGACTACGAGCCGGCCGGTGACCAGGTCGCTGATCTGGTCAAGGTCGACATACTCCTGCAGGGCGAGCCCGTTGACGCCTTCAGCTCGATCGTCCACAAGGACAAGGCGTACGCGTACGGCCTCATGATGGTGTCCAAGCTCCGCGAGCTGATTCCGCGTCAGAACTTCGAGGTGCCGATCCAGGCGGCCATCGGTGCGAGGATCATCGCCCGCGAGACCATTCGCGCCATGCGCAAGGACGTCCTGGCCAAGTGCTACGGCGGTGACATCTCCCGCAAGCGCAAGCTGCTCGAGAAGCAGAAGGTTGGCAAGAAGCGGATGAAGATGGTCGGCCGGGTCGAGGTGCCCCAGGAGGCATTTATCGCCGCGCTGTCCAACGACGCAGCGTCCGGTGGGGACCGGACCAAGAAGTAGCCCTCGCCGCAATGGGCGAACCGACAGGGCGGCTCCCGAAGACGGAGCACTTCCACCGCGGGACTGTCTCCTTCGTCCGCCGTGATGACCGGCTTCGCCCCAGGTTGCAGCGGACCTGGGATGCGCACCACGAGACGTGGGTGCTCGATGTGCCCAGGGTTGAGGCCTCCATGTCGGTGGCTCCCGGCTACCTCCTTGACGGAGAGCGTGACTTCGGCCGGGCGGCTCCGCTGGTCGTGGAGATCGGATCGGGCACCGGCGACGCGGTCGTCCGGGGCGCGTTGGCCAGACCCGACCGGAACTTCCTGGCTGTGGAGGTCTATCGTCCGGGTCTTGCCTCGACGGTGGCCAAGATCGTCCGCGAGGACCTGACAAACGTCCGGCTCGTGCAGGCCGATGCCGTGCAGGTTCTCAGACACATGCTGGGACCGGGGAGCGCGCTCGAGATCTGGGTCTTCTTCGCCGACCCGTGGCACAAGAACCGTCACCACAAGCGGCGGCTGGTCGATCCGGGTTTCGCCGAGCTGGCCGCATCCCGGCTTGCGCCGGGGGGAACGCTCCGGCTGGCGACCGACTGGGCGGACTATGCGATCCAGATGCGCGACGTCCTCGGCGGGTGTGCGTCGCTGACCAACAGGTATGGCGGACCCACCCCACCGCACGCGCCGGGTGCGAACATCCCGGAACCCTCGACTGAGGTGGAGCCCGGTTTCGCACCACGGTTCGAGGGTCGGGCGATGACCCGGTTCGAGCAGAAGGCGCTCGCGTCAGATCGCACGATCTACGACCTCGAGCTCCGCCGCGCGTAGGACCGGGCGGAGTCAGTCGCGGCCTGCCCGTTAGCCTGACACCTCCCTCTCCTCCCGGACGGGGCTGAGAGGATGAGTGTGCTCACCTTGGCTCGCCCGGCTTCCTTCCTGCTCGCCTGCGTGTTGTCCACCGCCGCAGTGGTCGGCGTCCTCGCCGTGGCATCGCCGGCCGTGGCCGCGCCGGTGTCGGGGACCTACCACGCAACGACACCCACCAGGGTCCTCGATACCCGCGAGGGCGGTGGCGTTGGCGTCAGCGCCGGAGCGATCGGGGCATTCCAGGAAGCCGTTCTGCAGGTCGCCGGGTCGACTCCGGTTCCGGCTGGTGCGTCGGCCGTGGTCCTCAATGTGACCGTCACGGCTCCGAAGCGCTCTGGGTACGTCACCCTCTACCCCGACGGGGGCGTACGGCCCACGACGTCCGACCTCAACTTCGAGGCCGGCCAGACGGTGGCCACGCTGGTCGTGGTGAGCGTGCCGGCAAGCGGAAAGCTCCACCTGTTCAACGGGTCGGCAGGCACTGTCCACCTCGTCGCGGACGTGTCTGGCTACTACACCGGTGCGAACGCGCCGAGTGGACAGGGTGCCTTCGGTGCCCTCCCGCCGCGGCGGCTTCTCGACACCCGAGACGGTACGGGCGCGCCCGAGGCAGCCGTCCTCTCGCGGAAGGCCGTCGCGTTCACGGTCACCGGTAACGGCGTTCCGCCCGGTGCGTCGGCGGTCGTGCTCAAGGTGACCGTGACAGAACCGATGTCCGCGGGCTACGTCACGGCCTACGGTGGGTCGAGGCCGACGGCGTCGAATCTCAACTTCCTGAAGAGCCAGACTGTTTCCAACCTTGTCGTGGTGCCGGTGGGAAGTGATGGCAGGGTCTCCCTGTTCAACGGTTCGACCGGAACGGTCCACCTGCTTGCGGACATCGCCGGGTACTTCCTGGCCGGCGATCCGGTGAACCCGGGCGCGCTCGGGGCCTTGTCTCCCGTGCGGCTGCTCGACACGCGCGACGGCACGGGTGGAGCCAAGCTTGCCGTGCCCCCTCTGCAGGCCCGGACCGTCTCGGTGCGGGGGCGGGGCGGAGTGCCGCTCGCCATCGCAGGCACGGACGCAGACACGGGTTCCGTGATCCTCAATGTCACGGTGACCGCACCGACCGCCAGCGGCTTTCTCACGGTGTATGGCGGCCCGGTCAGGCCCGTTGTGTCCAACCTGAACTTCGTCGAGGGGCAGACCGTGCCCAACCTGGTCGTCACGCAGGTGAGTACCGCCGGGACGGTCACCTTGTACAACGGATCGCCGGGCACGGTCGAGCTCCTGGCCGACGTCTCGGGATATATCCCGAACGTGCAGGCACCCCTACCGGCGACCTCGACCAGTCACTACATCCGCAACATCACCGGCGTGAGCGCCGATGTGCTGACGATGCAGACCGAGGGTTGCGCCGATGCCCGGTCCGGGTCGACGTTCGTCCTGCTGGTCGTTGGCGCACAGTCGAAGGCAACGGCGCTTCTGGCGGACGGGACCTGGCTCAGCCCGTCGAATCCGGGTGTGAGGCTGACGAACCAGTCTTCGGTCGTCCGGCTGAGCTATCCGCAGCTGCGAAGGGCCCTGGACGCCTACACGCTCGGCGTCAGCTCGTGCGCGGTGGGCAACGTGACCGTCGCGATCGGGACGAACAGCAGCGGCTTCTCAGACGCCTACCCGGCATCGGTGAAAGGGGCCGACTGGGCCGACGAAGTCATGGACAAGCTCGTGGTCCGCCCGCAGGTGACGTTGACCGGGGCCAACGACATCGAGGCCAGCTTCGGTGACACCCAGGCGAACGCGGTGATATGGGAGACCTCCTACCTCGGAGCCACGTCGTCGAACCTTGTCTACAGTGGCTCGGCGGACAGCTGCCCCACCAGCTTCGGATCGACTGCGGACTGCGGTGCCGCGGCGGGCCAGTCGGGCCCGAGCTGGACGCGCGCCGACTATGCGAACCTGGCCTATCGCCTCAGCCCGGGTCGTATTACCGCACTACCGCAGGTCTACTACGGCTCCCAGGCGGTGCAGTGGGCCAACATCAACGTCACGGCAGGGCGCGCCATCGTGTTTGCGGGGGTGCTGACTGAGAATGCATCAGCCTGCGGCCTCGACTGCGCGATGACACCTGGCCAGGGCTGGGCGGCGCTCTACCACTCGTTATCGACGACCGTCACCACGCCGAGCATTCCGGTTGTCACGGATCTGCGGGTGGACTCCTGACTGTGGCAGGCTCCGGCAGGTCTCGCCGGTCACGTGCTCGCCGAGCCAGAAGGTGGGGAAGTCGGTGCCGTATCCGATGACCTTGCCGAAGTCCGTGATTCGGCGGCAACCCAGCGGTGCCAGGACCCCGTCGTAGAAGTGGGCGCTCGCGTCGAGGTTCGAGCACTGGATCGAGAGATGATCGAGCATGGACCGATTATGGTCCCGACGTCGCCGCGTGGCGAGTGCCCGGCGTCCCGACGTAGCGAGGATCTGCCTCAGACGAGGATCTGCCTCATAGAGGGGGCAGACAGCGCCGGGAATGGCGTAGGCCCCGGAACGTATGAGGTTCCGGGGCCTACAGGTGATTATCGACGGTGATGGCCGACAATCTCACGGTGGCCCGTTGGCTCTTCCCGCACGCATCACCCGGCGGTTCCGGCAGGCAAGCCTGCTGGACAAAAGCCTCGATCTCCAACCGATCCCGCTCCCGTTTCCGGGGCGTAAACAGATTTATACGCCGTTCCCGGGCCTCCACGCAAGGGTTCTGGGGCAAGAATTTTCCTTGCATCGGTGTGTCGGGCCGACACGCCGCCGTGACGCGGTCTCCCGGGGTATTCGGGGGGGCAGACCGTTGCTCACGCAGCCGGCTTCAGTGCACCTGTGATCGGGTAGGACTGGCCCCTGCGAAGATGGATGCATGCCGAGTGCCTTGCCCGAGGGCGAACCTGCTCCGCCATCCGGGGAGCTTCCCGCTTATGCGCTGAAGACGCTGGGATCCGGACCGTTCGGCGTCTACGTCCACGTCCCCTTCTGCACGGTGCGCTGCGGCTACTGCGACTTCAACACGTACACGCTGACCGAGCTCGGCACTGACGGTGCGAGTGTCGGGACGTACGCCGACGTTGCCCTGCGGGAGCTCGACCTTGCTGCCCAGGTCCTGACGGCAGGTGGACCCGGCGCGCCCGACGTCAGGACGGTGTTCTTCGGTGGTGGCACGCCGACCATGCTGGCGCCGAGCGACCTGGTCAGGGTGCTGGACGGCATACGGACCCGGTTCGGCCTGGCAGGGGGCGCTGAGGTGACCACCGAGGCCAACCCGGACTCGGTCACCGCGGCGTCGTTGCAGGCGCTGGCTGCCGGCGGGTTCACCAGGGTCAGCATCGGCATGCAGTCAGCCGTGCCTCACGTGCTGGCAACCCTCGAACGGACCCATGACCCTCTCAACGTGGTGCGGGCGGTCGAGGCCGCGAAGTCGGCCGGCCTCAAGGTCAGTGTCGACCTGATCTATGGCACGCCGGGCGAGTCGATGGGGGACTGGCGCACGAGCCTTGACGCGGCGGTGGACCTGGCTCCGGACCACATCTCGGCCTACGCCCTGGTCGTCGAGGAGGGAACCAAGCTGGGTGCCCAGGTCCGGCGGGGGAAGGTACCGGCCCCAGATGACGACGACGAGGCGGCCAAGTACGAGCTGGCCGACGAGATCCTCGGGATCGCTGGATACCAGTGGTACGAAGTCAGCAACTGGGCACGAACCGGAGCCGACAGGTGCCGGCACAACGAGGGGTACTGGTCCGACGGTGACTGGTGGGGCGTCGGACCTGGGGCGCACAGCCACGTCGGCGGTGTCAGGTGGTGGAACGTCAAGCACCCCAACGCTTTTGCGACCCGGCTCAACGCCGGGCTGTCGCCGGCCGCGGGGCGAGAGCTGCTCACCGATGTGCAGCTTTACGACGAGCGGGTGCTGCTGGCGACCAGGCTGGTCGGCGGGCTGCCGATCGAAGACCTGCACGTCGAGGGCGCCTCAGCGGTGGCAGGCCTGATTGCGGATGGGCTGGTGGACGGGCCGAGCGCAGTGGGGCCGCGCCGGGTCGTGCTCTCCCTGCGCGGCCGCCTGCTGGCGGACACCGTCGTACGCCGTCTGCTCGGCTTCTAGGTGCTCGGTCTTTCGCTGATGCTTCTGTAGGCGGTGGACCTCAGGCCACCATCTGCGGGACGAGGGGGTAGTCGTAGTTCTCGCCCTTGTTGGCAGCGACGGCAGCCAGGATCGGGAAGATGATCGAGCAGACAGCCAAACCTATGAAGGTGAAGATACCGATGATGACGAACGTCAAGATGAACGAGATGAAGTAGCCGATAGCCAGAATGATCTGGAAGTTCAGCGCCTGCGCCGAGGCACGACGGACGAAGGTGTCGCGGTCCTTGTAGATCACATAGACGATCAGCGGCGCGACGAACGAGAAGAAGATTCCGCCGAGGTTGGCGAGCAGTGCCCACATCCGGGCGTCACTTGCAGAAACCGGCGCCTGTAGCTGCCCATATCCCTGCGGCTGTCCATAGGCCGGGGCAGGCGGCGGAGGAGGCGGTGGTGGGGGCGGCGAAGCCGGTTCTCCGGAAGTCTGGCCTGAGTACGGCTGCTGCCCACCCTCAGCGGGTTGGTCCTGTGGTTTTTCAGTCATGACAATCCCCTCCTGAACGTCGATCACTGAACAGACTCCACATAAGAATCTATCGCTCAGAACGGATCCAGTCGAGAATTGCGACACCGTGGCTTCTTGCCCTCACTTTATTAGGCTGCGGAGTCCGGTTCCTGGTATTCCTGCGTCACAACTTGCTGTCATCGTTCGTGCTCCTGCGTTGTCACGAAGTCAATCAGCTCCTCGACACTGGCCAGCAGAGTCGGTTCGAGGTCGGCATAGGTGCGCACGGTCGCCAGGATGCGCTTCCAGGCGAGCGCTATGTCGGTCTGGGTCTCGTGAGGCCACCCCAGCGCGGCCACGATGCCGTGCTTCCAGGACTGTCCGCGGGGGATGACCGGCCATCTCTCCAGACCCAGCCGTTCTGGTCGCACGGACTGCCACACATCGACATACGGGTGGCCGAGGATTGTCACGTATGGCGTGTAGCGGCGCAGGGCGCGAGCCTCCTGAACCAGTCTGGTCTCCTTGGTGCCGGGCACGAGGTGGTCGACCAGCACTCCCAGGCGCCGCCCGGCCTCGGGCCGGAAGTCACGGATGACGGCAGCGAGGTCGTCGACCCCGTCAAGCATCTCGACGACGACACCCTCGATCCGAAGATCATCGCCCCAGACCTTCTCGACGAGCTCGGCGTCATGCTTGCCCTCGACGAAGATGCGCGATCCTGAGGCCACCCTGGCGCGGAGGCCCTCGACCGCGGTGGAACCACTTGCGGTACGAGATCTTCCAGCCCGGGTCTGTGCGGCGGCTTCGCGGGCGCCTGTGGCCTGCCCTGATGGCAGCGTCAGGATGACGGGGGCGCCGTCCAGCAGGAACCCGGGCCCCAGCGGGAAGCCTTTGCTGCGCCCGTGACGGTCCTCAAGGTGGACGACCTGCATGCCGCCGGCCTTCTCCACCCGGACGACCGCCCCACACCATCCGGTCTCGACATCCTCGACGACCAGCCCGATCTCGGCCTCGCTCTCGCGGGCCCGGCCGTTCTTGGGAACACGCCAGTCACCGGAGAGGATGTCGGCTCCGTATCGGTTGTCCACCGTGGCATCGTAGACTTAGCACTCGGGAACGCGGAGTGCCAACGCGCCGTTGGACGAAAGCGGAGGTCCTGGGCTCGACGACATGACCGGTCTTGAGAAACAGGAGGTGGACGGATGCCCGACGAACGCAGGCTGGCGGTGCTGGATGCCATCGTCAAGGACTATGTCAAGACCTCCGAGCCCGTCGGCTCCAAGGCGCTGCTGGAGCGCCACCGTCTCGGGGTCTCGGCGGCGACCGTGCGCAACGACATGGCCGCACTTGAGGACGAGGGCCTGATCTCCGCCCCTCACACCAGTGCCGGGCGGGTCCCCACCGATGCCGGCTACCGGATGTTCGTCGACCGGCTTGACGAGCTGAAGCCGATGACAGGTCCAGAACGCACCGCCATCTCGACGTTTCTGCGTGGGGCGGTGGATCTCGACGACGTCGTGGAGCGCACCGTCCGCTTGCTTGCCTCGCTGACTCATCAGGTCGCGGTCATGCAGTATCCCTCGCTGACCCGGTCCTCGGTGCGTCACGTCGAGCTGTTGCCGATGGGTGCCAACCGACTCATGGTCGTGCTCATCCTCAACACAGGTCGGGTAGAACAGCGGGTCATCGAGTCGGCGCGCGACCTCGTGGTAGCCGACGGAGAGCAGTTCATCGCAGATCTGCGCTCGAAGCTCAACGCGGAGACCAGCGGACACCACCTCGTTGAGGCTGCCTCGCGTCTGCAGTCCCTTCCGGACAACTTCGCTCCCGCCGACCGCGATCTGGTGCGCGCAGTCATCCGAGCACTGGACGACGCGCTGGTCGAGGAGCGCGAGGAGCGTGTGGTCCTGGCCGGGACATCCAACCTGATGCGTTTCGGCACAGACTTCCCGCTGACCATCGGTCCCGTGCTAGAGGCCCTCGAAGAGCACGTCGTGCTGCTCAAGCTTCTTGCCACCATGAGCAACGAAGGTGACGTGGTGGCGGTCCGGATCGGGCATGAGAACTCGCACGCGGGGCTGAGCAGCACGTCCGTGGTCAGCACCGGCTACGGCACCGGTCAGGAAGTCGTGGCCGGGCTGGGGGTTCTGGGGCCTACCCGGATGGACTACCCGACGACGATGGCGTCTGTGCGGGCGGTGGCACGCTACGTCTCAGAAATTCTCGCCCCATGACTCCAACAACGATCTTGCCGCTCCGACACGACATGACCGACACGACATGACCGACAACGACATGACCGACAACGACATGACCGACAACGACATGACCACCGGATCTACGTGACCCGACGAGGACATCACCGCGGCCACGACCTGACTCGGGCCAACTCCACGATCAACCGGCGCTAGGACAGTCTTTGAACAACTACTACGAGGATCTGGGCGTCGCGCGTGACGCCAGCACCGAGGACATCAAGCGCGCCTACCACCGGCGGGCGCGCAAGATGCACCCCGATGTCAACACCCACGAGGGGGCCGAGGAGGAGTTCAAGAAGCTCTCCCAGGCGTATGACGTTTTGTCCGACCCCGCAAAGCGCCGGGCCTTCGACTCGGGCTCGGACCCGTACGGAGGCGCGAGCTCCAACTTCGGCCAGGGGTTCTCGTTCAGCGACGTCATGGACGCCTTCTTCGGTCAGGCGGCTGGCGGCGCCGGCGGCCGCCAACGTTCCCGCTCTCGCCAGCGTCGTGGCCAGGACGCCCTGATCCAGATCGAGATCAGCCTCTCCCAGGCTGTATTCGGGGCCGAGCGAGAGCTGGCGATGGACACCGCGATTGTCTGCGGCACCTGTGCGGGCAGTGGATCCCAGCCGGGCACCAGCACGCGAACCTGCGATGTGTGTGGCGGTCAGGGCGAGATCCATCAGGTCCAGAGGTCCTTCCTCGGCCAGGTCATGACGTCCCGTGCGTGCTCCGCCTGCCAGGGCGTCGGCACGGTGATCGCCAGTCCCTGCTTCGAGTGCTCGGGCGAGGGCCGGGTCCGCACCCGCCGCAGCCTGAAGCTCCGCGTGCCTGCCGGCGTCGACACCGGGACGAGGATCCAGCTCCCGGGGGAGGGCGAGGTCGGTTCAGGAGGGGGACCGGCGGGCGACCTGTATGTCGAGGTGGTCGTCACCCCGCACGAGACCTATCAGCGGCGGGGGGATGACCTGCACTGTTCGGTCGAGCTGCCGATGACCGCTGCGGCGCTGGGGGCGACCATCAAGCTCGACACCTTCGACGGGATGACCGACCTCGAGATCAAGCCGGGCACTCAGCCGGGCGACATCATGACGCTCAAGGGCAGAGGCGTCACCCACCTGCGGGGGACCGGACGCGGGGATCTGCTGGCCCATGCCGCAGTTCAGACGCCGACCAGGCTCAGCTCTGAGCAGGAGGAGATGCTGCGCCAGTTCGCGGTGCTGCGCGGCGAAGAGCGACCCGAGGGTCATCTCACCCTGGCCTCGCAAGGTCTCTTCGGCAAGCTGCGCGACGCGTTCCTGGGCAAGTAGCCCCGTGATGGCGTCGTGACGGCCCCGCTGTTCTTCGTTCCTGCGGATCAGCTGGCCGGGGCGACGGTGGGGTCTGAGGTCATCCTTGACGGTCCTGAGGGACGCCATGGCGCGACGGTGAAGCGGATCGGCGTCGGCGAGCCGGTGCTGCTCACCGACGGGGCCGGCCATCGGGCAGGCGCGGTGGTCGCGAGCGTCGGAGCCGGGACCCTGCGACTTCGCCTGCAGACTGTGGACCTCGAGCGGTCACCGGATCCGCGTTTCGTGCTGGTTCAGGCACTGGCCAAGGGCGACCGTGACGAGCAGGCGATCGAGGCTGCCACCGAGCTGGGGGTCGACGAGGTGGTTCCCTGGCAGGCCGCCCGTAGCATCGTGATCTGGCGGGGTGAGCGAGCCGTCAGGTCCCGGCGCAAGTGGGAGTCGGTCGTCCTGGCGGCGACCAAGCAGTCGCGCCGGGCCCGGGTCCCGCGGGTGAGCGAGCCCGCAGGCCTCGCGACCGTCATATCGCGGATCGAGGCGGCGACGCTCGCGCTCGTCCTGCACGAGGACGCTGCGCAGCCACTGGCCGGCCTGGCCCTGCCGGGGTCGGGGGACGTCCTGCTGATCGTCGGCCCCGAGGGCGGGGTCTCACCGGAAGAGCTGAGTGCCTTCGTCGCGGCCGGAGCCGTGGCCGTGCGGCTGGGGCCGCACGTCCTGCGCTCCTCGAGCGCCGGACCGGCAGCACTCGCGGTTCTGAGTGCCGCCGGTCGCTGGCGCTGACGTCCCCTACCGCACGGCAGTCACCTGACGACGTCCCGACGTCCACTCCCGGACGCCGGCCTTCTGGTCGTCGTCACCTCACGGTGAAGGGCTTTGACGTCTCGGCGATGACCTGGCCGTCCTTCATGCTCACCTCATACATCCTGAACTGGTAGCTGCCGGCGGGGAGGGCGCCCAGGCTCACCTGCCAGGTCCCCCGCGTCGGGCAGCCGCTGGAGGCCGTGGTCACACCGGACCTGACGGCCTTCCCGCTCTTCTTCAGCTGCCACTGCGTGGTGGCTTCGAAGGCGCAGGACTGGCCCGTGGCCAGCACGACCGTCCCGGACGGGAACACCTGGTCCCGCACCGGGGAGGTGATCCAGATCGGTGCGAGGTCCTCAAACTGCAAGGCCGCTGCCGGGCGGTTGTAGGTCTGGGAGACGGGGTAGGTCCCGAAGAGCTTCTGAGACCCGTCTGCGACGACGAACTTCACCGGGATCGTCCCCTGCCCGACGGCCGCCTGCGCGGTCCAGACCAGCTCCTGCACGGCCAGCCTGGTCTGGGCGGCCGTGAAGCCATCCGCACCCGGGCCGCTCAGTGTGATGGTGATGAGGCTCGAGGTCACCGTGACGTTGCTGACCGATGTGGCGGACCAGGGCTGCAGGTAGGGCTCGAAGTTGGTGAACGGCTGGGCGTTCATGGCCACGGCCACAGCGGCTCTGGCTTTCTGGGCTGGGGTCGCGCCCACCGGGCCGGGGGGCGCGCCCACCGGGACCGCGGTCCGGACGAACTCCCGGTAGAGGCCGAAGCGATCACCGGCGGCGGAGATGGCGCCGACGAAGTAGGCGGGGAGCGCCAGCTGGGTCATGGCGCCGGATCCTGACCCGTCGGGGGTGGCCGCCGGCGACTTGCCCGGCGATGGCACCAGCACCGGCTGCGTCGGCGACTGACGGGTCGGCGCTGTCGTGGTCGTCGAGGTGGCTGGGTGGGTCAGCGCCGGGGCCGCCTGCTGGTTGCCGCCACCGTTGGACACGCCCCAGGCGACGGCGCCGATGAGCGCCACCGACGCTGCCGCTGCGACCGGGATGAGCCAGCGTCGTGCGGGTCCGACCTTCTGTGAGCCGTTGTGGGCCATGGCCAGGATCTCCCTTCTTCGATCGCGCGGCGTGATTCGTTCGGCTTCGCGGCGCAGGACTTCACGCAGCCGCCGCTCAAGGTCGTCGTTCATGACGTCCCCTCCACATCGGCTCGAAGGGCGGCCAGGCCTCGGTGGGCATGAGCCTTGACGGAGCCTCGCGAGATGCTCAGGGTGTCGGCGATCTGGGCCTCGCTCAGGTCCAGGTAGTAGCGCAGGATGACGACCTCGCGCTGTCGCCGGGGCAGTCGTCCAAGGGCCGCAAGCAGCTTCGCGCCTGCCACCCGCTCGAGCGCGCGTGCCTCAGCGCTGGGCTCGTCGGGGTCCCTCCGGGCCGCCAGTGCGCTGGTCTCGGAGCCCAGAAACCTGTCCTCGACCTTGCGGTGGCGCAGGAGCGAGCGTGAGCTGTTGACGACACAACGGCGCAGGTAGGCCAGTGCCAGATCCTGGTCCCGAAGCTGCGACCAGTGTGAGTGCATGGTCACGAAAGCATCCTGGGCCGTCTCCTCGGCCAGCTGCTGGTCCCTGACCAGGAGCCACGAGAGGCGCACCAAGGAGTGCCAGTGGGCGGCATACAGGTCGGTGAGGGCTTGATCGGCCGCCCACGTCCTGTCGGCCGGCCTGACCCCCCCACCTTCGACCATGGTCAAGGTTCTCACTTAGATATGACGCTTTACGACACCAGACGGTTGACGCGCCGTACGCTCGTTCCATGAGCACCGATCACGATCCTGCGCCGAGCGACTGCCTGTTCTGCAAGATCATCGCGGGCAAGATCCCGGCTGCCATCGTCCATGAGACACCCACGACCCTCGCCTTTCGCGATATCAAGCCCCAGGCGCCGACCCATGTGCTGGTCATCCCCAAGGAGCATCAGCCAAATGTTGTGGCCTTGGGTGCCTCGTCGCAGCAGGCGGTCGTGGATCTGTTCGAGGCGGTCGGGGCCGTTGCACGCCTGGAGGGCCTGGTTGCCGGCTATCGCAGCGTCTTCAACACTGGCGCCCTGGCCCAGCAGGAGGTCTTCCACGCTCATGTTCACGTCCTGGGCGGCAGGGCTATGACGTGGCCACCCGGCTGAACCGTTGTTGGCCGTAAAATCGGGCACGTAGACTGAGTACACGATGACTGACGATGGACGGCCCACGCACATCATCGTTCTTCCGCCCGAGTTGTCCATGGTGACGCTGCTCGGGCCGCGGGACGATCTGCTACGAGCCCTGGAAAACTCCTTCCCCCACCTGGATCTGCTGGTCCGCGGCAACGAGTTCCACGTGTCGGGTGCCGGAGCTGATGTGGCGCTGCTCGAGCGGACGATCGATGAGCTTCTGATCGTTCTGGCGACCGGCCAGTCTCTGAACCGGGATGCGGTCGAGCGCTCCGTGACGATGCTGCGCGCTCATACCAAGGAGCGCCCTGCGGACGTGCTCACGATGAACATCCTGTCCAACCGCGGCCGGACCATCAGGCCCAAGACCCTGGGGCAGAAGCGTTACGTGGACGCCATCGACAAGAACACCATCGTGTTCGGCATCGGGCCTGCCGGCACTGGCAAGACGTACCTTGCGATGGCCAAGGCGGTTTCCGCGCTGCAGACCAAGAAGGTCAGCCGGATCATCCTGACCCGGCCCGCGGTCGAGGCCGGCGAGCGGCTCGGATTCCTGCCAGGCTCGCTGAGCGACAAGATCGACCCCTATCTGCGGCCTCTGTACGACGCCTTGCATGACATGGTCGACAGCGAGTCGATCCCGAGGCTGCTGGCGGCCGCCACCATCGAGGTTGCGCCTCTGGGCTACATGCGCGGGCGCACCCTCAACGACGCCTTCATCATCCTGGACGAAGCACAGAACACCTCACCAGAGCAGATGAAGATGTTCCTGACCCGCCTGGGCTTTGGCTCAAAGATGGTGGTGACCGGCGATGTGACCCAGATCGACCTCCCGTCCGGGACACCGTCCGGGCTGAAGGTGGTCCAGGAGATCCTTGACGGCGTTGAGGATGTGCACTTCGCCCAGCTGAACGCTCACGACGTGGTGCGTCACTCCCTGGTCGGCTCCATCGTGGAGGCCTATGGGCGCTGGGACGAGCAGACCAGAGTCCCCTCCGGGAGGGTCTCGTCCAGGGTTGGGTCATCCGGCACTGAGTCATCCGGGGCTGCCGCGTCTTCGCGTGCGTCATCGTCCCGTGGTGCGTCATCGCGGAGCAGGCGGTGAACGACGGTGAGCATTGACGTCCTCAACGAGAGCGACTTCGCCCTCGACGAGATGGAGCTCGTTGCGTGTGCGAAGTACGTGATGGGTGAGATGAAGGTCCACCCGCAGGCCGACCTGTGTGTCAAGCTCGTCGACGAATCGGCCATGGAGGTCCTGCACAAGCAGTGGATGGACCTGCCCGGGCCTACCGACGTGATGAGCTTCCCGATGGATGAGCTGCGCCCTGGCAGGGACGAGCAGGAGCCTGCGGAGGGCGTGCTCGGTGACGTCGTGATGTGCCCGTCGGTTGCCGCCCGCCAGGCGGGGGGAGCAGGTCACGCGACCGAGGAGGAGCTGCTGCTGTTGCTGACACACGGCATCCTGCACCTGCTGGGGTACGACCATGAAGAACCGCGGGAGGAGCGCGAGATGTTCGAGCTTCAGCGCACCCTGCTCCTGACCTTCCTTGCCGGCCGCGGCCGCCCCGCGGGCCGCTGATCCCGGACTCGGCGTCAGCCATGGTTACCAAGATCGTTGCGGCATTCGCCGGCATCGTCGTCGCGTTCGTGATGGCTGCCGCGGAGTCGTCCCAGTCGCGTCTGTCTCGCCATCGCGCTGCCGAGCTGGTCGAAGAGGGCCGTCGAGGCGCGTCGGCCCTGGCCGTCGTCGTTGCCGACAGCGCTGCATACCTCTCAGCCGCGGCCTTCGTGAGGGTCCTGGCAGAGTCGGCGGCGGCCGTGCTCATCACGCTGACCGTGGTGAGCTGGGTCAACGCCTTCTGGCCGGCGCTGCTGATCTCCATCGGGGTCATGGCCGTGGTCTCCTTCGTGCTGGTCGGGGTATCACCGCGGACCCTGGGTCGCCAGCATGCGGAACGGGTGTCGTTGCTGACCGCACCGACTCTGGTCCTGGTGGCCCGGGTGCTCGGACCGGTCGCGCGACTGCTCGTCACGCTCGGCAACGCCGTGACCCCGGGGCGCGGGTTTCGGGACGGGCCCTTCGACTCTGAGGCCGAGCTGCGCGACCTGGTGGACATGGCGGGGGAGGCCTCGCTCATCGAAGCAGGGGAACGCCAGATGATCCACTCGGTCTTCGAGCTGGGCGACACCGTGGTGCGCGAGGTCATGGTGCCGCGCACGGACATGGTGACGATGGACCAGGACAAGACGCTGCGTCAGGCCATGTCGTTGTTCCTGCGATCAGGGTTCTCCCGGATCCCCGTTGTCGGCGAGGGGCCCGATGATGTCCTCGGGCTGCTCTATTTCAAGGACGTCGTTCGCCGGGTCTACCGGGACGCCAAAGCCGCCAAAGGCCCCGTGCATCAGCAGATGCGGCCCGTACGGTACATCCCCGAGAGCAAACCGATCGACGACCTCCTGCGCCAGATGCAGCGGGAGCAGAACCATTTTGCCGTCGTCATCGACGAGTACGGTGGGACCGCAGGGCTTGTCACTCTCGAGGACATCCTTGAGGAGATCGTGGGGGAGATCGACGACGAGTACGACCGTGAGGCTCCAGGGGTTGAAGAGCTCGAGGACGGCTCAACCCGCGTGCCTGCCACGATGCACGTCGATGACCTGGCCGAGCTCTTCGACGTGACCCTCGAGGATGACGAGGTAGACACCGTTGGAGGTCTGCTCGGGAAGACGATAGGCCTGGTCCCGATCCCTGGCTCCCGCGGTGAGGTCGCCGGACTGTCGCTGACGGCCGAGCGCATGGCAGGACGCCGGCACCGGATAGACACGGTGATCGTGCGACGCTTGGCCGACACGAAGAGACCCAGGACAGTGAAGCGTAAGAGCATGCAGGAGGAAGCGTCGTGACTCAGGACTTCAGGGCCGGTTTCGCCTGTCTGGTGGGCCGTCCCAACGCCGGCAAGTCGACGCTGACAAACGCCATGGTGGGCCAGAAGGTGGCCATCACGTCGAGCAAGCCGCAGACCACCAGGCACACCATCCGGGGGATCGTGACCTCGACGACGGGACAGCTGATCTTGGTTGACACGCCAGGCCTGCACAAACCCCGAACGCTGCTGGGTCAGCGGCTGAACGACATGGTCCGCGAGACGTTGCTGGAGGTGGACGTGATCGGCTTCTGCCTGCCCGCCGACCAGCGGGTGGGCCCTGGCGACGCGTACATCGCCAGGGAGCTCACCGAGCTGATGCTGGCCAAGCACACCCCTGTCGTCGCGCTCGCGACCAAGAGCGACAGGGTTGACAAGAAGCGCCTTGCCGAGCACCTCATCGCCATGGACCAGCTGGGCGAATGGGCCGCCATCATCCCGTGCTCAGCTGTGCGCGGTGACCAGGTGGGCGAGGTCACCGAGCTGCTCACGTCCTACCTACCTGGTTCGCCGATGCTGTACCCGGACGGCGTGCTGACCGACGAGCCCGAGATCATCATGATCGCCGAGCTGGTCCGGGAGGCAGCCCTTGAAGGCCTTGACGACGAGATGCCTCACAGCCTGGCCGTCGTTGTCGACGAGATGCTGCCCCGCCCGGGACGCCCCGAGATCTCCCCGCTGCTCGACGTCAGGGTCAACGTCTTCGTCGAACGGTCCAGCCAGAAGGCCATCATCATCGGCAAGGGTGGGGCGCGCCTGCGTGAGGTCGGCACCACAGCCCGCAAGGGGATCGAGGCACTGCTGGGCCAGCGGATCTACCTCGACCTTCACGTCAAGGTCGCCAAGGACTGGCAGCGCGATCCCAAACAGCTGCAGCGGCTCGGGTTCTAGGGCGCCCATCTCGTCAGGCCGGCGGTCGGGCCGGCGCCGGTTGACCGCGCCTGCCCGTTCGTCCACCATGCGGGACCGAGGTCCAATCGGTGGACGTCGCGCCCGTGAACGGCCTATCTTGGGGGTGTGCGCATCATGCTCGGAGCTCTGCTCCTGCTTCCGTGCCGCGGCGAGGCCCTCTGATTCGGCCACCCTCGTCGCGGAGTTTGTGTTGCCCGGCCCTACCGAATGCAACCAGACGTTAGAGGCGAGAACATGATTCACCCCCAGAAACCCAGCGGTATGCCGGTCGGCAAGTACCTGCCCTTTGACCAGCAGATCTCGGTTGAGCTGCCCGACCGCACCTGGCCGACGAAACGCATGACAAAGGCCCCGCGCTGGTGCGCGGTAGATCTGCGCGACGGCAACCAGGCCCTGATCGACCCGATGAGCCCAGAGCGCAAGATGCGGATGTTCGATCTCCTGGTGCGCCTGGGATACAAAGAGATTGAGGTTGGCTTCCCGTCGGCGAGCCAGACTGACTACGACTTCGTGCGGATGCTCATCGAGACCGAGCACATCCCCGACGACGTGACGATCCAGGTGCTGACCCAGGCGCGTGACCATCTGATCGAGCGGACCTATGACTCGATCCGCGGGGCCAAGCAGGCGATAGTCCATCTCTACAACTCCACCTCGGTGCTTCAGCGACGGGTCGTGTTCGGCCTGGACCAGGACGGCATCGTCGATGTCGCGCTTGAGGGTGCGCGACTCTGCCGCAAGTTCGAGGAGACCATCCCGGAGACGAAGGTCTACTACGAGTACTCGCCGGAGTCCTTCACCGGTACTGAGCTGGAGTTCGCGGCCCGGATCTCCAACGAGGTCATCGAGGTGTTCGACGCACGGCCCGACCGGAAGGTGATCATCAACCTGCCCGGGACCGTCGAGATGACCACCCCGAACGTCTACGCCGACTCGATCGAGTGGATGTCGCGTCACCTGGCTCGTCGTGAGTCGATCGTGCTCTCGCTGCACCCGCACAATGACCGCGGAACAGCGGTGGCCGCAGCCGAGCTGGCCTTCCTGGCGGGGGCTGACCGGATCGAGGGCTGCCTCTTCGGCAACGGGGAGCGCACCGGCAACGTCTGCCTGGTGACCCTGGGGATGAACCTCTTCAGCCAGGGCATCGACCCTCAGATCGACTTCTCGGACATCGACGAGATCCGGCGCACGGTGGAGTACTGCACGCAGCTACCGGTCCACGAGCGTCATCCCTATGGTGGGGACCTTGTCTTCACGGCCTTCTCCGGCTCGCACCAGGATGCGATCAAGAAGGGCTTCGACGCCATGGAGAAGGATCTGGGTGCGGACCCCTCGGCAAGATCCGTGGATGACCTCGTCTGGGAGGTGCCGTACCTGCCGATCGACCCGCATGACATCGGCCGGTCCTATGAGGCAGTGGTACGCGTCAACAGCCAGTCCGGCAAGGGCGGTGTGGCGTACATCCTCAAGAGTGAGCACCAGCTCGACCTGCCGCGCCGGCTCCAGATCGAGTTCAGCGGTGTTGTCCAGAAGGGGGTCGACTCCGAGGGTGGGGAGGTCTCACCCGCTGCGCTGTGGTCGGCGTTCCGTGACGAGTACCTGCCGGTGACCCGGGCTGAGGCCGCTGCCGCGAACGGCGAACAATGGGGACGGTTCTCCCTGCTCAGCATTCGTTCGGACTCGACTGTGGAGGCGGCTGACACGATCTCGGTGACGCTCACCGACAACGGCCAGGAGGTCACGATCGAGGGAGTCGGCAACGGTCCGATAGCGGCCTTCGTGAATGCCCTTTCTGACCTTGATGTCGATGTGCGCGTGCTGGACTATGCCGAGCACGCGCTCTCCTCCGGCGGCGACGCCACGGCTGCTGCCTATGTGGAGTGCGCACTCGGTGAGCGGGTGCTGTGGGGGGTCGGGCTGGACGCCAGCATCGTGGTCGCCTCGCTCAAGGCGGTCATCTCCGCGGTCAACCGTTCGGAGCGTGACGCGGTCGCAGCGCACGGCTGAGCGCTGCGTCCTGGGCCGGCGCCGGGTTCTGGATGGGGTCACGAACGATCTCATCATGGGCCGTACCGTCCGTCGTCGGCGTCTGCCGGCCCAGTATGAGCAGCCAGGACCGGCCAGTATCAACGGTCCGGACCCGAACTTCAGCGAACACCTCGGGTCCGGAACTGGATGCTGATCCGTGGACCGACCGGCCTGGACGTCTTGGGAACGGCATGTTCCCAGGTTCTCTGGCACGAACCGCCCATCACCAGCAGGTCACCGTGGCCGAGGACGTGGCGGACGGTTCGTCCGGGGCCACCCCCTCGGGGTCGCAGCAGAAGTGCCCGGGGAGCCCCGACCGAGACGATCGCGACGATCGTGTCTTCGGATGACCCTCGCCCGATCGTGTCTCCGTGCCAGGCGACGGAGTCGCGGCCGTCCCGGTAGTAACAGAGCCCTGTCGTCCGCAGCGGCTCGCCGAGCTCGCGGGCATAGTGGGTGCTCAGCCCCGAACGCGCCTGCCCGAGAACGGGGTCGGGGAGCCGGTCGTCTTCGTCGTAGAAGCTCAGAAGACGCGGGACGTCGACTTCGCGGTCATACATCTGACGGCGCTCGGCATGCCAGGGGACGTCGCGGGCCAGCCGGATGAACAGCTCGTCCGCGCCGGTCAGCCAGCCCGGTCGAAGGTCGATCCAGGCACCCTGAGTGAGTCTCGTGCGCCGGGTCGCTGCGCCAAGAGCCCGCAGCCCGACCTCGTCGACGCTGTCGAGCAGAGAACCCTGGAGAGCCACGGACATGCCTGCAGCATACCTCGCACTAGAACATATGTATCAAGAACGCAGGTACCGGTGCGAGGATGATGCGGCACGTGCACTGGTCAGCGGCCCGGCATACCAGCGTTCGCGGACCGGCATAGGACAATGAGCCCATGGCCCTGTATCGCGACGCCGCGATCGTCCTGCGCGCCCAGAAGCTGGGTGAGGCGGACCGCATCGTGACGCTCCTGACCCGCCAGCATGGCAAGGTCAGAGCAGTTGCCAAGGGCGTGCGCCGGACCAAGTCGCGTTTCGGCGCCCGGCTCGAGCCGTTCATGATCGTCGACGTCATGCTTTATGAGGGGCGCTCGCTGGACACGGTGACCCAGGCCGAAACCCTTGCCCCGTATGGCGATCCGATCGCGCGTGACTATGTCTCCTACACCGCGGCGTGCGCCATGCTTGAGACGGCCGAGCGGCTCACCGAGGAGCGCGAGCCGGCGGTGCAGCAGTTCCTGCTGCTGGCCGGTGGGCTGAGCGCCCTGGCTGGTGGCGAGCACGAGGCGGGGCTGGTACTGGACTCCTACCTGCTGCGGTCGCTCGCCGTCGCGGGGTGGGCACCAAGCTTTCACGACTGCGCACAATGTGGCGCGCCGGGGCCCCAGCGTGCTTTCAACCTCGCGAGCGGCGGCACGGTCTGCTCGTCCTGCCGGACGCCCGGCTCAGCCGTCCCGGCGCTGGCCACCCTCGAGCTACTGGCGGCTCTGCTCGTCGGCGACTGGGATACTGCCGACGCGAGCCTGCCCCGGCATCGCCGTGAGGGCAGCGGTCTGGTGACCGCATTCCTGCAGTGGCATCTGGAGCGCAGCGTGCGTTCCCTGCGTCTTGTTGAGCGAGCATGACGAAGCCGAAGGCGAGTTGTTGAGTATGACGAAGCCGAAGGCGTGCTGTGGAACATGAGTAACCTGCCGTTCCCCCACCCGTCCGGGGCTCGACCTCCGGTCCTGCCCGCCGAGCTGGTGCCCGGACATGTCGCGATCGTGATGGATGGCAATGGTCGTTGGGCCAATGCTCGCGGCCTTCCCCGGACCAAGGGCCATGAGGCCGGCGAGGCGTCCCTGCTCGACGTCGTGGCCGGAGCCATCGAGATCGGCGTCAAGAACGTCTCTGCCTACGCGTTCTCCACGGAGAACTGGAAGCGCTCGCCGGAGGAGGTCCGCTTCCTGATGGGCTTCAACCGTGATGTGATCCGGCGCCGCCGCGACATCCTCAACGACTGGGGTGTCCGCGTCCGGTGGATGGGTCGGCGCCCCCGTCTGTGGCTCTCAGTGATCAAGGAGCTCGAGGTTGCGCAGGAGATGACCCGCCACAACACGGTCATGACGTTGACGATGTGCGTCAACTACGGCGGCCGGGCCGAGATCGCCGATGCCACCCGGCGGATCGCCCAGCTCGTCCTTGACGGGCGGCTCAAGCCCGGCCATATCGACGAGCACACGATCGCCAGGCACCTGGACGAGCCGGCGATGCCCGATGTCGACCTGTTCGTGCGGTCCTCTGGCGAGCAGCGGACCAGCAACTTCCTCCTGTGGCAGTCGGCGTACGCCGAGATGGTCTTTCTGGACACGCTGTGGCCCGATTTCGACCGGCGCGACCTATGGCGTGCCATCGAGATCTATGCGGCTCGCGAGCGACGCTACGGCGGTGCTGTGGATCGCTCGATGGGCCCTGGCTGACACCAGGGGCTCGGCGGCCGATCACGCTACGGTCGTCGGGCGCTCAGAGGTCACTCAGGCGGTGCAGGCGGAGCAGAGGCCGAAGATCTCCAGCGTGTGGTGAACGTCGCTGAACCCGTTCTCGGCGCTGATCTTGTCGGTCCAGGTCTCCACAGCAGGTCCTTCGACCTCGACGGTTCGCCCGCAGCTGCGACAGACGAGGTGATGGTGGTGGCCGTTGCTGCACCGCCGGTAGACGGCCTCACCGTCGGCGGTCCGCATCATGTCCACCTCGCCGTCTGCCGCCATGGCCTGGAGCGTGCGATACACCGTGGCGAGGCCAACGCCCTGACCCTGGGCACGCAGACGCGCGTGCAGGTCCTGGGCCGACATGAAATCGGCGATGTTCACGAGCAGGGCTTCGACGGCAGCTCGTTGTCGTGTGGGCCGTCGGAAGGTTACGGACATCAGTGCCTCACGGAATCATGGGTCTTGGGCGGGTCGTGCTCGTCGTAGTGGCCTTCATGGGTTGCATGGCGGTGGCCGTCGTGAAGATAGTCGACATGGTGTTCGTGCTCGATGGCGGGGTGACCGCAGTCCGGGCCGTGCTCGTGTTCGTGTTGCTCGGCCTGCATGTGCCGCCTGCCGTTGATCCGGCCCCGCAGGGCGTTGTATGACGCCGCAACGATGAAGAGCGCAATGGCTAGCAGGACGATGGTGCCCCCTGGTGCGGTGTCGGCATAGAACGACGCCGTCACCCCACCCACGCTACACACCACCCCGATCACCACGGCCATCCGCATCGCCGACCGGAAGCTTCTGGCAAGCAGCTGAGCTGTGGCGTTCGGCACGATCATCAGCGCACTGATGAGTAGCAGGCCGACCACGCGCATCGCCACCACCACCGTCACCGCAGTGAGCACTGCCAGGGTGATGTTGAGTGCGGTGACCCGCATGCCGGTGGCCCGGGCGTACTCCTCATCGTTGGCTACGGCGAACATCCTGGGGGCGAGCGCCCAGGTGAGCCCGACCACCACGAATGCCAGCACGGCAAAGGCGATGAGGTCGGCGTGGGTCGTGGTGGAGATCGCGCCGAAGAGATAGGTGTCGAGGTTGGCGGGCGCGCCGCTGGTGGACTTGCCGATCACCACCACTCCGAGCGCGATCCCGCCGTAGAACATGACGGCCAGGGCGACGTCGCCGCTGGTCCGGCCACGGGCTCGTACCAGCTCGATACCCACCGCTGCGATGACGGCGAACACCAGCGCGGTCAGCACAGGTGCCTGGTCCGTGACGACGCCAACCGCAACTCCGGCAAGGGCGACGTGGCCCATGCCGTCGCCGATGAGGGACAGGCGCCGTTGCACAAGGAAGGCTCCGACCATCGGCGCCGCCAGGCCAACCAGGAACGCCGCCATGAGCGCGTGCTGCATGAAGCCGAAGGTCAGGATGTCAGGCACGATGGCCTCCAGGCAGCTGATGTACGCGGTCAAGTGGTCCGGCTGCCGGAGAGTGCCGCGGGAAGTCCTCGTCGTCGTGGTGGTGGCCGTTGTCGCCGGACGTCGGGGCACCCTGTGAGCCGGCATAGTCGGCGGGGGTCCCGTCGAAGGTGATCTGGCCCCCGTTGAGCTGGACGATCCGGGTCAGCACGCCGCGCACGGCCTGGAGCTCGTGGGTGACGATCAGCATGGTCGCCCCACTGGCGGCCAGTCGCGCCAGCACGTGGCTCAGGACCTCCTGGCTGGCCAGGTCGACGCCCGCTGTGGGCTCGTCCAAGAGCAGGACGTCCGGGTGGGCGGCCAGGGCACGGGCGATCAGCACGCGCCGCTGCTGGCCGCCGGAGAGGGTGCTCACGTCGACATCGGCGCGGTCGTCAAGGCCCACGACGGCAAGTGACTCCGCGATGATTCGCCGGTCCCTTTGGTTGGGGCGGCCCAGCCAGCCCTGGTGGGGGAGTCGCCCGACCGCAACGATCTCCGACACCGTGGCGCGAACGGACGCGGAAAGCGTATGGCGCTGGGGGACGTATCCCAGCCGGGAATGGTCCCGGAACCGGTCGATCGGAGTGTTGAAGAGCTCGACCTGACCGGCGAGATGGTCGTTGAGTCCGAGCACCCCCTTGATCAGGGTTGACTTGCCCGAGCCGTTAGGGCCCAGGATGGCGACGATCTCACCGGCGTGGATATCAAGGGTGACCCCTGAGACGATGGCCCGGTCGGCATACCCGAAGGAAGCCGAGCGCAGCGAGACGATTGCCTGCGAGCCCTGTTGGCCCCGGGAGTCCCGCGAGTCATTCGAGCGACTGCCGGGAGGCGGTGAGGTGCTGGTCATGAGCACCCCTGCCCCGCCTGCAAGGTCCTGAGGTTGGATCGCATGACCTCGAAGTAGTCCTTGCCGCTCGACTGTCTGGTAAGGCCTTCGATCGGGTCGAGGGTAGCCACCTTCGCGCCGGCCTCGCGAGCGACGGTCTGCGCGATGGCCGGGCTCGCCAGCGTCTCCGAGTAGACCGTTGTCACGCCGTTCGCCCGCGCGAAGGTGCTGACTGCGGCGATCTCGGCGGCATCGGGCTCCTGCTCGGGGGAGATGCCGGTGATGGCCACCTGCTTCATGCCGAAGCGTTGCGCCAGGTAGCCGAAGGCAGCGTGGCTGGTGACGAGGTCCCGGCGCTGGCAGCTGGCCAGGCCAGCGCTGAGCTCCTCGGAGAGCATGGTGAGCCTGGCTGCGAAGGACTCGGCATTCTTCTTGTAGTCCGCCTTGTGGGCAGGGTCCGCAGCTGAGAGGCGTGCGGCGATGGCCTCCGCGACGTGGGAGTAGCGACCCGGGTCCAGCCAGAAGTGCGGGTCGGTTCCTCCCGTGGTGAGCCTCAGGTTGAGTTCGGCCGCAGAGCTCACGTCAAGACTGCGGTCCGGCGCCTGGGACTCCACAGCTTTGTCGACGGCGCCCTGCAGCCCTTTCTCGTAGACAACGAGCCCGGCCTCGCTGACCGTGGCGACGTCACGTGTGGTGAGCTCGATGTCATGGGGCTCGGTGCCGGGCCTGGTCAGGCTGGTAACGGCGACGTGGCCACCGCCGATCTGTTCGGCAGCGAACTGCAGAGGGTAGAACGACGCCACGACGCTCAGCTTGCCGCTGCTGCTCTTTCCCGGTGCACCCGTGCTGCAAGCGCTCAGGGCCAGGGCGGCGAAGATCAAAGGGGCAGCCACGAGGGCGCTTCGTGACGTCATGACCCTCATTATTGATCCCAATGAGAATCATTGTCAAAACAAGTGGATCAAGCAGGACAAAACGGATTAACGAGCATGATTGCACGTCCTATGGCAGCGGCAGACACTCCTCAGCGCTGCGGTGAGGGTCGTTCAGCCGGCCTGGAAATACCGCGCGACCGTCATAGCGACCGCGAGCAGCAGCACTGCGGACCGCATGATCCGTTCTGAACCGCTGAGGAGTGGCCACGACAGGTAGAGCACCCAGGCCACGAACAGGGCGGCCAGGGCCATCAGGACGAACCCGGCCGGGCCGCCGATCAGCACGCCGGCCACCAGCAGGGTGAGCAGTATCGCGAACGGCATCAGCTTCGGCAGCCGGCTGAGCCTGGTCATCAGGGGCAGACTCGCCTGGTCGATACGGTGGCGCAGGGTATTCGGCACGGTGTCAGGTTACTTGAGGGACCGCCCGGCGCGAGTGGCGGTCACGTCGGGGGCAGCGCCCAGATACCCTTGCCTCATGGCTGCCACCTCCACGATCGACACCATTGTCAGTCTCTGCAAGCGCAGGGGCTTCGTCTACCCGTCCGGTGACATCTACGGGGGCACTCGCTCCGCCTGGGACTACGGACCCCTGGGCGTTGAGCTGAAGGACAACATCAAGCGTCAGTGGTGGAAGTCCATGGTCCAGCAGCGCGACGAGATCGTTGGCCTGGACTCCTCGATCATCCTGCCGACCAGGACCTGGGAGGCCTCAGGCCACGTAGCGACCTTCAGCGACCCGCTCACGGAGTGCCAGTCCTGCCACCATCGTTTCCGGGCTGACCACCTGCAGGAGGCCGTCGCGGAGAAGAAGGGGATCGCCGACCCCGATTCAGTCGACCTGTTGACCGTCGCCTGTCCGAACTGCGGAACCCGTGGCGCCTGGACGGAACCAAAGCCTTTCTCCGGCCTCCTCAAGACCTACCTCGGTGTCGTTCAGGATGACTCAGGCCTGCACTACCTGCGCCCGGAGACCGCTCAGGGCATCTTCCTGAACTTTGCCAACGTGATGAACTCTGCCCGCAAGAAGCCCCCCTTTGGCATCGCCCAGATCGGCAAGAGCTTCCGTAACGAGATCACTCCCGGCAACTTCATCTTCCGCACCCGCGAGTTCGAGCAGATGGAGATGGAGTTCTTCGTCGTTCCCGGCAGTGACGAGGAGTGGCACCAGTACTGGATCGACACGCGTACCGACTGGTATGTGGACCTTGGTATCAACAAGGACAACCTGCGCCACTTCGAACATCCGCAGGAGAAGCTCTCTCACTATTCCAAGCGCACCGTCGACATCGAGTACCGCTATCGCTTCCAGGGCAGCGAGTGGGGCGAGCTCGAGGGCATCGCCAACCGCTCCGACTTCGACCTCAGGACACACGGCGAGGCCTCCGGCGCGGATCTTTCCTACTTCGACCAGACCACAGGTGAGCGCTTCATCCCGTATGTCATCGAGCCGGCGGCCGGACTGTCCCGCTCGCTGATGACCTTTCTGATCGACGCCTACTCCGAGGACGAGGCGCCGAACACCAAGGGCGGGGTGGACAAGAGGGTCGTCCTCAGGCTCGACAAGCGTCTGGCACCGGTCAAGGCCGCCGTCCTGCCTCTGTCGCGCAACGCCGACCTGACTCCCAAGGCCAAGGACCTGGCGGATCAGCTGCGCCGGAACTGGTCGATCGACTTCGACGACGCAGGCGCCATCGGCCGTCGTTACCGCCGCCAGGATGAGATCGGCACGCCATTCTGCGTCACTGTCGACTTCGACACCCTTGACGACCACGCGGTAACGGTGCGCGAGCGGGACTCCATGGCTCAGGAGCGGGTGTCCCTCGACAAGGTCGAGGCCTACCTGGCCACCCGTCTGCTCGGCTGCTGAGCTCGAGGGGCATGTCCGCGTTGCTGCCGGAGCTGACGGCGCTCCCGCCCGAACCCGTCCTGCCCGCGCTCCAGATCGGTCGCCACACCATCGGGTCGCCTGTCGTGCTCGCGCCCATGGCCGGCATCACCAACCGAGCTTTCCGCCGGTTGTGCAGGGAGTTTGGCGATGCGGGTCGGGCTGGCGGCGGTGACCCCAGGCAGTCGTCCCTGTATGTCAGCGAGATGGTCACCTCACGCGCCCTGGTCGAGCGGACGTCGAAGTCTATGCAGCTGATCGAGCACGACCCTGACGAGAACCCCCGTTCGATCCAGCTGTATGGCGTGGATCCAGCGACGGTGGGGGCCGCCGTGCGGATGCTGGTGACCGAGGACCGTGCCGATCACATCGACCTCAACTTCGGCTGCCCGGTCCCCAAGGTCACCCGCAGGGGCGGGGGCGCGGCACTGCCATGGAAGACGGACCTGTTCCGGGCGATCGTCAGCACCGCTGTCAGGCAGGCGTCCCTGTATGACGTGCCGGTCACCGTCAAGATGCGCAAGGGCATCGACTCGGACCATCTGACGTTCCTGGAAGCCGGCCGGATTGCCGAGGAGGAGGGTGTCGCGGCGCTGGCACTTCATGCGCGAACCGCCTCCGACGGCTACTCAGGCCGGGCCGACTGGTCAGCGATCAAGGCGCTCAAGGAGGTCGTCACCACCATCCCGGTCCTCGGCAACGGAGATATCTGGTCGGCCCAGGATGCGCTGGACATGGTCGAGGCGACCGGTTGCGACGGAGTTGTGGTTGGCCGCGGCTGCCTGGGCCGGCCATGGCTGTTCACCGACCTCGCGGCGGCTTTCGCGGGGTCCGCGGTGCGGGTCCAGCCGACACTGGGTGAGGTGGCGCAGACCATGCGTCGCCATACCGAGTACCTCACCGAGCTCTACCGCAGCGAGCTGAAGGCATGCCGTGACATCCGCAAGCACGTGGCCTGGTACCTGAAGGGATTCCCGGCCGGCCGCGACACCCGCAGGCGACTTGCGCTGGTTGACTCGATGGCAGCGCTCGATGACCTGATCGCCGGCCTCGATCTGGATGCGGCGTGGCCGGGGGAGTGGGCCGAGGGTCAGCGGGGACGGGCGGGCTCACCGCATCGGGTGGCCTTGCCGGACGGGTGGCTGGACTCCCAGGAGCTCAACGAGGCATCCGCTGCCGTCGTCGCCCAGGCCGAGCTGTCGGTCTCAGGAGGCTGACAGGGCTCTCGTCACGGTTCCCTGAGGGCTCGACCCGTGGCAGTCTCGAGGTATGTGCCGCAACATCAGAACCCTGTACAACTACGCTCCGCCGGCGAGTCCGGACGAGGTGCATGGAGCCGCGCTCCAGTACGTCCGCAAGGTGAGCGGGACCAACAAGCCATCGGCGGCAAACATCGTCGCCTTCGAGCAGGCGGTGTCCGCCGTGGCCGTGGCAACCCAGGTCCTGCTGGACGCGATGGTGACGACGGCGCCGCCAAGAGACCGTGACATCGAGGCTGCGAAGGCGCGCGAGCGGAACGCGGTCCGTTTCGGCTGAGTCGAGTACGCACAGATTATAGGTTCTCTGCTGAACGCTCTAAGGTGTGGTCCTTTCGTCGAAGGGACCTCTATACATGTCGACCCGCAAGAGAGAGTCGAAGGTCAGACTCATCGGTGCGTTCGTCATCATCGTGTGTGCACTGGTGGTGGTCGCTGCGGGTGTCACGCTGGGGATGGTGTCCTCTGAGCTGAAGGCTGAGCACATCGCCGACACGGGAACAACCCCCCAGGGCGGATCCCTCAGCATCGGCAAGGCGGACGCAAACCTGTTCAACGTCTACGGTCCGGTCGGGATGAGCCGGACGCACAGCGCAGACGTGATGGCTCTTCCCAGCTCGCCCAGCTCCATGACAAATGGGCCGTTCCTTCGTGCACTGTTCTCCATCGCCGCGGTCGCTCTCGGTGTCGCTGCCCCGGTCATGGGAATCGGTGTCCTGTTCGCGGTGATCGGAATCGGCCCGATGAAGGGCACCCGCAAGCGCTAGCCTCCTGAGTCCTGCCGGCTGAAATGAGCTGCTACCAGCCGTGTGGCGCCGACTTCACCGACGAGTCTGCGCCTGTGCCGATCCCCTGAACGGGCGTCCAAAGTTAGGACTGCCTAAAAGTTAAGCGAATTGAGCGGCTACGCTGTTCTTGGGCGAGCCTCCCAGGCTCACCTCTCTGATGCCGTTCGGGATCAGATTCACGGTTTCTGAAGGGAAATGCACCAGACATGTCTTCCTCCACCACCACCAAGACGATCAAGCTCATCGGCCTGATCACGGTCGTCGCTGGCTTCATCATGATCGTCGCGGGCGGCGTCACCTGGGGACTGGTCAGCACCCAGCTCAGGTCGGAGAACATCACCGTCGCCGCGGTGACGCCCGAGGCACCGGGCAGACTGGCAGGCAAGCCGGTCGCCGGCCCGTTCACCGCCTACGCCCAGGCCAACGCGATCAAGCACCACGCGCTCGCGGGGGCCAACGACCGCACGTACGCCGAGCTCGGAACCGATGCGAAGGCCCTCAAGGCCAAGCTTGCCGCCGGTGGTGCGAGCAAAGCGGACATCGCGAAGGACGAGGGCGTCATTGCCCTGGCTGACGCCCGCGACACCGCCATGAACGGCTCGTTCCTTCGGGCCTCACTCTTCACCTCGGTCGTCTCCTTCGGTGTCGCTGCCCTGGCCATTGGCATGGGAGTCCTGCTCACACTTCTCGGCTTCGCTCTCGTGAAGGTCTCGACCCCCACCGTTGAGGCCGCCCGCTCACCGAGGCTGGCCAGCAGCGGCGAGGCGGTCGGCGCGACCGCCTGACCGGCCACGCGTTCCAGAACGAGGGCTTACGGGCACCCGTCGCGAAGGCGGCGGCATCGCACGGCGCCGCACCACCCTTCCTTCTACAGGGTGGTGCGGCGCTTTCGTCCGGGTTGCCACTGAAGGCGGCCTCCCGGCATACAGTGCGACGTGTGAGCCCCTATGCCGTAGCCGATCGGGAGCGCTGGGTCCGTGAGGACCCGGCCCACAAACAGGCCGACCGTGACGACTTCGCCAGAGACCGTGCACGGGTGCTGCACTCGGCATCGCTGCGGCGTTTGTCGGCCAAGACGCAGGTGGTGCAGCCGGACAGCGACGACTTCGTCCGCAACCGGCTGACGCACTCGCTGGAGGTCGCCCAGATCGGCCGGGAGTTCGGCGCCGCGCTCGGGTGCGATGCGGACGTGGTCGACACGGCCTGCCTGGCACACGATCTTGGCCACCCGCCATTCGGGCACAACGGGGAGACCGCCCTGAACGACATCGCGACCGGCATCGGCGGTTTCGAGGGAAACGCCCAGACCCTGCGGCTGCTGACCCGGATCGAGGCCAAGAGGGTGCATGCCGATGGCCGCCCGGCAGGACTCAACCTCACCCGGGCAAGCCTGGACGCGGTCACGAAGTATCCCTGGGCCCGGGACGAGGACCGCTGGGGCACGGGCAAGTTCGGTGTCTATGCCGACGACCTCGAGGTCTTCAGCTGGTACCGGCAGTCCCAGCCGGAGGGCCGGCGTTGCCTTGAGGCCCAGGTCATGGACTGGTCGGATGACGTGGCCTACTCGGTCCACGATGTCGAGGACGGCGTGGCCTCGCGGCGGCTGGATCTGCGGGCACTGCGATCGGCGTCCGAGATGGGACCGGTCCTCGCGATGACGCGAGAGCTGTATGCCCCGGACCTGGACGAGGAGCGGCTCTCCGACGCGTTGGGCCGTGTGCTCGCCACGGGTTGGATCCCGCAGTCCCACAACGGCTCGCGCACCGATCTGGCAGCGCTCAAGGACATGACGAGCCTGCTCATCGGGCGGTTCGTCCAAACGGTGGGAGTCGCCACCCGGGCGAGGTACGGGGACGGCCCGCTGACCCGCTACGCAGCCGACCTGGTGATCCCTGACGACGTCCGGGCCGAGTGTGCCGTCTTGAAAGGCACCGCAGCCCACTTCCTGATGTTCACCGACGAGCGGCGCTCCGTGATGGGCGGACAGCGCACCCAGATCCGCGAGCTTGTCGACGCCTATCGCGCCCGACCTGAGGCGCGTCTGGATCCGCTGTACCGGGGCGACTACCTGGGTGCGGTCAATGACGGTGCCGCGCTGCGGGTGGTCATCGACCAGGTGGCCTCCCTCTCCGACCCCCGGGCACAGGTGCTGCACGAGAGCTGGTGCTGATCGGCCGGCCATCGGGTGCGGACGAGGGCAACCGCCTAGACTTCCCTACGGCGTGGAGGAGGCAGGGTGGCGGGTCTGATCAAAGCCGACGATGTGACACAGGTCAAGGAGCGATCCCTGATCGAGGATGTCGTTCGCGAGCATGTGACGTTGCGCGCAGCAGGGCCAGGCTCCCTCAAAGGGCTGTGCCCTTTCCATGACGAGAAGAGCCCGTCATTCACCGTCCGCCCGGTCGTGGGTGCCTGGCACTGCTTCGGCTGTGGCGAGGGCGGCGACGTCATCTCCTTCGTGCAGAAGGTGGAGCACCTCACCTTTGCCGAGGCGGTCGAGCGTCTCGCGACCAAGCTGGGCATGGAGCTCCACTACGAAGAGGGCGGTCCTCCCCGCGACGGCGAGGGTCTGGGCAAGCGGTCGCGACTGGTGGAGGCGCATCGCGTCGCTGCGGAGTTCTACAGCGCGGCGCTGGTCAACCTGCCTGAGGCGCGCGCTGCTCGTGACTTCCTGCGGGAACGCGGATTCGACCGGATGGCGGCGGAGAGGTTCGGTGTCGGTTTCTCGCCCCGCGGGGGTGATGATCTCACCAGACATCTGCGCGCCAAAGGCTTCACCGACGACGAGATCGTCGCGGGTGGTCTGGCCAGTCGCGGGCGGGGCCTGTATGACCGGTTCAGGGGCCGGCTGATGTGGCCCATCCGCGACATCACCGGCGATGTCGTTGGCTTTGGCGCACGGCGCCTGTTCGACGATGACCGGATCGAGGCCAAGTACCTCAACACCAGCGAGACGACGATCTACAAGAAGTCCTCCGTGCTGTATGGCCTCGACCTGGCCAAGAAGGCCATCGCCAGGGATCGTCAGGCGGTGGTGGTCGAGGGTTACACCGATGTGATGGCCTGCCACCTGGCCGGCATCGAGACCGCCGTAGCCACCTCCGGCACCGCGTTCGGCGTCGAGCACATCAAGCTGCTGCGGCGCCTCATGCGAGACGAGACAGACCTTGCCCCGGCCAAGGTCGTGTTCACTTTCGACGGAGACGCCGCCGGTCAGAAGGCCGCGATGCGGGCCTTCGGGGAGGACCAGCGCTGGGCATCGCAGTGCTTCGTTGCCGTGGAGACTTCAGGTAAGGACCCTTGCGAGCTGCGTCAGTCCGGGGGAGACGCGGCCATTGTGGCCCTTGTCGAGGATGCCGTGCCGATGTTCGAGTTCGCGGTGCGCACCACCCTCGCCCGATTCGACCTGAGCGGTGCCGAGGGCCGGGTCCGAGCGCTGGGAGCGGTCGCTCCCATCGTCGCGGGCATTCGCGATCGCTCACTACGACCTGAGTACACCCGGACCGTGTCTGGATGGCTGGGCGTCGAGATCGAGCAGGTGGCCAACGAGGTAGCCAGAGCCAGCAGGATCGCCGCGCACGCAGCCACACCTGCATCCGGTGCCCGGGCAGGCACGGGGACCGACTCGGTGGCTGACCGAGACCAGGACAAGGACCCGAGGCGTGAGCAGGGCGACGAGCACGCATTCGAGCTGGACCGCCCGGACCTGCGCGACCCGGTCGTCGCGGCAGAGCGACAGCTGTTGCAGGCGGCGCTGCAGTTCCCGAGCCTGGTCGATCCGGACGGGTTCGAGTCTCTTGCCGGCGACTCGTTCAGCGCCCCGGCGCATCGCGGGGTCCACGACGCCATTCAGGGGGCGGGCGGCATCCGGGCCGCCAGCGGCGGCGAGAGCCGCTGGGCTGACCGGGTGAGCGAGGCCTCAGCCCTGACCGTGCGGCCCCTTGTCAGCGAGCTCGCCGTGGCAGCGGTCCCGGCGCGGGTCGACCCACTCACCGGGCTGCCCGAACGTCGATACGTTGACGAGCTCCTCATCCGGATCCAGGAGGTCGCGCTGACCCGTCAGATCGGCGATGCCATCAGCGCGATGCGCCGTCTTCCGCCTGAGGACACCGCTGACGGGCGCGAGCACGGCATACAGCTGCAGAATCTGCAGCGTGAGCTGGCCGCCCTCCGATCGAGGCTCGGCTGATGGGGCTGTTCAACAGGCAGCCCTCGGGAGCTGACCTGCCCGCTGACGCCATGTCGGCTCTCGGGCTGGCCAAGGGCGAGCGGGTCCTCGCCTTCGGCGTCGATGACAACACCGGTGGTCTCGTCGTGGCTACCACCTTCGCCCTGGCTGTTGTCTCGGTCAGTGCGGGGTCGGCGGCGGAACGCGTGCTCAGGCGTCGCTGGCTGTTTGTGGATGCCGGGTCCTGGCAACCGCAGACGGCCACGCTGACCGTCACCTGGACCGACGGCAGACGCGCGGGGCAGTGGTCCTTCCGTGATCAGCCGACCCGGTTGCCCGAGACGTTGCGGGAGCGGGTCCAGGCCAGTGTGGTGCTCACGTCGCGCCTGAACCTGGGAGATCGGCGAACCGGCAGGGTCGCCATACGACAGGATTTTTCGACTCGCGAGCTCATCCCGCAGACGATCCTGGGACGCTACACGCGCGGCGACGACCCGGAGGTGCACGCGCATGTTGAGGCTGCACTTGCCTATCTGAAGGACCAGGTCGGGCTTCCGATATGACCTGATTGGCGGAAGGAGCCAGTTTCGTGGCTGGCGAAACCCTTTGCTACAGTTCGACGCGCAGCATTCCCCTGTAGCTCAATTGGCAGAGCAGCCGACTGTTAATCGGCAGGTTACTGGTTCGAGTCCAGTCGGGGGAGCAAACCCGCAGGTCATC
>JBDTWH010000018.1:0-5297 GCA_040006795.1 Actinomycetota bacterium | reverse complement strand
GCTGCACCGCCGGTCGCTGCACCGCCGGTCGCTGCACCGCCGGTCGCTGCACCGCCGGTCGTGGTCGCGCCGCCGTCGCCGGTCCCGCTGAACGTCGCCCGGAGGCTTGCCAGCCCGGTCATGCAGGCGGTCGGGATCGACCCGGATGCCGGACGGGTCGACATCGAGGGTGGTGGACGCAGCGTCGTCTTCAGTCCGGAGGTGGCGGGCTCGACCGTTGTCGGGCTCGAGACCCGGGTGTCGGTGGACCAGCACGGGCAGATCGTGGACGCCTCGGGCTGGCTGGCCACGCCAACCCGAGGCTCGGCATACCCGCTGATCAGCGCCCGGGCGGCCTACGACCAGCTGCTCGCACAGCCGCAGCCGATGATGGGACTCGCCATGGCGCCCTGCCGCATTGTTCCCGGCACGTCGGGCTGCGCGCCAACCCCAGAGCGCGTGGTGACGGGGGCGACGCTGGGACTGACCCAGGCCTACAGCACCGACCACGCCATCCTGCTCGTGCCCGCGTGGCTGTTCCAGGTACGTGGCGAGACAACACCGGTAGCCGTCGTCGCGGTGAAACCGGCGTTCCTCGGGGTCCCGGACCAGCCCTCTGCCGGTGGCGGGCAGACCAGCGGCACCGAACCCGGCAGCATCGGCGGTGGAAGCGGGACCAGCGGCAGCACCATGAACCCCGGCCCGCCCGCACGGGTGGAGCCTGGCGGTTGAGGCCCCCGCAGACCTACAGTCCGGCCGTGTCAGGGGCTTCGGTGAACACCGGCGACTCCTGGGTGGCAGTCACGGGCCCATGACGGGGCGGGCTGGTCGACGAGCGTGGCCGGGCAGCGTCGAGCACCGCCCAGACGACTCTGCCACCGTCGGCCGTGGGCAGAACCCCGAAGGCGTGGGAGAGGACGGCAACGACCGACAGCCTTCGCGCGTGCGGGTCATGGTGGGAGAACGGCTGACCCGGAAGGTCGGGACTGTTGTCTCGAACCGTCAGGCGCAACGCCCCCAGGTTCCAGGCGACGGACACGTCGATGTCGGTGCCGGCGTGCATCGAGTTGGCCACGAGCTCGCGGACCACCAAGCCTGCCGAGCGGACGAGCGGGGCCAGCCCCCAGTCCAGCAGGATACGGGTGACGAAGTCCAGAGAGGCGCGAGGTGCGGTCGGGTGCGGTGCGAGGTGTAGCCACTCAACCGCCGGGGCGGGAGTAGCCAGCACCGTGGATACTGCGGAGCGCAACGACGCCCTCACGATCAGGTGCCCACCCAGGGGGTCGGCGGCCAGCGCTGCTCGAACCTGCGGGTCCGGGCATGCCACGGCCACGGGGATCCCTGGCCAGTCGCGGACATGTCGGCCGACTGCCGCAAGCATGTCAACCGAGGCGGGTTCGGCACCCTCGAGGGCAGCGGACAGGTCGCAGACCACGCCGCGGGATCCCTCGGTCAAAGCCAGCTGGATCGCCAGGTCCAGCTCCCCGACGACGTCATTGAGCCGACCAGCAACGTCAAGGACCACCACCTGACGGATGACCCGTGATGTGACCGGCTGAGGCGGGCCGGTGATGGGACGACCGGCTGACTTCGCCGGGAGCCCGGCAAGGACGTGGGCCGCGGATCGGGTGGGGAAGAGAACGACGTGGTGGTCGAAATCTGTGGAGAAGTCGTAGGAAGCCCTCGGCTGCTGGCGCATCGCTAACTCGATTCACTGGTCCCGAGACAAAGGACACGGGCCACCGAGGGTCAGGAGCAGCACGAGAATATGCCTACGCCACCAGAGTCTGGGATGACGTGGAAGTGACGTACGTTACACCTGAGATTCACCCAAACCTATAGCCCGGCCCTCGCCGGCGCTGTGGTCCGCGCTGGCCTGCGTGAGTCTGCCGGGGACGTGTCCGAGGCTGTGGGCCACCACAGAAGCCGGGCCTAGTCTTCTTGCGGAAGGTCGGCAACGCGCCGAGCCGATGAGTGTCGAAAGGAAGCCGGAGAATGCCTGCGAAGAAGGTCGAGACTGAGTCTGACGGTTTCAGCGCCGAGGAGCGTGCCGCAATGAAGGAGCGCGCCGCCGAGCTGCGCGCCGAGGGCAAGAAGGGCACCAAGAAAGCCGACGGCCTCCAGGCGGTCCTCGACAGGATCGCGGAGATGGCGCCGCAGGATCGTGTGCTTGCCGAGCGCGTACACGTGACGGTGACCGCGACCGCCCCCGAGCTGTTGCCGAAGACTTGGTACGGGATGCCCGCCTACGCGAACGCGGACGGCAAGGTCGTCGTCTTCTTCCAGGACGCGGGCAAGTTCAAATATCGGTACTCGACCCTGGGCTTCCAGGAGGCGGCGAATCTCGACAACGGCGACCTGTGGCCGGTGTCGTACGCGCTCGTGAAGTGGAGCCCTGTGGTGGAGAAGAAGGTCTTCGAGCTGGTGAAGGCCGCGATCTCCTGATCGGTCCGTGACCGCCAGGGACTGCGCGCGTGCCCGCGGGGGGTACTGCTGTGCCGTGGTCACCGGCGCAGGATCGCGCAACAGTCGCAAAGCGACTCCCTCTTTCTCATTTATAGCAGAGTCCGGCCGCGCTCATGAGCCCCAAAATTTGGATCTAGGATCACGAGCTCAGATCGGAGCTGATCACGTGAACCCCCTGACTACCAGCGCGTTTGACCTTCCCGACCACCTCACTCCCAAGGCCGACCCGACGCTGATCGCCGGCGACGAGCAGCACTTCGCGGCCATCGCGGAAAGCCTCGAGCAGTCGATCGCCGACCTGTCCGACAGCCTCGATGCCGAGCGCCGTGCGCCCGGCGGCATAGGCCAGGAGGCGATGGACCGGGACATGGAGATCCACCGGCTGAGCGCTCGCCTGCGCGCCCTGCGCCGCTTCGGTCTGGACCTGTGCCTCGGACACATCGTCAGCGCAGGCCACCCCGAGCCCGTGTACATCGGACGACTTGGCCTCACGGACAGCGCGGGTCGTCGGCTGCTGCTCGACTGGCGCTCCCCCGCGGCTGAGCCGTTCTTCGGAGCGACCCACGCCAACCCGATGGGTCTGGCAAGTCGCCGCAGGTATCGCTGGACCCGCGGCCGGATCAGCGACTACTGGGACGAAGTGTTCACCTCGGACGGGTTCAAAGGGCACCACGCGGCGCTTGATGACCAGTCCGCCTTCATCGCCAGCCTGGGCAGCGACCGGTCGGCCCGGATGCGAGACGTGCTGGGCACCATCGCGGCCGACCAGGACGCCATCATCCGATCGGGATCCCGCGGCGCCCTCGTCGTTGACGGCGGCCCGGGCACGGGCAAGACGGTCGTAGCTCTGCACCGTTGCGCCTACCTGCTCTACTCCGACCCCCGCCTCGGTCACCGCCGGGGCGGCGTGCTGTTCGTCGGCCCGCACCAGCCCTACCTGGCGTACGTCTCCGACGTCCTGCCCAGCCTGGGAGAGGAGGGGGTACAGACGGCCACCCTCCGGGACTTCCAGCCCGAGGGGGCGGAGGCGACCGTCGAGCCCGACCCGGAAGTGAGCCGCCTCAAGGCGTTGGCGGACCTGGTGCGGGCGATCGAGCCCGCCGTCGGCCTGTACGAGAAGCCGCCCACCGAAGGGATGACCGTTGAGACCCCCTGGGCTGATCTCTGGGTCAGCAGCCGGGACTGGGCCGAGGCGTTCGAGTCTGCGGAGCCGGGCACCTCGCACAACGAGGCGCGCGACACGGTCTGGGAGGCGCTGCTCGAGATCCTGATGGACAGGCTGAGGGACGACGCTGACGTCGGCGACGTTGTCAACAACGACGAGTTCGACGCGTACGGGCTCGACACTGAGGACGCGGACGGCAAGGTCCGCCGGTCGCTGGCGGCGAACCGTGAGCTGGTGCGGGCCTTCAGCCGGGCGTGGCCGCTGTTGGAGGCGACCGACCTCGTAGGGGATCTCTGGTCAGTGCCCGCTTACCTGCACATGTCCGCCCCCTGGCTAGAACCCAGGGAGGTTGCGGCGCTGCAACGGACCGACGCGCACGCTTGGACCATCTCGGACCTGCCCCTGCTGGACGCGGCGCGGCGGCGGCTCGGCGACCCGGAGGCGTCGCGCCGCCGTCGGCGGCAGGAGGCGGCGGCCGCCGCCGAGCGCGAGCGCATGTCCGACGTCGTGGACCATCTGATCGCGAACGACGACTCGGAGATGGGTGTGATGTCGATGCTGCGCGGCCAGGACCTGCGGGCCGCACTGGTCGACGGCGCCGCGCTGCCGGTCGCCGGCCCGGACCTGCTCGCCGGGCCATTCGCCCACGTCGTCGTCGACGAGGCCCAGGAGCTGACCGACGCCGAGTGGCAGATGCTGCTGCAGCGCTGCCCGTCACGCAGCCTCACGATCGTCGGGGACCGCACCCAGGCCAGGCACGGGTTCACCGAGACGTGGCAGGAACGGCTTGAGCGGATCGGGCTCGACCGGGTCAACCTGGCCTCCCTGAGCATCAACTACCGGACCCCGGAAGAGGTCATGGCCGAAGCCGAGCCGGTCATCCGGGCCATGCTCCCGGACGCCAACGTGCCGACCTCCATCCGCAGCAGCGACCTCCCCGTCCTCCATGGCTCTGTCTCGGACCTGGACTCGATCCTCGACGGCTGGCTCGACACGCACGCCGATGGAATCGCCTGCGTCGTCGGCACTGGTGACATCGAAGGTGGCACGTTCCGGGCGACGTCCCGGGTCGGGTCGCTGACCCCGGAGCTGTCGAAGGGGCTCGAGTTCGACCTGGTCGTCCTCATCGACCCAGAGGCGTTCGGCAAGGGCATCGAGGGGGCGGTCGACCGCTATGTCGCGATGACCCGGGCGACCCAGCAGCTCGTCATCCTCACGAGCTCCTGACGTCAGCACGACCTCGCCTCTGTGCGATCCGACAAAGGAGCCGGTATGCCGGGACGCCGAGTCTGGCGCTTCGGTGCGTGTTCGTCCCGGAGGCAACGGCGCACACTGGCGAAGAATCGAGGCCCACCACCGAGAGGTGCCAACGGGCTGACATCGACCCGGGTTCCCTTCCCGAGGTTGCCAGCTCTGCACCGTCTCTGAGGTGAACGATGAGCCGTAAAACCACGCACGCCCGCACCCAGCGCGCCCCGCATCCGGTCGACGAGGTGCTCCCGGTCCCGAAGCTCGCCCTCTACGGCTTCCAGCACGTCCTCGCGTTCTATGCCGGAGCGGTGATCGTCCCGATCCTGCTGGCAAGTGCCATCGGCCTGAGCACCGACCAGCTGATCCACCTGATCAACGCCGACCTGTTCACCTGCGGGATCGCCTCGATCATCCAGTCGGTGGGCTTCTGGAAGGT
>JBDTWH010000017.1:0-27683 GCA_040006795.1 Actinomycetota bacterium | reverse complement strand
TCACCGTGGCGGCCACGGGCACCGGCGCACCGACCCGCGCATACCTCCTGCAGACCGCGGAGAAGGGGATGGCGTGGCTGCGCCTGACAGCTCACGGCCGCGCCGGGCACGGCTCGGTGCCCAACGACGAGAATGCCATCGTGCGACTCGCGGCGGCGATCGGCCGGATAGACGCACACGTCTGGCCCCGGGAGTACATCGGCTCGGTGCGGCAGCTGCTGGACGGCCTCGGCGAGATCACCGGCACCTCGTACGACGACGGTTCACCGGAGCCCGTTCTGGCCCTTCTGGGAGGGGCTCGCGGGTTCGTCTTGGGCACCTTGCAGGACACCGCGACGCTGACCATGCTCGAGGCAGGCTACAAGCACAACGTCATACCCCAGAGCGCCTCGGCAGCGCTGGACTGTCGATTCCTGCCGGGTCACGAGGACGACCTGATGGCCACGATCGGTGAGCTTGCCGGAGAGTTCGTCACCGTTGAGGTGCTTCATCGGGATGTCGCGCTCGATGTCCCCTTCGAAGGGGAGCTGGTCGACAGGATGAAGCAGGCACTGTTGGCTGAGGACCCAGGGGCCTCGGTCCTTCCTTACTGCCTTTCTGGCGGCACCGACAACAAGGCGTTGAGCACCCTGGGTATCACCGGCTATGGCTTCGCCCCGCTTCGCCTGCCGGCGGATCTGGACTTTGCCCCGATGTTCCACGGGATCGACGAGCGGGTGCCCGTGGAGTCTCTGGAGTTTGGTGCCCGGGTCCTGCAACGGCTGTTTGCCACCTGTTAGAACGTGGCTCAGCCCTGGGTGGCGGCCGTTCCCTGCCAGACGGTGCGCTGAACGCGGATGATCTTGCGTCGCAGCCAGACCTTGCGGGCGCCACCGAGGTAGAGAAGCAACCTGGAGAGCTCCCAATGGCCGTACTCCGCCTCCTGGGCGACCGCGCGACGAAGGTCCCCGGCGGAGACGCCGCTCGGGAAGATCATCACTCGATACTGATACTCGGCCATCGTTGCCCATTCTGTCGCAGAACCGGGTACCTTCAAGGAATGAACGCCGACCCGCGTGCCGCGCTGGCCAACCTGACCGCTTCTCTCGAGAGGCATCTTGAAGCCTCAGCCTCGCGCCGGGGTGAGAATGACCCGACGGTGGTGGCCGCCTATCAGGCGGTCGCTGACGCTTTCGACGTCTATGACGACGCCCTGCTGGAGGCCTATGGCGAGGTCACGCCTCTGGAGATCTATAGCGGCGAGGAAGACGTTGACGAGGACGACGACGAGGACGAGGTGCTGGACGACCACGGCGACGAAGATGGCGACAGCAACGGCGTCTACCTCGGGCTGGACGACAGCGACTACGACGAAGAGCCTTCGCGCAGCAAGTGAGTCATCGGGGGCGTACCCACTAGGGGTGCAGCTGCCAGTGTCGCCGGCTCAGGGCAGGATGGTTCGGCCCGAAGGTCAGTCGGAGACGTCGCTCAACGCCTGAACGATTTCGTCCGGCAGCTCGAGATCCTCACTTGCCAGGGCGGCGCGCAGCTGGGCGGTCGTCCGAACACCGACGATCGGGGCCACGACGCCGGGGCGGTCCCGAATCCAGGCCAGCGCGATCTCGGCTGAGCTGACGTTCATGCCCCGCGCGGCGATGGCCACCGCGTCCACGATCTGCCCGGACTCCTCGGTGAGGTTGAGGCCTGCCAGAGCCGTGGGCTCCGCAGCAGAGCGTGACTGATCGGGTACGCCGTGTCGGTACTTCCCGGTGAGGACTCCACGCCCCAGAGGTGACCAGGGCAGAAGCCCGAACCCGAGCGCCTCCCCGGCCGGAACCAGCTCGTCCTCCGGGATCCGGTTCAGCAGCGAGTACTCGATCTCGTTGGCGACCAGGGGGACTCGGCTCTGAGCCATCAGTGTCGTAGCATGTGCGGCCTGCCATCCCGAGTAGTTCGAGACCCCCACGTAGCGGGCCCGGCCGCTGGTCACCGCCCATTCCAGCGCTGAAAGGGTCTCATCCAGTGGAGTGTCATCACTCCATACATGCGCCAGCCAGAGGTCCACGTATGGCGTGCCCAGGCGCTCCAGCGAGGTGTCGAGCTGGCCCATCAGGGCGCGCCGTGAGGTGTCGACAACCCTCACCCCTGCATGCCGCGAGACACCGGCCTTGGTGCAGATGATGAGCTCGTCACGAGGGACGACGGCGCCCAGCAATGCGCCGAGGGCCTCCTCGGAGGCGCCGCCGGCGTATATGTGAGCGGTGTCGACGAAGTCTCCGCCGGCGGACAGATAGGTGGTGAGCTGCTCGCGGGCATCGTCGATCGAGGTCCTGGCCCCCCAGCCGGCGGTCCCCAGCGCAAGGCGCGCAACGGTGAGTCCTGAGCGTCCCATTCGCCTGTGTCGCATGTCTTGGTAGGTTAGCGTCGCCCTGGCCTCCCCAGGTGGGCGCCCCGCCGATAGCCTCGCCACCATGAAACTCGGGCTGAATCTCGGTTATTGGGGCATGGGCAACGACGCTGACAACATCGCCCTGGCGCAGGAGGCCGACCGGATCGGTTACTCGGTCGTGTGGGCGGCCGAGGCTTATGGCTCGGACACGGCGACCGTCCTGTCGTGGGTCGGGGCGTTGACCGCGAACATCGATCTTGGATCCGCCGTCATGCAGATCCCGGCCCGGACCCCGGCCATGACGGCGATGACGGCCGCAACGCTGGACACGCTGTCGGGCGGGCGCTTCAGGCTGGGACTGGGAGTTTCCGGGCCCCAGGTGAGCGAGGGATGGCACGGGGTGAAGTTCGACGCCCCGCTGGGACGGACCCGCGAGTACGTCGACATCATCAGGATGGCGCTCCGCCGTGAAACTGTTGCCTATCAGGGCAAGCACTGGACGTTGCCCCTTCCGGACGGCCCCGGCAAAGCCCTGAGGATGACGATCCATCCGGTACGCGCGCATCTGCCGATCTATCTGGCAGCGGTCGGCCCGAAGAATCTCGAGCTTGCCGGCGAGATCGCCGACGGCTGGCTGGCGATCTTCTTCAGCCCTGAGTTCTCAGGCGACCTGCTGACCTCGCTGAGAGCCGGGCGCGCCCGGGCCGATCGTGGCACCGAGCAGGATCGACTCGCCGGCTTCGACATCGTGCCCACCGTCCCTGTCATCATCAACGACGATGTCAGGGTGGCTGCTGGCCCCCTGCGTGCCCACTCCGCGCTGTACCTGGGCGGGATGGGGTCGCGCGAGAAGAACTTCTACAACGCACTCGCCGTCAGGATGGGCTTTGGCGAGGGGGCGGCGGCGGTCCAGGATCTTTTTCTGGCCAAGAAGCACCGTGAGGCTGCGGCGGCGGTGCCGCTGGAGTTCATCGACCAGACGTCTCTGATCGGACCACGCGACAGAATCAGGGACCGGCTGAGCCGGTACGATGCATGCGGTGTCACGACGCTGACGATCGCTGCCGAGGGCTCCTCGCTCGATGAACGGCTGCATGTGGTGCGCACGATGGCCGAGCTTCTGGACGAGTCCGGGCTGGGTGACTGACCGACCGGACGACACGAAAGAAGATCCGTGCAGCCTCTTACGTATTTCGACTCGATCATTCTGGGCATCGTGGAAGGTCTCACCGAGTTCCTTCCCATCTCATCGACCGGTCACCTGACCATCGCGGAGAAGGTCCTCGGCCTCACGGTGGACGACAAGGGCATCACCGCCTACACCGCGATCATCCAGATGGGCGCCATCGCGGCAACGGTCCTCTACTTCTGGAAAGACATCGTCCGGCTGCTCGGAGCCTGGTCCAGGGGCCTGCGGAATGCTGACGAACGCAGCAGCCATGACTACCAGCTCGCCTGGGCCGTCATCATCGGTTCGATGCCGGTGGGCGTGGTCGGCTTCCTTGCACGCGGCTGGATCAAGGGCGGGCTTCGCAGTGTCTGGGTTGTCGCTGTGGCCCTGATCCTGTGGAGCGGCGTGATGTGGGTGGCCGAACGGCGCCACAGCGTCCTCGACAGGCGTGGGCTTGTGCGGGGTGAGGGTCAGGTGACCATGCGTGACGGCCTGATCATCGGTCTGGTCCAGTGCTTCTCACTGATCCCCGGCGTATCGCGCTCTGGCGCCACGATCTCGGCCGGCCTGATCGATGGACTCGATCGGGTGACGGCAACCAGGCTGTCGTTCTTCATGGCTATTCCGGCCCTGACCGCCGCAGGGCTCTACGAAGGCAAGGATGTTCAGACCAGCGTGACCGGCCTCGGTCAGATGGCCGTGGGCATCGTCATAGCTTTCGTCGTGGCCTACGCGAGCATCGCGTGGCTGCTCAGGTTCGTCGCACACCACCCGATCACGATCTTCATCTGGTATCGCGTTGCCCTGGGTCTTGCCCTGAGCGTTGCCCTGGGTATGGGGTTCATGGCGGCCGTCTGAGCCGTTTCACGCCGGCGGGTCTGTCTGGGGGACCGGGAGGCCGCCTAGAGCCAGCCTGACTTGCCGCCTAGAGCCAGCCTGACTTGCGAAAGCCCCGGTACAGGCTGAACACGACCACTGCCATGGCGCCCAGCACCGCGAAGTAGCCCCAGTGGTAGTGAAGCTCGGGCATGTTGTCGAAGTTCATCCCGTAGATCCCGGCGACCATCGTGGGCACCGCGGCCATCGCCACCCAGGCTGAGATCTTCCGCATGTCGTTGTTCTGCTCCACCGAGATCTGCGCCAGGTGGGCGTGCAGGACATCGGTCAGCAGGCGGTCATAAGACTCGACGTGGTCAACGACTCGCAGCACGTGGTCGGAGATGTCACCGAAGAACGGGCGGGCCAGCTCGTCAACGAGCGCGATGTCCTGCGACCCCAGCCGGCGAAGGGGCAGGACCAGCGGCATCACGGCTCGCCTGACCTCGAGGACCTCCCGCTTGAGGCGGTAGATGTCCGTCGCGTCGATCCCGCGAGCCCCTGTGAAGACCTGCCGCTCGATGAGATCGAGATCCTCCCCGAGCTCGATGTCGATGAGCGCGTAGTTGTCGACTACCGAGTCCATCACCGAGTACAGGACTGCGCTGGGACCGTGAGCCAGGTGTTCCGGCGTTTGTTCCAGACGGGCGCGAACCCCGGACAGCGGGTTTGCCTCGCCTCGGCGGACCGTCACCACGAACCTGTCGCCGACGAAGATCATCACCTCCCCGGTCTCCACGTCCGAGGTCGCATCAATGTAGTGCAGCGTCTTGAGCACGACGAAGATCGTGTCCTCGTAGACATCGAGCTTGGGTCGCTGGTTGCCCTTGATCGCGTCCTCGACAGCGAGCGGATGCAGCTTGAGCTCCTGGTTCACCAGGGCGAACTCGGCGTCTGTGGGATCTTTGAGGCCGATCCAGATGAACCCATGCCCAGCTTTGCGCAGGTTGGCGAGCTCATCACTCAGGTCCCCGCACGGTATGCGGTGCCCGTCGCGATAGATGGCCTGGTCAACAATCACAGTGCTCATCATGCACGCTGAACCGGGACCGGGGCGCGCTCTCGTCGTAAAGTGTGGTTCGTGCCGACCTGTCTGCTGCTCCGCCACGGGCGAACCCCTTCCAACGCCAACGGAACGCTGGCCGGGTGGACCGAGGGAGTTGGCCTTGACGACGTCGGGCGCAACCAGGCTGCCGATCTGGCGGAGCGGCTGAAGGGGCTGCCGATCCGTGCGTTCGTCTCCAGCCCGCTGCAACGGTGCGTCGAGACCGCCGAGATCGTGATGGGCGGACTGGTCGACGTCACGTGGCGAACGGACGAGCGTCTCGGCGAATGCCGCTACGGTGCCTGGACGGGCGGCTCGCTCAAGGAGCTGGCCAAGGAGCCACTGTGGCGCACGGTGCAGGACCAGCCCAGTGCGGCGCGGTTCCCTGACGGCGTGGTGTTCCCCGGGGAGTCGCTCGCGCAGATGCAGTCGCGCGGTCTGGAGGCCGTCCGCGAGATCGACGCGGCCGTCAGAGCCGAGCACGGATCGAAGGCGCTGTGGGCGCTGGTGTCCCACGGCGACGTCATCAAGTCGATCCTGGCAGACGCGGCCGGGGCCCACCTGGACCATTTTCAGAGGTTCGTCGTGGGCCCTGCCTCGTTGTCTGTCGTGAGCTACACCGATCGACGCCCCTACCTGATCCGGATCAACGACGCCGGGACCGACCTGTCCTCCCTGGTGCCGCCACCGGACGACGCGCCAGTTGGCGGGGACGCGGGCTTACCCGACTAAAGTCGTCCTTATGCCGGTCCTTGAGTTCGACCCACCAGATCGGTTCGTCGCGGGCACAGTGGGCGCCCCCGGGCAACGGACCTTCTTCCTTCAGGCCAGCGCCGGGGCGCGTCTGGCCTCAGTGTCGCTGGAGAAGCAGCAGCTGAGCACTCTGGCCGACCGGGTCAATGACCTTCTCGACGACTTCGCAGCGGGGGAGGCGGTCGAGGCCGTCGCGGAGGCGTTTGAAGACCTCGATCCTCTGGCAACACCTATCGAGGACGAGTTCCGGGTCGGGACGATGAGCCTCGGGTGGGACGCCGAACGTCGTGTCGTCATCGTCGAGTGCCATGACGGTCAGGAAGAGCTCGAGGTCGACGAAGAGGGTGAACCGACGCTGGAGCCTGAGCGACCCGGTGACCTGGAGACGGTCCTGAGGGTGGTGATCGAGCCCGGCCCAGCCCGGGCGTTCGCTCGCCGGTGCACCAAGGTCGTCGCTGCCGGGCGTCCTCCATGCCCGTTCTGCGGGGGGCCCCTGGACCCGACGGGTCATATCTGCCCTCGATCCAACGGGTACAAGCGCTGAGGCTTGGTGGCCCAGGCCGCAGGGTTGGCATAATGACTCGGTGGGGACCATGAGCCTTGACGCACCGTCGACCCAGGAGGAGCTTGCCTGCGTTCTCGACGTGCTGGCATTCGGTGACCTCGAGATCGAGGGCCGCCTGGTGGATGCCAGCAACCTGGCGCTGCGTGGTGAGCTCGAGCTGGACGGCGTTCGGACCCGGGTGATCTACAAGCCCATCAAGGGGGAGCGCCCGCTCTGGGACTTCCCCGACGGAACTCTTGCCGAACGAGAGGCGGCGGCGTTCGTGCTGTCGGCTGTCGGAGGGTGGAACCTTGTGCCCCCGACGGTCCTGAGGGATGGACCCCTTGGCCGTGGATCGGTCCAGCTCTGGGTTGACGGCGCTGACGGCACCGCCAGAACCCTTATCGATGTGATGAGCCCCGCCGAGCTCGCGCCCAGCTGGTTTCCCGTGCTCGAGGGGCAGCTGGCTGATGGCTCAGACGTCGTCGTGGCCCACGCTGATCGGCCCGAGCTCGCTTCTGCGGCAGTCTTCGACGTCGTGATCAACAACGCCGACCGCAAAGGGTCAAGCCTGGTGCTGGACCAGGCAGGGTCGCTGTGGGGCTTCGACCATGGCCTCAGCTGTCATGTCGAGCCCAAGCTTCGCACCGTCCTGTGGGGTTGGGCGGGCCAGCCGCTTCCAGGGGCAGACGTCGAAAGGCTGGAGGCGCTGGCGGGATGGCTGAGCAACGCGATGAGCCCGGTGTCCAGGACCTTGGCGACGCTCCTGTCGCCGGCCGAGGTGAACGCGGTCGGACGACGTATCGCGGGCCTGCTGGGCAGCGGACGGTTTCCGAAGCCGATTCCCGGTGGCCGCGCTCTGCCGTGGCCACCGCTCTAGGCAAGCAGCGCGGGGGACAGGTGATGGCTGCCCTCCGGACTCTTCCCGACGCCCTCCGGGCTAGGCTCAGGGGGTGAAATCCTGGCCCTCGCCGTTCATTCCTGCTGTGCCCGGCACCGGGCTTCCGATCCGTATCCATGACACCTCATCCGGGACCGTGCGTCAGCTGACCCCGGGGCCCACCGCACGGATGTACGTCTGCGGCATCACTCCCTATGACGCCACTCACATCGGCCATGCTGCGACCTATGTGACCTTCGACCTGCTGGGTCGGGCCCTTCGCGACGCAGGCCACGACGTGCTCTACGTCCAGAACGTGACAGATGTGGACGAGCCCCTTCTCGAACGTGCCCGGCGCGACGGCGTTCCGTGGCGGGTGCTGGCAGACAGGGAGATCGCTCTGTTTCGCGAGGACATGACCGCCCTCGCCGTCATCGCCCCCGATCACTACATCGGGGTGGTGGACGGCGTCCCGTCTGTCCTCAAAGCCGTGACCGACCTCCTGTCCGGTGGTCGGGCATACCGCGTCGACGTTCCTGAAGGTGAGGGGACGGCCGGGGCCGCCGACATCTACTTCGACCTCTCATCAGCTCCGGAGTTCGGCTCTGTCTCATCGTGGGACCGGGACCAGATGATGGCGGTCTACGCCGATCGCGGGGGAGACCCCGGGCGTGCGGGCAAGCGCGATCCGCTGGATCCGCTGATGTGGCGCGCGGCGCGGTCCGGTGAACCGTCCTGGCCCGGCGGCGACCTCGGAGACGGGAGACCGGGATGGCACATCGAGTGCACAACCATCGCCCTTGACTACCTCGGAATGACCTTCGACGTGCAGGGTGGCGGCACGGACCTGATCTTTCCTCATCACGAGATGAGTGCGGTCCAGGCCTGTGCCATCACCGGCGCCTCGTCGTTCGCGCTCGCCTACGTTCACCAGGCCATGGTGGGGCTCGATGGCGAGAAGATGAGCAAGTCCAAGGGGAACCTGGTGCTCGTCTCGACGCTGCGACGCTCAGGAGTCGACCCGATGGCCATACGGCTCGCCCTGCTGGCGCACCACTACCGAACGCCCTGGGAGTGGACCGGCCAGGTCCTGGCAGAAGGGCAGGCACGACTTGCCATGTGGCGGGCGGGACTGTCCGGCAACGGCGGTCCGGCGGCTGTCGCGACCATCGCACGAATGCGGGGACGTCTTGCGGATGACCTCGACACGCCAGGTGCGCTGGTCGCGGTGGACGAATGGGTCCGGGAGAGCCTGGCGAGCCTGGCAACCGATGACGGCGCCCCTGGCGACAGCCAGGCGGCCGACTTCGATCTCGGTGCGCCCGGGTTGGTAGGCCGCGCCCTGGACGCGCTTCTGGGCATCCGGCTCTAGCCGGAGGCCGGGTCCTCACCGCGACGGCGCAGGTAGCGCTCGAACTCGCGTGCGATGGCGTCACCGCTGGCCTCGGGCAGGTCCGCTGTGTCCTGGGCCTGTTCCAGTGAGTGGATGTACTCCGCCACCTCGTCATCGGACTCGGCCAGCTCATCCACGCCGTGCTCCCACGCGCGTGACTCTTCGGCCAGGTCCCCGTGCGGGATGGGCAGGTCGAGCAGCTCCTCCAGCTTGGCGATGAGTCCGAGTGTGGCTTTGGGTGATGGCGTGCCGCCCGCATAGTGCGGCACGGCGGCCCAGCAGGACAGGGCGGGCAGGTCTGACTGGCTGGCTGCGTCGGCCAGAACGCCCACGATACCGGTGGCTCCCTCATACCTGCTGGGTTCGAGGTCGAAACGTTGTGCGACGTCCTCATGTTCGGACGTGGCGGAGATGGGCAGGGGCCGGGTGTGCGGCACGTCGGCGAGCAGGGCGCCCAGGGTCACGAACGTCGTGACACCCATCTGCTGGGCGAACTCGAGCAGCTCGATCGTGAACGCGCGCCAGCGCATGGACGGCTCGATGCCCTGGACCAGGATGATGTCGCGGTCCAGCGAGGTGGAGGTGGCCAGAAGGATGCGTGTGGTCGGCCAGCTGATCCGGCGCTTGCCGTCATCCAGGACGACCCGGGGACGGCTCACCTGGAAGTCGTAGTACTCCTCTGGGTCGATGGCCGCCACCGGCTCGGCCTTCCACACCTCGCTGAGGTGTTCGATGGCCGCAGTCGCGGCCTCGCCCGCGTCATTCCAGCCCTCGAAGGCCGCGATCATGATCGGGTCGCGCAGTTCTGGCACGTCCGCGAGCTCAATCAACAGGAGCCTCCGATTGCTGCAAGAGTTGTTCTGAGATGACCAGACTACGGAATGGCGGTTGGGCGGCCTCTCAACCCGCCGTTAGACTTCCAAGTCGATCCAACCATAGAGAAGATGGGACCACCTTGAGCAGCCGCTCTGACCTCTTCCGCACCACCATCGCTGAGCGGGTCCTTGTGGCCGATGGCGCCATGGGCACCATGCTTCAGGCGGCCGACCCGTCCATGGCCGATTTCCAGGACTACGAGGGCTGTAACGAGATCCTCAACGTCACCCGTCCGGATATCGTGCGAGGCGTTCACGACGCCTACTTCGCGGTGGGTGTTGATGCCGTCGAGACCAATACGTTCGGCGCGAACCTGGCCAACCTGGGCGAGTACGGCATCTCCGAGCGTATCTACGAGCTGGCCGAGGCCGGCGCCCGGATCGCCGCAGAGGCCGCGGCACACTGGTCGACCCCAGAGCATCCGCGGTTCGTGATCGGCTCGATGGGGCCTGGGACCAAGCTGCCCTCGCTTGGGCATGTTGCTTTTGCCACCTTGCGTGACGCGTACGCCGAGCAGGCGCGAGGCCTGATTGACGGTGGCGCGGACGTCATCCTGATCGAGACCTCACAGGACCTGTTGCAGGCCAAGGCCGCGGTGATCGGCTCCAAACGCGCGCTGACCGCTGCCGCGGAGAACTTGCCGGTCATCGTGCATGTCACGGTTGAGACGACGGGCACCATGCTGATGGGCTCCGAGATCGGTGCGGCGCTGACCGCTCTGGAACCGCTGGGGATCGATCTGATCGGCCTCAACTGCGCGACCGGTCCGGCCGAGATGAGTGAGCACCTGCGACACCTGTCGCGGCACTCCACCATCCCGATCAGCTGTATGCCCAATGCCGGGCTGCCGATGCTGTCCAAAGGTGGCGCGTCATACCCTCTGAGTCCCGAGCAGCTGGCAGCGGCCCATACCCAGTTCGTCAAGGAGTTCGGACTCTCCCTGGTCGGTGGCTGCTGCGGTACGACACCCGCCCACCTTGCCGAGGTCGTCAAAGCCGTCGGGTGGACGCCGGTCAAACCGCGCCGGCCCGAACCCGAGCACGGCGTCGCCTCGCTGTACTCCGCGGTGCCCTTCCGTCAGGACACGTCGTTCCTGTCGATCGGCGAGCGCACGAATGCCAATGGCTCCAAGGCCTTCAAGGAGGCCATGCTGGCGTCTCGCTGGGATGAGTGCGTTGAGATCGCCCGCAACCAGACCAGAGACGGAGCCCACCTGCTCGACGTCTGTGTCGACTACGTCGGTCGTGACGGCGTGCAGGACATGCATGAGATCGTCAGCCGGTTCGCCACTGCGAGCACCCTGCCGCTCGTGCTCGACTCCACCGAGCCTGCCGTGGTCGAGGCCGGCCTCGAGCTGCTGGGCGGTCGCGCGGTCGTCAACTCGGTCAACTATGAGGATGGCGAGGGTGAAGGCTCGCGGTTCTCGCGGATCATGCCCGTGGTCAGGGAGCACGGCGCTGCCGTCATCGCCCTGACGATCGACGAGACCGGCCAGGCCCGGACCCGCGAGCACAAGGTGGCTGTGGCCGCAAGGCTCATCACGGCGCTGACCGGCCAGTGGGGCATGAACGTCGAGGACATCATCGTCGACACGCTGACCTTCCCGATCGCCACCGGTCAGGAGGAGACCCGACGCGATGGCCTGGAGACCATCGAGGCCATTCGCGAGCTCAAGCGTCTCTACCCTGCGGTTCAGACGACCCTGGGTGTCTCGAACGTGTCGTTCGGTCTTAAGCCTGCCGTCCGGGTGGTCCTGAACTCGGTGTTCCTGCACGAGTGCGTGAAAGCAGGACTCGACTCGGCCATCGTGCATGCAGCCAGGATCGTGCCGATCGCGAGGATCCCGCAGGAGCAGCGCGAGGTGGCCCTCGACCTCGTGTATGACCGGCGTGTCTGGGCGGGTGAGCCCGGCGAGAGCGAGCTGACCTACGACCCGCTGAGCCGCTTGCTCGAGATGTTCGAGGGCGTGGACCAGGCCTCCCTGCGGGACGCGCGAGCCGAGGAGCTTGCCGCTCTGCCACTGGAGCAGCGTCTGGGCCGGCGCGTTGTCGACGGCGAGCGCCAGGGTCTGGAGGACGATCTTCAGGCGGCCCTCGACAGGGGTGACAAGGCCCTTGACATCATCAATGACAACCTGCTGGACGGGATGCGGACGGTCGGGGAGCTGTTCGGCAAGGGCGAGATGCAGCTCCCGTTCGTGTTGCAGTCCGCTGAGGTCATGAAGGCCGCAGTGGCCTTTCTGGAGCCGTTCATCGAGGGAAATGCCGACGGCTCCGCGCGTGAGGCCAAGGCACGGATCGTGCTGGCCACCGTGCGCGGCGATGTCCACGACATCGGCAAGAACCTGGTCGACATCATCTTGTCCAACAACGGGTATGACGTCGTCAACATCGGTATCAAGCAGCCTATCGCCGAGATCATCCGTGCTGCCGACGAGAACAATGCCGACGCGATCGGGATGAGTGGTCTCCTCGTCAAGTCAACCGTCGTCATGAAGGAGAACCTCGAAGAGCTGAACTCCCGGGGGTTCGCCGGCCGCTGGCCCGTGCTGCTCGGTGGCGCCGCCCTGACCCGCGCCTATGTCGAGAACGACCTGGCGGAGGTCTACAACGGCGAGGTCCGCTATGCCAGGGACGCTTTCGAAGGTCTGCGCCTGATGGATGCCGTGGCGGCGGCCCGTGCAAATCCGGAGCTCAGCGTCTCTGACACGCTGCCTGACCTGCGCCGGCGCCGCGTGCGCCCGGTGGTGAACGTGACCGATGATGATGCCCCGGACGACACCACGCGCTCGGACGTGGCCACCGACAACAGCATCCCGACGCCGCCGTTCTGGGGCAGCCGGGTCGTCAAGGGAATCGCCCTTGCCGACTACGCGTCCTACCTTGACCAGCGGGCGACGTTCCTGGGCCAGTGGGGGCTCAAGGGCACCCGCGGCGAGGATGGCGCGTCCTACGAGGAGCTGGTCGAGACCGAGGGCCTGCCTCGGCTGCGCATGTGGCTGGAACGGATCAAGACAGAGGGCCTGCTCGAGGCTGCGGTCGTCTACGGCTACTTCCCCTGCTACAGCGACGGGAACGATGTCGTGGTTCTTCACCACGAGCGGAGCTCGGACGAAGCCGCAGTCGGCAGCGAACGGGCTCGTTTCTCCTTCCCGCGCCAGCGACGGGATCGTCGGCTGTGCCTGGCCGACTTCTTCAAGAGCAAGGAGCGCTACGAGGTCGACGGAGAGCCGGATGTCATCGCGTTCCACCTGGTCACGATGGGCGGGCGGGTTGCCGAGGCGACCGGGGAGCTGTTTGCCCGCGATGCGTATCGCGACTACCTCGAGCTTCACGGCCTGTCCGTGCAGCTGACCGAGGCTCTGGCCGAGATGTGGCATGGGCGGGTGCGCGATGAGCTTGGTTTTGCCGCCGATGACAACAGCGATCTCGGCGCCATCCTGCGTCAGGGCTATCGCGGCTCCCGGTACTCCTTTGGCTATCCGGCTTGTCCGGATCTGGCGGATCGTGCCGTCCTGGTGGCGCTTCTCGACCCGTCGCGCATCGGCGTGACCCTGTCAGAGGAGCTACAGCTGCACCCGGAGCAGTCCACGGACGCCATGGTCGTGCACCACCCCGAGGCCAAGTATTTCAACGCGACCTAGCCTTCAGCGCATCGCGACAGGATGCGGCACGGCCTTCCACGCGGCGGGAGCCCCGGTGGCGGCGATGACTCAGAAGGCTGCCGCCAGATGACTGTCGACCTTCCGTCGGCGGTTCTGTGGGACATGGACGGCACCCTGGTGGACACCGAGCCGTACTGGATCGCCGAAGAGCGCGCACTGGTGGAAAGCCATGGTGGTGTGTGGACCGACGAACACGCACATCAGCTTGTGGGCAACGACCTGTTGGTCTCGGCCGAGTACATCCTGGCTCACTCCCCGATCGAGATGACGCCGCTGGAGATCGTCAATGCGCTGCTGGCCGGGGTCGTCGCCCGGGTCACCGCCTACGTGCCCTGGCGTCCGGGGGCCCGCGAGCTGCTCGCCAGCCTGGTTCTGCAGGGGGTTCCCTGCGCACTGGTCACGATGTCCTGGGAGTCCCTCGCCACGGCGGTGGTGAAGAACCTGCCCAGGGGAAGCTTCGCAGCAGTCATCACCGGAGATGTCGTGAGCCATGGCAAGCCCCACCCCGAGCCCTATCTGGCGGCGGCGCGTCTGCTCGGGGTCGAGCTCGAAGCCTGTATCGCGATTGAGGACTCGCCACCGGGCGTCGCTTCCGCTGTGGCGGCCGGAATACCGACGATTGCCGTCCCGCATCACGTGTTGGTGCCGGAGACCGAGGGGGCTGTTCAGATCTCGACCCTGGCCGGCCTCGGAGCAGGGGACCTTAGTCGCTTGTTCGCCTGATGGCCGGGTGCCGTGCCCGGCGACCGGGCGCAGCTAGCGGGCCCGTGATGCCCAGGCGGTGGTGTTCGCCGCCGCGGCCAGGACCTCGGCGAGCTGCTCGTATCCGTCGGCCACCAGGCCGACCGTCACGCGAACATGTCCACCTCCGCCTGGCAGGACGTCGAAGGGTGCTCCCGGAGTCACGCCGACCCCCTGGCTGGCCAGCCGGACGATGGCGGCTGACTCGTCGTGCACAGGCACCCACAGGTTCAGGCCGTCGCCGGTGGCCACCTCAACATCGCGTGATGTCAGAGCCGCGACCAGTGCGCCACGTCGTCGGGTGTACTCATCCCTGGCCCGGTCGACGTCGGCGATGGCTGCCGGGTCTGTGAGCAAGCTCAGCAGCACGTGCTGCAGCAGCCGGCTGCTCCAACCCTGACCCAGCTGCCGGCGGTGGCTGATCTCCCGGAGCAGCGCACCAGGCCCGCCCATGGCAGCCAGTCGGAGGTCAGGGCCGTGGGACTTGGAGAAGCTTCGGATGTGGATCACCTGTGCTGGTATCCACTGGCCCAGACTGATCAGTGCGCTGGCGGCGACCGCACCAGCAGAGTCGTCCTCGACGACCGGTACACCGGATCGGGCGAGGATGGGGGCCAGCTCACACGCTCGCTGTCGTGTCATCGACACCCCTGTCGGATTCTGCGCTCGCGGCTGCAGGAACACGGCGACGGCAGCACCCTGCAAGGCCACAGACAGGGGCCCGGGCTGCAAACCGGCATCATCGACCGGCACGCCAACCACCTCGACCCCTATCGACTCCAGGAGATCCAGCAGCGGAGGGAAGCCCGGGTGCTCCACGACCACCCGGTCACCGAAACGCAGCAGCGACCGCGACACCAGGTCCAGGGCGTCCATCGCACCGTCGACAACGAGGAGCTCCTCGGGCGGGTAGGGCCACTGAGCCCGCAGGACCGCCAGCAGCCCCGGCAGGACGGGGTCGTCCAGATAGGAGCCAGGTATTCCGGCGGTGGTGAGCTCGCTGAGCGCCGCTGAGAGGTTTGGCAGAAGCGCCGGGTCAGGGGTGCCCGTCGAGAGGTCAAGAGCAAAGTCCAGCTGTCGCTCGAGGGCCCGCCGGTATCTGCCCGGAGCCGGTTCCTGGAGGTCGGCGATGGTGGTGCCACGGCGACCGTCGGTGCGGATCGCTCCTGATCGGGCAAGCAGGGCCCAGCCCGCGCTGACCGTGGTGGGGGAGAGGCGAAGCCGGGTGGCCACGGCGCGGATTGGCGGGAGCTTTGTGCCGGGCTGGAGCGCGCCATCACGAACTGCGCGGCTCACGGCCTGGGCCAGCCCCCTGGCGCTCGAGATCTCGAGCCGTTCCTCGATGGCGGACAGCTGATTGTGCATGTTTGTAACATAGCGATCAGGTCATTGTGTGATCAAGTAGGTGACACGTATTGTGTCGTCATGACACAGCGCATCTCACACTGGATCGATGGTCGCAGGACTCCCGGCGAGTCGGGCCGTACCTCACCGGTGTACAACCCGGCAACCGGCCAGCGCACCGCGGAGGTTGAGCTGGCCAGCGCAGGCGAGGTTGATGTGGCGGTCGCCAAGGCCGTGAGTGCAGCAAGGGAGTGGCGCCACGCATCGCTGTCCCAACGGGCGGGTGTGCTGTTCGCCCTCCGTCAGCTCTTGCACGAGCGCACCGATGAGCTTGCGGCCATTGTCACCGCCGAGCACGGCAAGGTCCTGTCCGACGCGGCCGGCGAGATTGCCCGCGCCCTGGAGAACGTGGAGTTTGCGGCCGGCGTGCCGGCGCTGCTCAAGGGGGGGTTCTCCGAGCAGGTCTCGACCGGGGTGGACGTCTACTCGATCCGTCAGCCGCTGGGCGTGGTTGCCGGCATCACGCCGTTCAACTTCCCGGTCATGGTGCCCCTGTGGATGTGTGCCAACGCCATCGCCTGCGGCAACGCCTTCGTCCTCAAACCGAGCGAGAAGGACCCCTCACCTTCGCTGTTCCTGGCGCAGATGTGGAAGGATGCCGGCCTGCCGGACGGTGTCTTCACGGTCGTCCAGGGCGACAAGGAGGCGGTCGACGCGCTGCTGACCCACCCCGATGTCGCCGCGGTGAGCTTTGTGGGCTCGACCCCGATCGCCAGGCACATCTACGAGACGGGAACAGCCCGGGGCAAGAGGGTCCAGGCTCTTGGCGGGGCAAAGAACCATGCTCTGGTGCTTCCCGACGCCGACGTGGAGATGGCCGCCGACGCGGTGGTCTCAGCGGCATACGGCTCAGCTGGTGAGCGCTGCATGGCACTGTCGGTCGCGGTCGCCGTCGGGGACGTCGCAGACCGGCTCGTTGACGCGCTTGCCGCACGGCTGCCCAAGCTCAAGATTGGTGATGGCACCCAGCCCGACACCGACATCGGTCCGCTGATCACCGCGGAGCATCGCGACCGGGTTGCGGGCTACGTCGCGGCCGGCGCCAGGCAGGGCGCCACACTGGTCGTTGACGGCAGGCAGGACGACCTGCCCGACGAGGGGTTCTTCCTGGGCGCAACCCTGATGGATCATGTCACCCCTGAGATGACCGTCTACACCGACGAGATCTTCGGGCCGGTGCTCTGCGTCGTTCGCGCGGACACCTACGAGCAGGGTCTGGCGCTGATCAACAAGAACCCTTATGCGAACGGGACGGCGATCTTCACCCGTGACGGCGGGGCGGCACGGCAGTTCCAGTTCGACGTCGAGGTCGGCATGGTCGGGATCAACGTGCCGGTGCCGGTGCCGGTTGCGTACTACTCGTTCGGCGGCTGGAAGGCCTCTCTCTTCGGCGACTCGCACATGTATGGCCCCGAGGGCATGAACTTCTACACTCGCGGCAAGGTCGTCACCTCGCGCTGGCCGGACCCGGCCACCTCCGCCGTCGACCTCGGCTTCCCCCGCACGAGATAGGAGCTCTCAGTGACCCAGACGGCGGGACAGACCCCTTCGCCCCAGATCCCCGCCGACGAGACCCGGGTTCGCGCCGACGACCGCGCCCACGTCTTTCACTCCTGGTCGGCCCAGGCCCAGATCGACCCGATGCCCATCGCCTCTGCTTTCGGGTCGCACTTTACCGACTACTCGGGCAAGCGGTATCTCGACTTCTCCTCGCAGCTGGTGAACGTCAACATCGGTTACCAGCACCCCAGACTCGTCGCCGCGATCCAGGAGCAGGCCGCCAGGCTCTGCACGATCTCGCCGGCTTTCGCCAACGATGCCCGCAGTGAGGCTGCCCGGCTCATCGCCGAGGTCGCCCCCGGAGACCTCAACACCGTCTTCTTCACCAATGGCGGTGCCGACGCCAACGAGAACGCGATCCGGATGGCGCGCCTGCACACGGGGCGCAACAAGGTCCTGGCTGCATACCGCAGCTACCACGGCGCGACGGCGGGGGCCATCGCGCTCACCGGCGACCCGCGCCGCTGGGCCTCCGAGCCCGGCGAACCGGGGATCACCCACTACTGGGGCCCATACACCTATCGCTCCGCGTTCCACGCGAGCACGGAGCAGGAGGAGGGCGATCGAGCCCTGTCGCACCTGCGGGACCTGCTGATGGTGGAGGGATCGCACACGGTCGCGGCGATCATCCTTGAGACCGTGGTCGGCACCAACGGGGTCCTCGTACCGCCCCCCGGCTACCTCGCCGGGGTTCGCGCGCTGTGCGACGAGTTCGGGGTCATGATGATCGCCGATGAGGTGATGGCCGGTTTCGGTCGCAGCGGCGAGTGGTTCGCGCTTGACCACTGGGGCATCACGCCGGACCTGATCACCTTCGCCAAGGGCGTCAACTCCGGATACGTGCCGCTGGGTGGGGTGCTCATCTCTGACGCGATCGCCTCGACGTTCGCCAACCGGGCTTTCCCGGGCGGGTTGACGTACTCAGGTCATCCGCTGGGCTGTGCCGCCGCAGTGGCATCGATCAACATCTTCCGTGAGGAAGGCATTATCGATCATGCTCGAACGCTGGGCACCGATGTCATCGGTCCAGAGCTGCGGGCGCTCGCCGAAAGGCACCCGTGTGTCGGTGAGGTTCGCGGGCTTGGCGTCTTCTGGGCGCTGGAGCTGGTGCGCGACCGCGATACGCGTGAGCCGCTGGTGCCGTTCAATGCGAGTGGTGCCGCGGCACGACCGATGGCCGAGTTCGCTGCTGCCTGCAAGGACCAGGGCCTCTGGCCGTTCGTGCACTTCAACCGGACGCACGTCGTTCCGCCGTGCACAACGACCGCCGAGGAGATCAGAGAAGGGATCGCGATCCTCGACAACGCTCTGAAGGTCGCAGATACCTACTACACCGGGCTCTGAAGCCGGGCGTGCCCTGACTGACCCACGGTGACAGCGTGGGTCACCTACGGCTTGTCATCCACCAGAGTGATGGCAGCTGTTCTCCGTGGGTCCAGCGCAAGAGCGGCGGCACCCTCGGGCAGCGGCGGCGGAGTGCCTCCCCACTCCGGGCAGAGCGTGCGATGGTCGCACCAGTCGCACAGTCTCGACTTGCTCGGCCGCCAGTCACCTGTCTGGGCGGCGGTCTCGATCGCGTGCCACAGCGCCTTGAGCTTGCGTTCCACGGCCAGCAGGTCGGCCTCGTCGGGGGAGTAGCGCACGATCTCGGAGTTCGCGAGATAGACCAGCTGCAGCATCCGCGGCACCTCGCCACGCAAGCGCCACAGGATCAGCGCGTAGAACTTCATCTGGAACAGCGCCTTGCCCTCGAACAGCTCTGAGGGTGATCGGCCGGTCTTGTAGTCGACGACCCGCATCTCGCCGGCTGGGGTCAGGTCCAGCCGGTCGACATAGCCACGCAGGGTCAACCCGTCCAGATCGGTCTCGACGTACAGCTCGCGCTCGGCGGGCTCGAGGTGCGTCGGGTCCTCAAGGGTGAACCACCGCTCGATGAGCGACACAGCGTCGCCGAACCAGCCCGCCACTGCCGCCGGGTCGCTCTCTTCAAAAAGTTCGCCGAGCTCCGGCCGGCCGTCGAGCAGCGCTTTCCACTGCGGCTCGACGAGAGCGGTGGCGGCTTCGATTGTCCGCTCGGATGAGGGAAGGTCGAAGAGCCGCTCGAGGACGGCGTGGACCAAGGTACCGCGCGCCGCGGCAGCACTGGGCGGCGACGGGAGCTTGTCGATGACCCGAAAGCGGTAGAGCAGCGGACACTGCATGAAGTCTGAGGCCCGGCTGGGGGAGAGTGCGGCAACCATGCAGGCACTGTATGCGGAAGCGCTGACAGTGGGCACGCTGACACAAGCTCACGACGCCGTCTGGTGACCCTGAGGTGAGTCCGCACGAACGCGAGCTCCGGGCGCATTGGCCGAGCGCGTTGACATAGGCTCTCAACATGGCCGCCAGCACCGATGACTCGACAGGTCCGGCCCCTGGCTGGCACCTTGCCACGATCGGCGGGGTGCCGGTGTACATCGGAAGGTCCTGGCCGGTCATCGCCCTGATCATCGTGGCCACCTTCGGCCCGGGTGTCGCAGCCAACCGTCCCGATCTTGGCTGGGGAGCCTACGCGGTGGCTGTGGCCTTCGCAGTTCTGCTGCTCGTCTCGGTGCTCGCCCACGAAGCATCCCATGCGGTCGTGGCCACCCGTGTGGGCTATCGGGTGAACCGGGTCGTGGCCGACCTGTGGGGTGGGCACACGGCTTACGAGACCTCCGCGGCGCGACCGGGGGCCAGCGCGCTGGTGGCCATCGCCGGTCCCGCCGCCAACGCTGTGCTGGCTTTCATCGGGTGGCGCCTCCTGCCGGACGTTCCGAACGGGATCCCCTACCTGCTCGTCGGCGCGACCGTCTATGCCAATGCCTTCGTCGCCGGGTTCAACATGTTGCCCGGGCTTCCGCTGGACGGCGGCTTCCTGGTCGACTCCCTGGTCTGGCGGGTCACCGGCAGCCGCGAGAGCGGGCTCATCGCGGCAGGCTGGTGCGGGCGGGTCGTGACAGTCCTGGTGGTCGTGTGGTTCGTCGGCCGGCCGCTGCTGGACGGCCAGCCTCCGGATCTGTTCAATGTCGTCTTCGGGCTGTTGATCGGGTCCTTCCTGTGGATGGGCGCCACGAACGCGATTCGCAGCGGGCGCGGTGGGCGCCTGCTGGCCGGCATCCGGATTGACGCCGTATGGCGACGGGCGGTTTCGCTGCCTGCGGACGCAAGCGCCGCGCACGCCCTCGCCCTGCGGGCGGACGGACCGGTGGGAACGGCTGTGGTCGTCGAGGACGGCGGGCGCAGGGCGATCGGTCTCGTTGACGACGAGGCACTTGCGGCGATCCCGGAGCAGTCGCTCAGGGGTGTCGGGGTCACCGCGGTGATGCGCTTGCAGCCAGACGGCTGGGTTGTCGAGGCCACCCCGGACCAGTCGATCGCGACGATCGTGATGACGATGCAGCAGCTCGGGATCGGCGCCGTGCCGGTGCGCGGACCAGACGGACGGATCGCCGGAATCGTGCTCGCCGGCGACCTCGAGGCCGCGCTGTCTCGAAGGTCTGCCCCGTCGACCTAGACTTGGCCGACATGAGCCCGCACAGTCCCTCCACCGCGGGTGCCACAGGCGCCCACCTGCGTCGCGGAACCTTTGCGGAGGGTGAGCGTGTTCAGCTGACCGACCCCAAGGGGCGGCTGCACACGATCACCCTGGAGCCTGGCAAGGAGTTCCACACCCACAGGGGTCGGCTTGCGCACGACGACCTGATCGGTGCCCCGGACGGGTCGACCATCAAGAACACCGCGGGTGTCGAGTACCTCGCTGTTCGTCCGCTGCTCTGCGACTATGTGCTCTCGATGCCTCGCGGCGCGGCGGTGGTCTATCCCAAGGACGCCGCCCAGATCGTGGCCATGGCCGACATCTTCCCCGGTGCGCGGGTGGTCGAGGCAGGTGTCGGTTCCGGTGCTCTGAGCATGTCCCTGCTGCGAGCGGTAGGGGATCTGGGGCATCTTCACTCCTTCGAACGTCGCGCAGACTTCGCTGATATCGCGCGAGGGAATGTCGAGGGCTTCTTCGGCGGCCCGCACCCTGCCTGGCAGATCACCGTCGGCGACCTCGTCGAGACCCTGCCGGCTGCGGTCGAGGCGGGGACCATCGATCGGGTGGTGCTGGACATGCTGGCCCCCTGGGAGTGCCTGGAGGTTGTGGCCGATGCCCTGGCCCCAGGTGGTGTGCTCATCTGCTACCTCGCCACCGTCACACAGCTCTCAAGAGTGGCTGAGGCCTCACGTGACCATGGCGGCTTCACCGAGCCGGCTGCCTGGGAGTCGTTGGTACGAGGCTGGCACCTGGAGGGACTGGCTGTCCGGCCGCAACACCGGATGCACGGTCACACCGGCTTCCTGATCACGACAAGGAGGCTGGCACCGGGCGTCACCCCCCCGTTGCGCAAACGCCGTCCGGCCAAGGGTGTGCTCGACGGGGACACCGAGCTGCCGACCGGCGACTGGACCCTGGAAGACATGGGCGAGCGGGCAACCTCGGAAAAGAAGATACGACGCGTTCGCCGATCTTTGACAGATACACCACCACGTGGACCCGCCCCGGGTTAGGGTCGAATCGTCGGTTACCAACATGCCGACAGGCCACTTGAGGAGGTCAAATCATGTCCGATAACTCCCCCAAGCATGAGGACAGGCAAGAACCTTCGATCGAGCCGATCGACCCGGCTGAGGCTCTGCGCCAGCAATCTCTGCTGTCGGAGGAGGTCGCCGGCCTGCGCCGCCGACTCGCGGACTCTCCAACCCGTTCTCGTGACCTTGAGAACCGCGTGCTCCAGCTTCAGACCGCTCTGTCGACCCTCTCGTCCCAGAACGAACGCCTGGTGCGGACTCTTCGGGAGGCCCGGGAGCAGATCGTCACCCTCAAGAGCGAGGTCGACCGGCTGGCCCAACCGCCGTCGGCCTACGGCCTGATCATCGAGTCCTACGACGACGCCACGGTAGACGTCCTGACCAGCGGTCGAAAGATGCGGGTTGCCGTCTCGCCGTCGGTCGACCCGGGCGAGCTGTCCGCCGGGCGTGAGGTGATGCTCAACGAGGCCCTCAACGTGGTCGCCACCTGCGGCTTCGAGCGCATCGGCGAGATCGTGATGCTCAAGGAGCTCCTCGGGGACGACAGAGTTCTCGTGGTGGCCCACGCCGACGAAGAGCGGGTCTGCCGGATGGCCGAGAGCCTGGACGGAGAACCGATCCGGGTCGGCGATGCTCTGTTGCTGGACTCTCGGTCGGGCTTTGTCTACGAGCGGATCCCCAAAGCCGAGGTGGAGGACCTTGTTCTTGAAGAGGTCCCGGACATCGACTACAGCGATATCGGCGGGCTGGCTGGCCAGATCGAGGCGATCCGCGATGCCGTAGAGCTTCCCTACCTGCATCCGGACCTGTTCATGGAGCACAAGCTGAAGCCCCCGAAGGGCGTTCTCCTCTACGGCCCTCCCGGCTGTGGAAAGACGCTGATTGCCAAGGCCGTTGCGGCGTCCCTGGCCCGGAAGGTCGCGGCCAAGGAGGGCAAGCCCATCGGTAAGTCCTTCTTCCTGAACATCAAGGGGCCAGAGCTGCTCAACAAGTACGTCGGTGAGACCGAGCGGCACATTCGCCTGATCTTCCAGCGGGCCCGCGAGAAGGCCTCTGACGGCACGCCAGTGGTGGTCTTCTTCGACGAGATGGATGCGCTCTTCCGGACTCGTGGCTCTGGGGTGTCCTCAGATGTCGAGACGACGATCGTGCCTCAGCTGCTGTCCGAGATCGACGGTGTCGAGCGACTGGAGAACGTCATCGTCATCGGTGCCTCCAACCGGGAGGACATGATCGACCCCGCGATCCTGCGACCGGGCCGGCTTGACGTGAAGATCAAGATCGAGCGCCCCGACGCAGAGAGCGCCCGCGACATCTTCAGCAAGTACCTCACCGCGGACCTGCCTCTGCACGAGTTCGACCTGGCCGAGCACGGAGACTCCGCGCAGCGGACCGTCGAGGCGATGATCGAGTCGGCGGTCGAACGGATGTACTCCGAGATCGACGCCAACCGGTTCCTCGAGGTCACCTATGCCAACGGCGACAAGGATGTCCTCTACTTCAAGGACTTCAACTCAGGGGCGATGATCCAGAACATCGTCGACAGGGCCAAGAAGATGGCGATCAAGGACTTCCTGACGACGTCTCAGAAGGGGATCCGGATCGAGCACCTGCTGGCCTCGTGCGTGGACGAGTTCAAGGAGAACGAAGACCTGCCCAACACGACCAACCCCGATGACTGGGCTCGCATCTCCGGCAAGAAGGGCGAGCGGATCGTGTACATCCGCACGCTTGTCACCGGCAAAGACGGCACGGAGCCCGGCCGCTCAATCGAGGCGGCCAACACGGGCCAGTACCTGTAGGGCGTCAGCCGAGCCGTAGCTGGAACGAGGTGGTGCTCACGTAGGCGCCGAACTTGAACCCCACCTCGTCCAGGGTGCCCACCTCGGTGAAACCCAGTTTGCGATGCAGGGCATTACTGGCCGGGTTCGGCTGGGCCACCACGGCAACCACGAGGTGGACGCCGTCCCGGCGGAGCAGGTTCAGCAGCTCGCCATACAGTCGCGACCCGAGGCCCATGCCCGTGGCCTGCGGTGAGAGGTACATCGACGTCTCACGGGTCAGTTTGTAGGCCGGGCGGTTCCGGAACGCTCCCGAGTAGGCATAGCCGAGCACGTGCTCTCCCTCGCCCGCCCCACCGTGTGCGACCAGGAAGTGATCACCCACTGCCGTGCTGTCGAGCTTTGCCTGCCACTGCGAGCGGGGCGGCTCCTCAAGGTCGAACGTCGCGGTGCTCGTGTGCACCGAGTGGGCGTAGATGGCCGCGACTGCCGGGAGATCCGACGATGTGGCAGGTAGCACCCTGACCCGGCTCATCAGCCCTCGCTGATCAGCGGGCGGGTGAGACGCCCAGCCAGAGCCCGCCAGCCCAGCATGACGGCACCCAGGATGACAGTGGCGACCACCATGAAGGAGACCGCTGTGCCGGCGTTGGTCAGGTTGCGCAGCGCCATCCCGATGGCGACCGTGCCGAGCCAGACCGGTACGCCGTCGCGGACCCGCAGCGGGGCGCGACGGACTGCGAGGAACAGGACGCCCCAGCTGGCAGCCATGCCGGTCAGGAAGGGCCATGCCGTGCTCGCCACGCCGAGCAGTGCGCTGGTCTCGCCGTGGTTGTGCCGTCCGATCGCCGCAAAAAGGCAGATGAGGGCCATATCAAGACCCAGGGCCAGAGTGATTCGCACGAGGCGACCCTAACAAGGCTGACTCCCCGCCGGATCCACGGCCGGGGAGCCCCATCCCGACGAGGGACTTTCCCCGCGGACTGCACAGATTCGCCTAGGCTGGCCGCATGACGGTGCGTCGAGTGATGGGGATCGAGACGGAGTACGGCATCTCGGTGCCCGGCGACCCGACCGCGAACCCCATGTTGCTGTCCGGTTATGTCGTCAACGCCTATGCGAGCCTGCGAGGTTCGCGTGCGGGCCGGGCAAGCTGGGACTACGAGGACGAGATGCCGCTGCGAGATGCGCGAGGGTTCGAGATCCCCCGCCAGCTCGCGGATGTCAGCCAGCTGACCGATGAGGAAGACCCAACCCTGGCCAATGTCGTGCTCACCAACGGGGCCCGCCTGTATGTCGACCACGCACATCCCGAGTACAGCTCGCCCGAGGTGACCTCACCGAGGGCGGCCCTGTGCTGGGACAGGGCGGGGGAGCAGATCATGCTCGAGTCGGTCCGGCGCCTGTCCTCGGTGCCGGGAACGGCCGGGGTGAACCTGTACAAGAACAACACCGATGGCAAGGGCGCCTCGTATGGCACGCATGAGAACTACCTCATGCGTCGCGAGACGCCTTTCTCGGACATCACGCACGACCTGATTCCGTTCTTCGTGGCTCGACAGGTCATGTGTGGGGCGGGCAGGGTTGGTATCGGCCAGGACTCGACGAGTGCCGGCTTCCAGATAGCCCAGCGGTCGGACTTCTTCGAGGTTGAGATAGGTCTCGAGACCACCCTCAAGCGTCCCATCATCAACACCCGGGACGAGCCTCATGCGGTGGCCGCGCTGTATCGCCGGCTGCATGTGATCATTGGTGACGCGAACCAGTGCGATGTGGCTGGACTGCTGAAGATGGGCACCACCAGCCTTGTGCTGGCGATGATCGAGGACCAGGCACTCGATCAGGACCTCAGCGTCCGCAAACCCGTGGCCACCCTGCACGCGGTGTCCCACGACCCGGGGCTGCAGCAGCTCGTCGAGCTGCGTGACGGACGCAAGATGACCGCCGTACAGCTTCTGTGGATCTACCACGAGCAGGCTGAGCGTTACCTGCAGACGCACAGCCCCGGAGCCGTCGACGACGACACCGCGGAGGTGATGACGCGCTGGTCCTCGGTGCTCACCAAGCTTGAGCGGGATCCCATGGAGTGCGCGCGCGAGATCGACTGGGTTGCCAAGCTCGCCCTTCTCCAGGGCTATCGCGACAGGGATGGGCTCGAGTGGTCCGACCACCGGCTCAAGGCGATCGACATCCAATGGTCGGATATCCGACCGGAGAAGGGCCTGTTCCAGAGACTTTTCCAACGAGGTCGCATCGAGTCGCTGACCGACGATGCCGAGGTGAAGGCAGCCATCACGAACCCCCCCGAGGACACCCGTGCCTACTTCCGGGGTCGTTGTCTTGAGAAGTACTCCCGCGAGATCGCCGCTGCGTCCTGGGACTCGGTGATCTTTGATGTGCCTGGTCAGGTGGCCCTGCAGCGGGTTCCCATGCTCGAACCTCTGCGCGGCACCCGCGAGGGAGTCGGCGACCTCATCGATCGCAGTCCCGACGCGGCAACTCTTTTGCGGGAATTGGCCGCCGCCAACGGTTGACAGCGGGCTAGGCTGCAAAGGACGAAGGTTGTCCGGCGTTCTTGTCTCTCTGCAAGGTCGGCGCCGGTCCCGATCAACGCCCGTGGAGGAACACATGCCAAGCCAGGAGCACAGCCGACCGCAGCGTCGCGACGAGACCCCGGACGAGTCGCCCGAGCCCGAAGCAGCCACGGCGGAGGCGGCTGCGCGCAAGGAGGCGCTCGACGACGACATCGACAGCGTGCTGGACGAGATCGATGGCGTTCTCGAGACCAATGCAGAGGAGTTCGTGCGCGGTTTCGTGCAGAAGGGTGGCCAGTGAGCCTCGGCTCGGGGGGCGGACGGCTACCCGCTGCGTTCATGACCCCTGGATCCTCGTCCTTCACCGAGTTCATCGGTGTGCACTCTCCGGAGCTGTTGCCATCGCGGCGCCCGTTGCCGATGGGCGGGACGATAGAGCTTCCCCACGGCACGACCATCGTGGCCCTCACCTATGACGGCGGAGTTGTCATGGCGGGCGACCGGCGCGCCACCATGGGCAGCCTGATAGCCAACCGTGACATGGACAAGGTCTTCGAGGCCGATGAGTACTCAGCGGTCGGGATCGCCGGCACCGCCGGCCTTGCCATCGAGATCGTGAAGCTGTTCCAGGTCGAGCTTGAGCACTACGAGAAGATCGAAGGCACCCTGCTCTCGCTGGAGGGCAAGGCCAACCGGCTTGCGACCATGATCCGGTCGAACCTCGCGATGGCGATGCAAGGTCTGGCAGTGGTCCCGATGTTCGCGGGCTTCGACCTTCCCACGATGAGCGGCCGGATCTTCTCGTATGACGTGTCCGGCGGCTGCTACGAGGAGCACGACCACCACAGCGTGGGGTCGGGCTCGCTGTTCGCCCGGGGGGCCATGAAGAAGCTCTGGCACCCGAGGATGGATGCTGCGACTGCCAGGAGGGTGGCCGTCGAGGCTCTTTACGATGCCGCGGACGATGACTCGGCCACCGGTGGTCCCGACCTCGGCCGGCGCATCTGGCCGACGCTGGCCATGGTCGACGCCGAGGGGCTGCGGTTCGCTGATGACGACGCCCTTGCCGCAGTGGTCGAGCAGATCGTCGCTGATCGCCGTGACAACCCCGGAGGTGCGCGATGACCATGCCGTTCTATGTCTCTCCCGAGCAGCTCATGAAGGACCGGGCTGACTTTGCCCGCAAAGGTATTGCCCGCGGTCGCTCCGTCGTGGTCCTGGGCTATGACCGCGGTATCGCGTTCGTGGCCGAGAACCCCTCTCGCGCGCTGCACAAGGTGTCCGAGATCTACGACCGCATCGCGTTCGCCGCGGCCGGCAAGTACAACGAGTTCGAGAACCTGCGGGTGGCTGGTGTGCGTTACGCCGATCTTCGGGGGTACTCCTACGATCGCAGCGACGTCACGGCGCGAGGACTGGCAAACGCCTACGCGCAGACGTTGGGCACCGTCTTCACCCAGGAGTCCAAGCCCTACGAGGTCGAGATCGTCGTCGCCGAGGTCG
>JBDTWH010000016.1:0-21032 GCA_040006795.1 Actinomycetota bacterium | reverse complement strand
CCCCGCGGCCGATCCCGTCGTAGGGCAGCCACTGGATGAACGAGGTGTCCAGCCCGCCGGTGAGGATGAGGTCCTCCACCAGGCGCCCGATCTCGTTGTCCGCCAACGCCGTGACGATCGCGGCGCGCAGCCCGAACGCGCGGCGCAGACCGCGGGCGACGTTGTACTCCCCACCACCCTCCCAGGCTCGGAAAGACCGGGCGGTGCGGATCCGTCCCTCACCGGGGTCCAGGCGCAGCATCACCTCACCCAGGGACACCGCGTCGAAGCGGCACTCGGATGCGGGGCGGATGCTCAGGTCAGCCATGGTCAAGCTCCCTCATGTGTCGGCGGTTCAAAGAGGTCAGGTAGGTGCTCAGCTCGTGGTGGTCGACAACGTGCCGGCCATGGCGACGGCCTCGACCGTCAGAGCCTGGATGCCGGCAAAGTCGCCAGACCTGACAAGGTCGCGAGGCACCATCCAGGAACCACCCACGGCGGCCACGGCGGGGATGGCCAGGTACTCCGCAAGGTTCTTGGGGCCAATTCCGCCAGTGGGCACGAACCGGACGCCGCCGAACGGGGCGGCGAGCGCCTTGATCGCGGCGGCGCCTCCGGAGGTGCCGGCCGGGAAGAACTTCACGGTGGTGATGCCGAGCTCGAGCGCAGCCTGGACCTCGGTCGCGGTGACCGCGCCCGGAAGCGCCAGCACTCCTTTCTCCTGGCAGCGTTCGACGACGGCCCGGGACAGGCCCGGCGAGACCACGAAGCTGGCACCGGCCGCCACCGCCTGGTCCACCTGGGCCGCGGTGAGCACTGTTCCCGCGCCGACGAGGATGTCGCCGCGGGCCGACATCGCACGGATGGAGTCCACCGCGGCGGCCGTGCGGAAGGTCAGCTCCGCGACCGGCAGCCCACCAGCGACCAGGGCACCAGCCAGGGCGTCGGCGTCAGCGGCGTCATCGAGCACCACCACTGGAACCAGACGTGCGGAGCTCAGGGCTGACAAGACATCCATGGGGAATCCATCTCTGTAGAAGGTGCGGTTGCGACCGTGATCCCTTGAGGTCTCATGGCAGGAGTCGGTTCACGGCGAGCTCAACGCCGCGGAGCTCGGCGAGCCCCTTCAGCCGTCCGATGAGGGAGTAGCCGGGGTTGGACGCCCGTCCCTGGTCGTCGAGGAGCTGGTGGCCGTGGTCAGGGCGCACCGAGATTCTCGGGCCGCCGTCACGCTCTCGTCGGCGTTCCTCGGTGACGAGCTCGGCCATGACCCCCACCATGTCCACATCGCCGAGCACGTGACTCCCCTCGTGGAAGCTGAGCGGGTTCTCCTCCCGCACGGTCGAGCGAAGGTGGGCGAAGTAGATCCGGGATGCAAATTCCCTGGCCATCGCCGCGAGGTCGTTGTCCGCCCGCACCCCCAGCGAGCCGGTGCACAGGGTCAGCCCGTTTGCCACGCCGGGTGCCGCGTCCAAGAGCCACCGGATGTCCTCCTGGGTGGAGACCACCCGCGGCAGTCCGAGCAACGGGCGCGGCGGATCATCGGGATGGATCGCCATCCGAACCCCGACTTCGGCCGCCACCGGGACGACGGCACGCAGAAAGTACCCGAGATTCTCCCGCAGGGCATCAGCGTCGATGTCCGCGTAGGTCGCCAGCATCGCCCGGAGCGAGGCGAGGGTGTATCCCTCTTCCGCGCCGGGCAGGCCGGCGACGATGGTGCGCACCAGCAGCTCGCCGCCTTCCGGGGACAGGTCGTCGTGGTACGTCCGAGCACGCTTGGTCGCCTCGTCGTCGTACTCCGCGGCGGCACCTGCCCTGGCGAGGATGAACAGGTCGAATGCGGCGAAGGCGTCCTGGTCGAATCGCAGCGCCCAGCCGCCGTCGGCCATGACGTACCGCAGGTCGGTACGTGTCCAGTCCAGGATGGGCATGAAGTTGTAGCAGACGACCTCGATCCCGTTGGCCGCCAGGTTGCGCAGGCTCTGCTGATAGGCCGCGATCCACTCGTCACGTCGCGGGCCCGCGCACTTGATGTCCTCGTGCACCGGCACGCTCTCCACGACGGACCAGGTCAGTCCGGCAGCCTCGATGAGCTTCTTGCGATCCGCAATGGCTGCTGAGGTCCACACCTGCCCGTTCGGGACCTCGTGCAGTGCAGTGACGATCCCGGTCGCGCCGGTCTGCCGGATGTCCGCCAACGTGATCGGATCACCGGGGCCGAACCATCGCCAGGTGTGTTCCATCAGCTGCCTTCCGGGCAGAGCTCGCGCGCCTGGGCGAGGACCGCCGCGACCACGGCCTCGTCCTCGGCGAGCTCAGGGTCGAGGGCCTTCAGCACAAGGCTGACCGCGTCGGCCAGCGGCCCGTGGGCGAGGAGGACGAAGTCGGCGGCCCGGGCATCGGTGATCTTGGCGCCGCTGCCGCGCAGGTGGCACACCCAGGCGGAGACGGGTCGGACGACCCCGACCGGCAGCCGCCCAGCTGCGCGTTCCCTGCGGAGCACGGGCAGGACGCGGATCGGCAGCTTCTGCGAGCCGTCCCAGGCGATCTGGTCGAGCCGGTGCGCCATCCGCGGGTTGGCGAAGCGCTTGATGAGGGCGGCCCGGTAAGCGGCATTGTCGGCGGCGGGCAGACTCAGGTGTCGAGACGAGACGTCCCACCACTGGTTAAGCCACACCAGGCACGTCGGGTCGCGCATGACGTCGGCCACAGTCACGTGTTCCCGGATCGAGCCGGCATAGGCGAGCATCGAGTGTGCGCCGTTGAGCATCCAGAGCTTGCGGTCCTCGAACGGCGCGACATCGGTGGTGAAGGTCGCGCCGGCGTCCTCCCAGCGCGGGCGACCCGCCGCGAACTCACCGCTGATCACCCATTCGGAGAACGGTTCGGTCACCACGGCGGCGCGGTCGTGGACGCCGGTCGCAACCTGCGCGCCGGCGATGTCCTCACCGGTGGGCTCGGGGGTGATCCGGTCCACCATGGTGGTGGCGTAGGAGATGTTGGCGCTGACCCAGCGGGCCAGCTCGGGGTCGAGCAGCGCGGCGAGGTCGGCAACCACCCGGGCGACAGCGGCCCCGTTGCCGGGGAGGTTGTCGCACGGCACCACGGTCAGGGGGCCGGCGCCGGCCTTCCGGCGCGCGGCAAAGCCGGCGACCAGCCTGGCCGGAGCCGTGCTGACCAGGGCGCCCAGGTCGGCGCGCAGGGTGTCGACGTCGGCCTTGACCTCGGGTCGGCCGACGTCCAGGCCACCATCTGCGTCGCGCAGGTACCCGGCCTCGGTGACCGTCGTGGTGACCACCTGAACCTGGTCGTCCGCCAGGTAGCCGAGCCAGGCCTTGTGCTCGTCCGCGACGTGGACCCGGACCAGGCTGGAGACCTGCTCGTAGCGGTCCCCGTCAGCGTCGCGGGTGATGAGTGTGTACAGCCCGTCCTGCGAGGAGAGTGCAGCCACACGCGCGTGGGAGCGCTCGCTCGAGCGACCCGTGAAGGCCGCGATCCCCCACTCGGCGGCGTCCGGGGCGTTGGAGGTGTACCACGCCTGGTGGGCCCGGAAGAAGTTGCCCATCCCGAGGTGGACCATGCGGACCGGAGGGGCACTCGAGGACCTGCGCGGCTCGCTCACAAGGAGAAGACCTTCCGGGGGAGGGCACTCACGAGGTCGACCGCCGTCTCCAGGGCCTCCTCCTCGCTGAGGCGGTGCTCAACTACCAGACCAGCAAGGTATCCGCTGTCGAGGCGGCGGGACATGTCGTGCCGCACGGGAATGGTGCAGAACGCGCGGGTGTCGTCGATGAACCCTGAAGTGCGCGTGAAGCCGACAGTCTCGCTGACGGCGGCGCGCCACCGCCGGATCGCGTCCGGGGCGTCCAGGAACCACCAGGGCTGCCCGACGTAGACCGACGGGTAGAACCCCGCCAGCGGCGCGAGCTCACGCGAGAAGACGCTCTCGTCGAGGGTGAACAGTACGAGCCTGAGGTTCGGGTGCGTGCCGAACCGCTCCAGCAGGGGACGCAGCGGGTCGGTGAAGCTACCACGCAGCGGTATGTCGTGGCCGGCGTCCGGTCCGAACCTCGCCGCGGACGGTCCGTGGTGGTCGCGTCGCACGCCCGTGTGGATGGTCATGGTGAGGCCGTCCTCGGTCGACATCCTCGCCATCTCCAGCAGCATGTGCCGACGAAGCGACACAGCCTCAGGAGGCGTCGCCGTGCCGGCCACGGCCGCCCGGTAGATTCGGTCGACCTCGGAGCTCGCCAGCGGCTCGGTGCCACAGTCGGTGTGAGCGTGGTCCGCAGACACCGCCCCGTGAGAGATGAAGTACTGGCGTCGCCCCTCCATGGCCCTGACCCAGCCGGCGTAGCTGCCGGTGTCCTCTCCGGCCACCGCCCCCAGCCGCGCCACGGCGGCGGGCCACCCGGGCTCGGACGCCTCGAGATAGCGGTCAGGACGGAAGGTGGGTATGACGCGCCCGGACCACGTGGGGTCCGCAGCCAGCCCTGCATGCACGGCCAGGTCGGCGCACGGGTCGTCAGTGGTGGCGAGCACCGAGATCTTGAAGCGCTCGAAGAGCGCCCGGGGCTTGAAGGCGTCCTGGCTCAGCTGATCGGCGAGCTGGTCGTACAGGGCGTCCGCCGTGGCGGCGCTCGGGCGCTCGGTGACACCGAAGATCTCGACGAGCTCGGACTCCAGCCAGTACCTCACCGGCGTGCCGCGGTAGATGTCCCAGTGCTCGCAGAGCAACCGCCAGGCAGCGCGCGCCGCCGAATCCGACAGCGGGCCCTGCCCGACGCCCAGCGCCTCCAGCGGCACCCCCGAGGCATGCATGAGCCGGGTCACGTAGTGGTCCGGGGTCACGAACAGCTCCGCCGGGTCGCGGAAGGGCACGTCGTCCAGAAGGATCTGCGGGTTGACGTGGCCGTGCGGCGAGATGATCGGCAGATCTCGCACGGCGGCATAGAGACGGCGGGCGATGTCGCGGGCGGCGGGGTCCGCGGGCAGGAGCCGGTCGGGATGCAGGGCGAGCGTGGCTGGCTGGCTGAGAGTGGCTGTCATCGTTTCGCTTTCATCGATCCGGTGGGTGCGTTCATCGATCCGGTACGTATCGGTTGTCCTGTGTCGTCCCTGGTCGGCATGGCGTCAGGTCACCGTGCCGAGCTGCCAGGGGATGAACTCGTCCTGGCCGAGCCCGAGCTCCTCGCTGGCGGTGCGCTCCCCCGAGGCGACGGCGATGATCCGCTCGAAGATCTCGTCTCCCACCTCGGCCAGGCTGGCCGTCCCGTCGACGATGCGGCCGCAGTTGAGGTCCATGTCCTCGGTCATCCGCTCATACATCTGAGTGTTCGTGGCCAGCTTGATAGACGGCGTGGGGCGGCATCCCAGCACCGATCCGCGTCCGGTCGTGAAGCAGACGACGGTCGCCCCGCCCGCGACGATCCCGGTGACAGAGACCGGGTCGTAGCCCGGGGTGTCCATGAAGACCAGGCCACGTTCGGTGACCGGCTGCGCGTACTCGTAGACCGCGGACAGGTCTGCCTGCCCCGCCTTGGCCACCGCGCCGAGTGACTTCTCCAGGATCGTGGTCAGCCCGCCCGCCTTGTTGCCAGGCGACGGGTTGTTGTCGAGCGTGCCTCCGCCGGCCGCCGCGTACTCCTTCCACCAGTCGATCCGCTCGAGGAGCCGGCGTCCCACCGCCTCGGAGACAGCGCGCCGGGTGAGCAGGTGCTCGGCGCCGAACACCTCGGGGGTCTCGGCCAGGATCGAGGTCCCCCCGGCAGCGACCAGCCGATCGGAGGCGTGTCCGAGAGCAGGGTTGGCGGTGATGCCCGAGTACCCGTCCGATCCCCCGCAGTTCAGCCCGAGCACGAGCTCGCTGATCGGAGCGGGAGCGCGCCTGCGGGCGTCCAGCACGGGAAGCATCGCCCTGATGAGCTCGACCCCGGCCCGCACCGTGGCCCGGACGCCGCCGTTGTCCTGGATCATGAGGGTTGAGACGATCGTGTCGGTGGGGACGTCCAGACCCTCGACCAGCGACTGCACGGGGACCATCTCGCAGCCCAGCCCCAGCACCAGCAGGCCGCCGAAGTTGGGGTGCTGCGCGTATCCGCGCAGGGTGCGAACCAGCGTGTTGGCGCCCTCGCTGCCCGACACCAGACCGCATCCGCTCTGATGGGTGAGCGCGACCACGCCGTCGACGTTCGGGAACGCGTCCAGCGCCATCCCGCGGAACTGGTCGGCGATCATCTTGGCCGACGAGGCCGAGCAGTTCACCGACGTCAGCACCGCGACGAAGTTGCGGGTTCCCACCCGGCCGTTCGCCCGGTGGTAGCCCAGGAAGGTGCGTGGTGGCCCGAGGACGGCGGGCTGGCCGCTCGGACCGGTCAGAGCGGTGCCGAACTCGTGGGCGCGTTCGGTGTCGTCCATCCCGAGGTTGTGGGTGTGCACGTGCGCGCCCGCCGCGATGTCCATCGTGGCAAGGCCGATCGACTGGCCGTACTTGCGCACCGACGACCCTGCCGGCACGTCACGCACCGCGAGCTTGTGGCCGCGCGGCACCGCGCCAGCCAGCAGCAGCTCTCCGTCTGTGGTCAGCACGCGGGTGCCGGCAGCCAACTCCCGCGTGGTCACGGCGACGTCGTCGCCGGGTCGCAGCAGAAGGGCGCACTCATCCAGGGCCACCGCCGTGGGGCTGTCCAGTCGCGTCACGACATCTCGTCCTTTCTCGCGGGAATGAGCGGGGGTCACCAGTCGTGCATCGTGCCGTCGAGCAGCCGGTTCACCGGCAGGTAAGCCGGGGTGTACTCATGGGCCGCCGCAGCGGCCTCGTCCAGCTCGACCCCCAGACCGGGGTTCTCACCCGGGTTCAGCAGCCCGTCGGCGAACGTGTAGCTCGTCTGGAACACCTCGAGCGTCCGCTCGTTGTGCACCATGAGCTCCTGGATGCCGAAGTTGTGGATCGCGATGTCGAGGTGCAGCGCCGCGGCCATCCCCACTGGCGAGACGTCCGTCGGCCCGTGGATGCCGGACTTGATCTGGTACACCGCGGCGAAGTCCATGATCTTGCGCAGCCCGGTGATCCCTCCGGCGTGTGTCGCCGAGGAGCGCACGTAGTCGATCAGCTGCTCGGTGATCAGCGTCTGGTAGTCGAATATCGAGTTGAGGACCTCACCGATCGCCAACGGGGTGGTGGTCTGCGACCGCACCCGGCGCAGGCCTTCCTGGTTCTCGGCGGGGGTGCAGTCCTCCAGCCAGAAGAGGCCGAAGGGCTCAAGGGATCGACCGAGCTGCGCGGCCTGGTTCGGCGTCAGCCGGTGGTGGGCGTCGTGCAGCAACGGCAGGTCGACACCGAACTCAGCCCGCACAGCCTCGAACACCCCCGGGATGTGTCGAAGGTATGACGCGGTGTCCCAGTCCTCCTCGACCGGCACGGTGGTGCGGCCAGCCGGCTCGTAGTCGTACTTCTGCCCCGCCGCCTGGTCATGGCCGACGCCGTAGACCCTCGCCAGCCCGGGGACCCCGGTCTGGATCCGGATGGCTTTGAAGCCGTCGTCCAGCAGGTTGTGGATCGAGGTGCTCAAGGTCTCGACCGTGGTGCCTGACGCGTGCCCGTACGCGAGCGCGCCGCTGCGGCTCCGACCGCCGAGCAGCTGGTACACGGGCAGTCCCGCGACCTTCCCCTTGATGTCCCACAGTGCCATGTCGACCGCCGAGATCGCCGCCATGGTGACGGGTCCTCTGCGCCAATACGGCCCGCGGTACAGGTACTGCCACGTATCTTCGATGTTGTTCGCCTCACGTCCCAGCAGCAGCGGAGCAACGTGGTCGCGCAGGTAGGAAGCCACCGAGAGCTCGCGCCCGTTGAGGGTCGCGTCACCGAGACCCACGACGCCGTCGCTGGTCCTGAGCTTCAGCGTGACGAAGTTGCGGCCCGGGCTGGTGACGAGCACCTCGACGCTCTCGATCTTCATCGGCTGGCCTCCCTGGGCCACAGAGATGAGTCAAGGCTGTGCCGAACACCAGACATCTCGGTTCTCCCTTGAAACAAATGAGCATTGATGACATCGACATCATCGCTCAATTCCTGCTCAAAGTCACGAACTTTGTTCTTTTCTTGCAACCCATTGACGAAATCCTGCAATCGCTCCCATACTAAGGAGCAGCCACAACGAGGTGGCCGCTCGACGCCGATGGAGGTGACGCTGGTGTCCGTAACAGCCCGAGACGTGGCCCGAGTTGCCGGCGTTTCCGTCTCGACCGTCTCGCGGGCCCTCGCCAAGCCGGACGACGTGGCGCCGCGCACCCTCGCCCTGGTTCTGGACGCCGCCCGCGGGATGGGCTACCGGCCGAACCAGTCGGCGCGAGGCCTGGTCACCGGCCGGACGGGAATCATCGGCCTGATCGTTCCCGACCTCGAGAACCCCTTCTTCGCCTCGGTCACCAAGGGAGTCCAGAGCAGGGCCCGCACCTCCGGCTACGCGGTCATCATCGCCGACTCCGACGAGGACCCCAGCCAGGAGGAGGATCTCGCCCGGAGCCTGTCCAAGCAGGTCGACGGGCTCGTCATGTGCTCGCCACGTGCGCCTGCGTCCGTGATAGCCGAGCTCGCGCTCGAATGCCCCCTGGTACTGGTCAACCGCGAGTGCGGGGACATCCCCACGGTGCGGATCGACAACCTGGAGGGTGTTCGGCAGGCGATGGTGCATCTGCACGCGCTCGGCCACCGCACCATCGCGTGGGTCGGGGGGCCCAGCACGTCATGGTCCAACACGGAACGGCTCGCGGCTCTGCACACCGTCGCCGCTCTGCAGCCGGATACCGAGCTCATCGACCTCGGCTCCTTCAAGCCCTATGTCTCCGGCGGTGTCGCCGCGGCCGACCTGGTCATCGCCAGCGGAGCAACAGCCGTCCTGGCATACAACGACCTCGTCGCCTTCGGTCTTCTGAAACGGCTCCGGCTGCGAGGCGTCCGCGTCCCGGAGGACATCAGCGTGGTCGGGGTCGACGACATCCCGATGTCCGCGCTGACCACCCCCGCCCTGACGAGCGTCGGGGTCCCGCTGGTGAGCTGCGGGCGCGCCGGGGTGGACATCCTGGTCAGCCTGGTGCGTGAGCCGTCCCTGCCACCCATCCACCATCACGACCTGTCGTTCCAGCTGGTCGTCAGAGACTCAACCGGGCCGGTCGCGCCCATGTCTGGACGACGACGTCCAGGCACCACCTAGAGAGAAGGCTGTTTCATGCGAACTTCCAAACCCCTGCACCTGGTGGCCGGCATTGCGGCCTTCGGGCTGCTCCTGACGGGCTGCGGTGCACCCAGCACCGGAACGGGCGACACACCGGCCGTGAGCGCAGCCGCCGGCAACGTGCCCGACAAGCCCTCGGCGGCGGTGACCCTGAACATCCTGGACGTGGCCGGCAACAAGAAGCTGACAGGACCGATGGTCGACAAGTTCGTCAAAGAGCACTCGGACATCATCTCCGCGGTGACCTGGGAGAACGCCGGCGCGCCTGACCTCGTCGGGACGATCAAGCCGCAGGTGGACAGCAAGAAGCTCTCGGTCGACCTGGTGATGACCGGCACCGACGGGCTGTCGGCCGGCATCGCCCAGAACCTCTGGGTGCCGATCGTCAAGGACTACAGCAAGCAGCTCTCCAACATGGCCAACTACATCGAGCCTGCAGCAAAGATGCAGGCGCTCGCCGGCGGCTTCGGGGTCGTCACCACCTACTACCCGTCCGGCCCCCTGCTGCAGTACGACCCGGCGGTCGTCAAGGACGTGCCCAAGACTCCGGAGACCCTGCTCGCGTGGGCCAAGGCGCACCCCAACAAGTTCGGCTACGCTCGCCCGGCAAACTCCGGTCCCGGCCGGACCTTCCTGATGGGTCTGCCGTACATGCTCGGTGACAAGGACCCGAGCGACCCGGTCAACGGCTGGGCCAAGACCTGGGCATACCTCAAGGACCTCGGGCAGTACATCAACACCTACCCGACCGGTACCGGCCAGGTCATCTCTAACATGGCGGACGGCACCTGGGCCATGGTCCCGACCACGACGGGGTGGGACATCAACCCGCGAGCCCTCGGCACGGAGCCGAAGACGATCGCGGCAGCACCGTTCGACACGTTCACCTGGGTCACCGATGCCCACTACGCCGTCGTCCCGCGTGGACAGTCTGCCGACAAGATGTCTGCGATCCTGAACCTCCTGCAGTACATGCTGACGCCGGAGACGAACGCGATCGCCTACGACGCCGGGTACTTCTACCCCGGCCCCTCGATCAAGGGCGCGACCCTGGACAAGGCACCACAGGCCAGTCAGGACGCCATCAAGGAGTTCGGCCGCGACTGGTATGACGCCCTGATCGAGAAGATGCCAAAGGCGACCCCGCTCGCTCCCGCCACCATGGTCAAGGCGTTCGACCTCTGGGACCGTCAGGTCGGTTCGGGCAAGTACACGGAGAAGAAGTAGCCATGACTATTGCTGCCAGCAAGTTCCAGTCCCTGGAGCTTCAAGGTGTTGGTCGGAGCTATGGCGGAGTCGACGCGCTGGTAGACCTCAACCTGACAGTCCGGGCAGGGGAGTTCATCGCCCTGCTCGGGCCGTCGGGCTGCGGGAAGTCCACCGCCCTCAACTGCCTCGCCGGCCTGCTTCCGCTCACCCACGGCCAGATCCTGATCGACGGCGAGCGGGTGGACACCGTCGCCGCCGAGAACCGCGGGTTCGGCATGGTGTTCCAGAACTACGCGCTGTTCCCTCACCTGAGCGTCGAGAAGAACATCGCCTTCGGACTTCAGATGCGCAAGGTTCCCAAGGACGAGCTCAGACGTCGGGTGGCCGAAGGTATCGCGCTGGTCAAGCTCGAGCAGCATGCCAAGAAGCTGCCCGGGCAGCTCTCGGGCGGCCAGCAGCAGCGCGTAGCCATCGCGCGGGCCGTCGTCCTCGAGCCACGGCTCGTGCTGATGGACGAGCCGCTGTCGAACCTCGACGCGAAGCTCCGCCTGGAGATGCGGACCGAGATCCGGCGCCTGCACCAGTCGCTGGGCCTGACAACGCTGTACGTCACCCACGACCAGGAGGAAGCGCTGTCCATGGCGGACCGTCTCGTGGTCCTGCGCGAAGGCCGGGTTCAGCAGATCGGCACCCCCCAGCAGCTCCACAACAGCCCGGCCAACTGGCACGTCGCCGACTTCATGGGCTACCGCAACCTCATCGACCTTGACGTCACCGCCGTGAACGGGAGCATCGTGACCGTCCAGGACAAGGGGTTCACGCTCCAGGGGACGGCCGTCCAGCCCGCCAAGGTCGGGGACCGGGTGCGAGCCGCTATCCGTCCGGAGGACCTCGTGGTGGTCTCCCCCACTGTTCCCGTGCAGGCCGGCAACACCACGACCGCAACGGTGACGGTGGTCGAGTACCACGGCCGTGAGTTCGCCGTCGACGTCACCACCCCCGGTGGCCGGGCCCTGCACGTGCGCTCCGACCACGCGCCCGTCGTCGGGAGTGTTGTGGAGCTCACGGCGGATCCTGCCAGGGTGCTGGTGTTTCGGGCGGACCTCGTCGACCCCTCGACGCTGTCCGTCCAGGACAGAGAACTGGCAGAGGTGCGCAGATGAGCGCTCCGACCCTGGTACGCCCCCAGGCGACCGGGTCGACCGCAAGCCTTCGACACCGGCTCGCTGAACGGGGAATCGACAAGTCGCTGCTGATGCTCGTGCCGGCGCTGATCTTCGCTCTGGCACTGTTCGTCTACCCGTTCTCCTACGGGATCGGCCTGACGTTCCAGCCGACCGCGGCGACCCAGCAGAAGTTCGGCGCCGGCGTCTTCTCGAACTACGCAGCCTTCTTCGGGGACAAGTTCGTCTTCGACTCCGTCTGGCTGACGATGCGGCTTGCCCTGCCGGCCGCCCTGTTCAACGTGCTGGCATCGATCCCGGTGGCCTTCAAGCTGCGTCACCGCTTCCGCGGCAAGAAGGTGCTGACGACCCTTCTCGTGCTCCCCATCACGCTGGGGACTGTCCTCACCGCTCAGGGCCTGCTCATCTTCGCCGGCAGGCAGGGCTGGCTCAACAAGTTCCTGATCCAGACCGGCGTGATCGACCAGCCGCTGACCCTGGTGAACAACTACCTCGGCGTGATGTTCTCGCTGGTGATCTCCGGGTTCCCGTTTGCCTTCCTGCTCATCTCGTCCTACCTGTCCGGGATCGACCCCTCGATCGAGGCCGCAGCCAAGACGATGGGGGCGAACTGGGTTCAGCGCTTCCGGCGGGTGATCCTGCCCTTGCTGGCACCGGGGCTGGCCACCACCTTCATCCTCACGTTCGTGCTCGCCTTCAGCGTCTTCCCCTCAGCCCGGCTCGTCGGTGACGCGATGGGCTCGACCCGGGTGATGGCCCTGATGGCCTACCGGGCATTCGGGGAGCAGACCGACTACCCGATGGCCTCGACGATCGCCGCCATGATGGGCGTCATCGAGCTGGTGGTCGTTGCCATAGTCCTGACGTGGCGGTCGTTCCTGTACAAGGGCTCCACCGGAGGCAAGGGCTGATGACCACACAGACCGCACCACCCAGCACATCGGGCACGGACGTGCCCCCACCGGCAAGGCGAGTCAAGAGGAAAGCACCCGCCCGGGCACCAGGTGAGCGCTCACTGGTCGCCTCCCCCACGACGTGGTTCGTGTGGGCCGGTATCGCGGCATTCTTCATCTTGCTGATCGGCATCCTGATCAGCGTCGTGGTGGACTCGTTCGGGAGCCAGTGGTTCAAGACCTACCTCCCCAAGACCTTCACCACGACCTGGTACAAGAGCTCCTGGGATACGTTCGACATGACGCACATCCTCGGGGTGACTCTGATCGTCGCCCTGGCGGTGATCGTGATCTCGGTCCTGGTCGGGGTCCCGGCCGCCTACCTGCTGGCGAGGCGGAACTTTCCGTTCAAGCGGACCATCACCCTGCTGTTCCTGCTTCCGGTTCTGATGCCGCCGATCACGTACGGCATCCCGTTGGCGACCGTGCTGTACAACGTCGGCCTCGGACGCACCCTCACCGCCGTCATCCTGGTCAACCTCGTGCCCTCGGTGCCCTTCGTGATCATGACCATGACGCCGTTCATCGAGCAGATCAACCCGACGATCGAGAGCGCCGCCCGGATGTCCGGTGCGAGCATGGCCAAGGTCTTCACCAAGATCCTGTCGCCTCTGCTCATTCCGGGGATCCTTGCGGCCTCCATCCTGGTGCTGGTCCGCACGGTGGGGATGTTCGACCTCACCTTCCTGGTGTCAGGCCCCCAGTCGGACACCCTGGTCGTGGCGATATATCGGGCGATGACCGCCGCCGGTGGCGGTGAGGCGCGCCAGCTCATCTCCTCCATGGCCGTGGTCTACACGGTCACCATGATGATCATCCTGGTCGTCGCCCTGAGGTTCATCAGCCCGACCCAGCTTGTCGCCCGGGTCAAGGAGTCCCGCGAGGACTAGCCATCACCGGGGAAGGCAGGTAGCCATCACCGGGGAAGGCAGGCAAGTCCAACGGCTGACTGCGCACGAGGCCTGGCGGCTCATTGTCGGGAATCTGGCAGGAGTCAGACGTCGGCTGTCTGACGTTCTCCCTCGGAGATGGCCCAGGCCGCGTTGACGAGTCCGATGTGGCTGAAGGCCTGGGGGAAGTTGCCGAGCATCTCGCCCGTGTCAGGGTCGACTTCCTCGGCCAGCAGGCCTACGTCGTTGACGAACGCGATCGCTCGCTCGAAGACCCCGCGAGCCCGCTCGACCTGGCCGGACATGGCCAGGGCCTGGGCCTGGGCCTGGGCCTGGGCCAGCCAGAATCTCAACACCTGCCGTCAGTGCCGGCTCTACCTGGCTCAGATGCAGACCGTCATCCGCCTGTTGCGAAGACTGCCCAAGGAGAGTGTCGGGAGACAACCAGACTGATCTCGCGTGCGTGGCTCTGCGGCTACGGGTACGTGCCAGGCGTGGTCCCGGCACGTACCCATAGCCTGTTTGAACCGCGCCCTATGGCACGGCTGCCACCCGGGTGGCTGGGTAATCAGGGAGGGCGGCGCCTCAGAGCTGGGCGATGATCGGGCAGTTGACGATGAACCCGCTGGGGACCCACGGCCCGACAGGGAAACCGGTGATCTTGCCGGCCGCCGCCAGGTCGGCGATCTTGGCGACCTCACTCTGGCGGGTCGGCGTCTGACCCGGCGCCCAGGTGCTCAGGTGGACATCCCACAACGGGCTGTACCGGCCCTGGTTCGGCGTCCAGGCCAGGACGTTGAGCGGGTCGCCCTCACCCAGCAGAGCCGAGTTCAGGCCCTGCCGCTGCGGGTTGGCAGCGCCGGTGGCCCCGTTGGTGAACGCCGCCAGCGTCGCACGCGCCGAGTCGGTGCCGTCGCCGCCGGCGAAGGGCGCGGCGTTGAGCGTCGGGGCGAAGGTGACGTCCTCTATCGCTGCCGCACCCGGGTCGGAGGACTCGGTCGAGACGTAGACCACGGCGTTGCCACGGGCCAGCCCGTCAGTCAGGCGGTATCGGACCGTCCTGTGAGCCGGGCCGATCGCCACGACCTTGTCCGCCGTGCCGCTGTTGTTGGACAGCTGCGGCGCGTTGAGAACGGCGCCGTCGGGCAGCTGAACCAGAGGGCTGTAGCCGGGGAGCCCGACGGCGCCAGGGGCAGCCGCGGCCGGGGGGAAGCCGGTGGGCCCGGGGGTGATCACATGAGTGGGAGAGAAGTCGACGGTGGCCGGGAAGATGATGGTGCCGTCCGCGGCGATGGTCACCTTCTGAACCGCTGCGGTGCCCTTCGCGTTCGCCAGCTTCTGCGACACCGACGACCGCCACCGGTCGGCATGGCCGGAGTCGGACGCCTCCGTCACGATGAACCAGACGTCGCGGCCGCCAGAGAGTCCATGATGCAACGGAAGCGTGACCGTATGGTCCGCATTGACGACAGCACTCGGGACGAACACCCGCGCGCCCCCTCCACTGGCGAACGCTGACGAACCCGCCGCCCCCCCTGTGAACAAGAGCGCCCCCGCGAGGGCGGGGGCGACAAAAGCAACAGAAATAGCTCTCCGGATCATGATCGTCCTCCTGGTGGCCGCGGCGGAGACAGGATGCCCCCGGCGATTCGACGGCTACCTGCTTGCACGTCGACCACGAGCGGCAGGTTCAATCTCCCGTAGAAGAATCGGAGATCTTTTCACTACCGACCAGTGGCGTTCCTTCGACTCCACCGTCTACCCCTCATCTTTGTGCAGAATCGCGTCAACGAACCAGGCTGATATGCATGGTGCTCGACACGTAACATCCGCCGCTCCTCGCGGACGGAACACCATGGATCCCTCATCGGCACGCCGAAAGATCGGCCCCGGCCCACTGTCCCTTCCGGTCTCCTCACTGGCCGTGCCTGGTATCGCGGCCCTGCTCGGCTCGCTCTTCCTCGCCTGGAGGCCGGGCGTCGCGCGGTCGATGCTCGGCAGCCCCCGTGCCGCCGGCTTCACCCTGCTTGTCGGCGCGATCGTGATCGGGATCGGCTGGTGGCTCCCCCGCCTTGGCCGACGGGGGCTAACCACTGGTCTCGTCCAGACCGTGCCAGTACTGCTCGCAGCGGTCGTGACGGTGTTGCCCGCCTTCCGCAACGTGACCGTGAACGAACCTTTTCCACAGCAGGCGACAGGTGGCGCTGACATCCTGGTGGGGCAGGAGGCTCGGCCGCCATCTGGTGTCGTAGGCCGTGCGGGACTGCACGGCATCGACCACCGCGCATCCGGGGACGTGTTGCTCGCCCTCGGTATCGACGGGTCGTATGTCGTGCGTCTGGAGCGCCTCGACGTCGAGCCCGGCCCGGACTATCAGGTCTACCTCGTGCCGGGATCGGCCGCGGATCCGTCTGGTGGTGTTCGGCTGGACCACCTGCGGGGAACCGCGGGAGCCAGAACTACCCCGTCCCAGTCACGGCGGTCACGACAGCCCGGCAGCTCACGGTGCTCATCTGGTGCCGGGCCTTTGCAGTCCCGGTGGCTGCTGCCACCATCAGCCCTGGGTGATGGTGGCAGCGACCGTTGACGGGCCCTCACCCCCGTTTGATGGCCGAGACGGTATACGGCTGGGTGTTGGTGGCGAAGTCGGCATTGACGACCAGGTATCGATCTTTCGCGCGGGCGATCGTTGACGGTCCGCGAAGCGACGGATCGGTGAGCACCCTGGCAGCTCGGGCGCGCAGGTCGCTCCGTGAGAGAGTCAGCGCCGTCACGGCGGCCGGATTGCCAGTGACCACCAGAAGCTGGCCCCGGTCAATCAGCAGGCCGTCACCACCGAGGGCAGGAGCGTCGATCTTGGTGATGGTCCTGGCCGCTGGGCGTCTGCGATCGACAGAGATGCGGAAGAGCGACTGGGAGAACGTGTTGACGACGATGAGCTCGGCTCCACCGCGGCGTGCGACGATGCCGTTGAGATTGAACTGGTTCGCCGTGTAGGTGATCTCCGGTCCGACGTTGATGCTCCCAGGTGTCCCGCTGCCTGCCTTGACCATCGCCGGTGACACGTGCCACAGCATCGGGCGGAAGGAGTCGGTGACGTAGACATCACCCTGACTGGTCACGACGAGGTCGTTGAGGAAGCCGCCCGCGCCGGTCTCAAAGCGTGCCAACAGCGCGCCGGTCCTGATCTTGTAGACGTAGATGCTGCCCGTTGCCCCGCCCGCGACGTAGAGCTTGTCGCCGGACGCTTTCATCCCCACGGCGGAATCCGCGGGGGATGCAGGATCGGGGGTGATGAAGGGACGAAGCGCCGCGTCAGACAGGGTGGCCCGGTAGATGGTGCCCGTGCCCACGGTTCCTACGAAGAATGACTTGCTCTGCGGATCCCAGGCCACGCCTTCGGGATTGTTGCCAGATACCGACGGGTCCAGCGTGAAAACCTTGGTGGCCCCGGTCGTGGGTCCGCCATGGTTACTTTTCACGGACGCCTGGGTGAGTCCAGCCGGGCCGGCGGCTGTGAGGGCCAGGACTGCAAGACCTGCGAGTGCCGTTCTCATCCTGATGGTCATTCGTGCCTCCTGTAGCGTGCTCGGGTTCGCTTGATCAGGTTCGCGTGCTCAGATTCGCGTGGGCAGACTTGACACAGTGGTACACGCACCGGGTGTTCCATCAGTTCATTCCCGAGCAGCCAAATCTCGCAGAGCTTGCAGCTAGCCGAGAAACGGCACCCCATGGGACATATTCCCGGCCGAGACGACGCGGCTGCCATCGGCAGGAGGGAGCCCAGGTAGCTCCATATCCATTGCGATCCATTGCGTGCGAGCGGGTTGTTGCGGAAGGCTCGGTGACGGCACTCACCGCGTGACAACCCTCGCGCGACACTCATCATCACCGGACAACACGGAGGACCGGATGGACCAGGCACCCTCGGCAACATCGGTATCAGTACCCGACCCGGCTGCGATGGCCGCCACCCGCCGACGCCTGCACGGCATCGGTGAGTGCCTGATGGCCGGACCTCAACGACGAGCAGGCGGGCGGTTCACGCTACGGGTGACCCCTGGGGGTTTCGCCACGACTGGCGAGCCCGCCCTGCGGCTGGACGGGACCGACGTCGTGGTCGACGAGAGCAGGCGCGTCGCGGTGGCCGGTAAGTTCTCCGAGCTGGCGGACGCCCTGGGTGTCGACTTCGGCCCCCCGCCGGATGCCTACCCTGACGGCAGCCAGGCGAGTCCCGGCGACGACACGACACTTGACGCCGCGTCGGCCAAGGTCATTCAGGACTGGTACCTCATGTCCGACGCGGCGCTACGGGTTATGGCACCGCGCCAGACACCGATCCTCTGGCCCGAGCACTTCGACGTCGCCATCCTCCTGGACGAAACCTCATATGGCTCCTCGCCCGGAGACGGGTTCCATGCCCTGCCCTACGCCTATGTGGGCACGGGCAACCACGACGACTCCGGCTTCTGGAACGCGCCGTTCGGGGCCGTCCGCAGTCACGAGCAGATGCAGAGCATCGACGATCTCGTGACTTTCTGGCGCAAGGCAGAAAGCCAGCTCAAGCCCCACGGTTGACCAAGCGGGTCAGGGCCTCCCCGAGCTCACGCCCGTGGCGGGCAGAGGGCTGCCGGGACGTGACTTGCTGATGTCGAGAACGGGCGGCCAGAATCGACATACTCGTGAAGGCACCAGCATGGGCGCCGCCAACAGGAGGAGGACCTGATGAAATACATGCTGCTGATGAACTACCCGCCTGTTCAAGCTGTCCCGCCGATCAGCGAATGGGCACCTGAGGACATGAAGGCGAGCGGCGCAGCCATGATGGCCATCCACCAGGAGCTCACGGCAAGAGGCGAGCTCGTGGGCTCGGAGGGGCTGACCGGGCGGGAGGCCGCGAAGATCGTGACACACGACGGCGAGGGCCCACCGGTCGTCACCGATGGGCCGTTCCCTGAGTCGAAGGAGTTCCTGGCCGGCTACTGGCTCATCGACGTCGAGTCGGAGGAACGTGCCATCGAGATCGCCGCACGAACCTCCGCGGCACCCGGCCCGGGCGGCAGGCCGACCGCCCGGGAGATCCAGGTACGGCCGGTGATGAGCCCGCCCGACACGGAGATGTGACGGCGGGCTCGAGCCTCGAAGACCTGCTACGGGAGCTGGCGCCGCAGGCCCTCGGGGCCGTGGCCCGTCGGCACGGCGACTTCGACGACGCCGAGGACGCCGTGCAGGAGGCGCTCCTGGCTGCGTCAACACAGTGGCCGGCCGACGGGCTGCCCGACAACCCGCTGGGCTGGCTGATCGCCGTCGCATCGCGGCGGCTGAGCGACCGGCTCCGCAGCGAGCAGGCGCGGCGGCGGCGCGAAGGAGCCGCGTTGTCGCGCGAACCAGGCGGTGGGCCACCCCCCGTGCCGGATCGCGACGACTCGCTGATGCTGTTCTTCCTCTGCTGTCATCCCGCGCTGACACCAGCCTCGGCGATCCCGCTGACCCTGCGCGCGCTCGGCGGCCTGACCACCGCGGAGATCGCGCGCGCCTTCCTCGTACCCGAGGCGACGATGGCACAGCGGATCAGCCGCGCCAAGGCGCGCATCAAGGCGTCGGGCGTTCCCTTCGCACTGCCGACCGCACAGGAGTGGGGCGAGAGGCTGCGGTCGGTGCTGCACGTTCTCTACCTGCTCTTCACCGAGGGGTATGCCGCGAGCACGGGCGCCCAGGTGGCGCGCAGCGAGCTGTCGGGCGAGGCCATCCGGCTGACCCGGATGGTGCACGAAACGCTGCCGGACGACCCGGAGGTCGCCGGGCTGCTGGCGCTGATGCTGCTCAGCGAGGCTCGCCGTCCGGCGAGGACGGGACAACGCGGCGAGCTGGTGCCGCTCGCGGAGCAGGACCGCTCGCAGTGGGACCAGTCGCTCGTCACTGAGGGTGTGGCCCTCGTATCGGGGGCACTGCCCAAGGGGAAGGTCGGTGAGTACCAGCTGCAGGCAGCGATCGCAGCGGTGCACGACGAGGCGGCGAGCGCCAAGGACACGGACTGGCCGCAGATCCTGGCCCTCTACGGGCTGCTCGAGCAGATGACCAACAACCCGATGGTGACACTCAACCGCGCGGTCGCCATGGCGATGGTCGACGGGCCGGCGGCGGGCTTGCAGCTGCTCGACAGCCTCGACGAGCCGCTGGCCGGCCACCACCGTCTGGCCGCCGTGCGGGCACACCTGTTGGAGATGGCCGGCGACCACGAGGCAGCGATCGCCCACTACAGGGCCGCGGCCGGGCGCACAACGAGCGTCGCGGAGCGCGACTACCTGACCCGGCGCGCCGCCCGGCTCAGCACCTGGCGCCGGTAAGGCATGGACTGTGCACTGTCACCGTTGAGCGTCAGACAGCGACGCCATATAGCCGGACAGGCCGGACCGCCTCGGGAGGGAAGTAGTGGTTGCCTTCCACCACGACCGTGGCGTCGCTGCGGGCTATCACCTGCCCGTTGAAAACTGCCTCGTACATGCTCACATCCGTTCCTCGTGACGTGCGTGGCCTCCGAAGCCTCAGGCCTGCGGCTCGGAGAGGTCCTCGGCGAAACGGCTCAACCGCTCAACCGCGTTGGCGTCGACGGGCGCCACGTCCGGCCCCGTCTCGGTGATCGCCACCTTGATGGCACGGTAGGTGCTTGCCTCGAGGCCGCAGCGCCGGCACTCCTCGAGGTGCTTGGCGACCATCGCGGACGTCGCCTCGTCGACCTCACCGTCGAGATAGCCCTGCAGGACCCGCGTGACCCGCAGGCAACCGGAACGCGACAGCATGGACTGGATCATCACATCATCCTTCTTTTGGGAGCTAGACCGGCTGCGGTCAGCCGGGTCCGGATACGGGCCCTGGCACGGTGCAACCGGCTCATGATGGTGCCGCGGGGGACGCCCAGCACATCGGCGGCCTCCTGATAGGTCAGGCCATCGATGTCAACCAGGGTCACCACTTCTTGGTGCTTGTTGGGTAGTGCCGCCAGCGCCTCGGCGACCACCGCCTCGAACTGGTCGCTGATGACGACCTCTTCGGCCGACGGCGCAGGTTTGCCCACCCGCTCGAGAGTCAGCTCGATTGCCTCACTGTCTCGCAGCAGAACCGGTTTTCGTCCGCGAACGCGGTTGAGGTGAGTGCGTCGGAGAATGGTCAGCAACCAGGCCCTTGGATAGGCTCCGTCGAAGCGGTCCACAGCGCGGAACGCCCGGATCAAGGTGTCCTGCACCAGATCCTCGGCGTCCGCGGGCTGGCCGGTCAGCGACAGCGCGACGCGGTAGAGGACGGGTATCTCCGGCACGACGTAGTGGTCGAACGCCAGGCGCTGCTTCTGGTCACGCGCCGCCTCCGTCATGGCAGGGGAACCCGCTTGCCGCACCCGGGAATTCCATCTGTCGCAGGAATCACCGAAGGGGGCCGGCGGGTTACCTCTACATGAGTCATCTCCGGCACCTGCGACTGCGTTCGAAGGTCCTTGCAACTGGGAGGTAAGCGTATGAAAGAACCCGTCACCGACATCGTCCAGAATCCGTTCGTCATCGAACCCGGCACGGTTCAGCGAGG
>JBDTWH010000015.1:0-14522 GCA_040006795.1 Actinomycetota bacterium | reverse complement strand
TGAGTGCGTTCGCATCATCGGGCTGCGGTGATCGCCAAGGACCGGCAAGTTATTGTGGCACCTTTGGCGGGTTCGATGGGGTTCGGGCTCGTTCCAGTTTTCGGCGCTTCAAAACGACCCAGATCAGCGCGATCAACGAAATGGCACCGATTGCGCCCCAGGCCCATTTCAATTCAGGACCGGATTTTGGATTAGTCAGCCACAGCAGGCTGGTCACCACCCCACCGGCAAAGATGAACACAGTCGGGAGAGGCGGTGCCACCTTTGGTCTGGTCACGGGGGGAGCCTACATGCCGGAGGCCATGACCCGGTCTCGACCGAAACCGTGCCACCATTCGCTGACAAGGGCCTGAACTAGACGTTCGCAAATGCCGCGATCCGCTCGTTCAGGAGTGGTCAGAGGTGCGTCACTCCGGCTCCCCTTTGTTGTCAACCGGTGGTCTGAGGGGTCTTTCTCCGGGTGCTCTTCCTGACTGGCGTTGAGGCTTGTAGCCTCGGTTTCGCGGGTCCGGGAAGTGGCTGATCCGAAGTGCCGACGAGCGGGATCAGGTCGGCCGCGCTGGATTCTTGAGTCGCCCCGCGGTGCCCTCCCGGACTCGTCTCAACGGCCGCAGGCGAATTTGTCTCGGCGGCTTTTTGGGCGTCTGCGAGCAGCTGGCGCTAGAGGGCGTCGGAGATCCGCCGCTTGAGGCAGCGCAGCGCTTCGAGTGAGGTCTTGCCCGCGACGCGCTTGCGCCGGTAGTAGGCCCGGCCGTCGGTGTCGAGGCGGATCTGGCTGATCGCGGCGATGTGGATCATGTGGTTCATCCGCCGGTTCCCGGCCCGGGACAACCGGTGCCGGTTCTGCTCACCGGAGGACGCGTCCAGGGTGCGGTGCCGGTCCAGGACGCGAACCGGTTGCGGTCAGCGAACCTGGCGATGTCGCCGACGTCCGGCCAGGGTCCGGGCAGCGACCACGGGTCCGACACCGTGCAGGTCCATCAACCGTGACCCGCGGGCCTTGACCAGGACCTTGAGCTCGGCGGTGGCCTTCTTCATCTTCGCCTCGACTGCGACCATGTCGGCGAGCTCCTCGGCGGCAATCCTGCGGCGGGTCTTGCCGGCGATGTCACGCGGACGCACGGTGGCAAGGATTGCCTTGGCCTGCAAGGCAGTGAGGTCCTTCTTGGCCTTGCCGGGGACCAGCTCGGCCAGGAGTCGTTGGAGCCTGTTCACGGTCTGGACCCGCAGCCGGGTGAGCTCCTCGCGGCGGTCGCACAGCATCCGCAGCGCTTCGAGCTCACCGTCGGGACGTAGCACCCGCAGGGTCTTGGTGCGGACCGCGACGGCAGCGATCGAGTGCGCATCAAGCGCGTCGGTCTTGCGGTTGTGACCGGTGTCGAAGAGCCTCACCCGGGCGGCCAGCTTGGCAGGCACGTCCACCACATACTCCCCGGCCTCCAGCAGTCGCTGGGCCAAGGGTCGGCCGGCGCCGTTGCTGCCCTCGATCGCCCAGACCCGCTCGGGCCAGGTCTTCGCATAGGTCCGCATCGCGGTTTAGCCGGCATGGTCGGTGCTGAACCGGCCCGATCCCAACAACTTCTCTTGCCCGTCAACGACCTCGATGGTGGCCGACAGCTTGTGGGGGTCGACCCCGATGATCACCTTCGCCATAGCGTTCTCCTGCTTCTCCTGGTGCCGATAGGGACGGCGAGGTGGGCAGTGCTACTACGAGCTGGGCAGTCCCCTTTCGAGCCACGCCTCGTCACGGTGCCCGACGGACTGCAGACCGGAAGAGAGCCACACCCGAGTGGGTGGGCAGCCGCGAGGAGAGCCTCCCGCCGGACACCTGGACCGAGTCTGGCCAGACACCGATCCTGAAGGGAAGTCTCTAGTAGCCGCGACGCAGGCAGGCATTTGCGGGGCTATTAGCCGGATCTACTTGACCGTGGACCGCGGGTAACATGGCCCGACGCTTAACCACGGCGAGACCTACTTCGCGAAGCTGCACCAGCGGGTGTCGCAGATGCGCGATGGTGACCTGCTAATGTTCGTCGACTGACTCGGAGACCTGGACGAGCGTCTCACCGGTTCCCCGGACACGGAGGTCGCAAAGGTGTTCGCGGCTGCTGCCCGGCGAGGCGTCGGCGTGCGCGGGCTCGTCTACCGCTCCCACTGGGACCGCCTGGCGCTCTCCGCGGCTGTAGCCGGACTCCTACGACGAAGTCCTGACGGTGCCGTTTGCCGATCGTCTGTCGGATGATCGCTGTTGACGGAAGGGGGCTCAGTAGCCGACTTCGTCTAGGTGCCACATCGAGGGACAGGCTGTAGATATCGGCGGGACCCAGAGATTCCAGAACTCCGGCCTCAAGTTCCGCGCCTCGATGCGGCCCCCGTGGCAGTGCACGATCCCGTCCGGGCTTGCCAACGGGCACTTGCCCGCAGTGGTCGGCCCAAAACAGTGAGTGACGACCTCATCGGTGACCGGGTCCAAGATGTCGATTGCGTCAATTTCGTTCATAGCGTCCCCACCTAAACCGCGATTTGACACGTGTCATTCTGGAAGAGCCGATATCCCCTAGAGCGTCCAGAGCACCTAGTCCATCTGACAACATCCGGTTCGGTGTTCAAGGGCTACTCCACTGTAACGCTGCGCGACGGGCGACCGTGAAGGCTAGGGCCGAAGGTCCCGAGGGCCAGTATTTCTCCCGACTGCCCTGCCGCGTTGAGTCCGTCTAACCGCCGCCAGCTGGGCGCGGCGTTGGCCCAGCCGCTGCCGTTCATCCGAACTGGCAGAACGTCGTCGTGCGGCACGGCCATACTTGCGGTCGTGACGCAGAACCGTGCCCCCTCCGCGAACGTCTTGGCAAACGGTCAGTCTCCGCAGGTTTGGCAGCCACAGTTGTGGGTTCGTCTGATTGCCTGCGTTGTCGCGGTGCTGATGGGGCTGGGCCTGATGTTCCCGCAGGTACTCAACCCGTCCTGGGTCACTGGCACGCCAGCCAGCGAGTTGCCGTGGGGGCTCGCGATGCTCGGGATTGCTCTCCTCCTGGCCCTGGGCACGTGGGTGTCGAAGGTTGAGGTGACATCCGAGCGGGTGCGCATCGTCAACCCGTGGGGCGTCAAGTCAATGCAGCGCAGCCAGGTCGTGGATGTGCGTCCCGGCCCCTGGGGTGTCGAGTTCGTGACCGTCGGTGGGCGCGCCTTCTCCGCGTTCGCGGTGCAGTGCACCGCAACGAGTCGCGGTCCACGGCCGAGGTGGGTCGACATCGCGGAAGCGGTCACGGGCAGGACTACCTACTGGCCGTTCAACGGGGGACACCACCGGGGTCGAGAGCCTCGACGCGTTGGCGGAGGGGGCAGCCGCCTACTGCCTCGAGCGGGGATTCCGGATCACTCGAGAGGACCGAGATGGCCGCCTCGTGTTCCACGTCAAGGCTCCGGCCAAGGGAATGGTGGAGTTGACCACCGACGGTGAGGTTTTCACCGTGACCTTCAAGGTGGCTACCGCCGGGATGGCTTCGCCGAGAACTTCGACGAAGCACTTGCCGTACTACGCGAGCTCTTGGCCTTCATCGACTCATACAACGACTCCGCGACGGTCGAGGTCATGGCGACGCGCAGGTGGCGTCGACCCCGACCCGAACTGCGCATGAGCAACGGGGCCGTCCTACGCGCGAAGGGCTCGAGCAAAGGACCGCCGGCGAATCAAGAGTGAGCACAGCGAAGTAGAACCTAGGACGTTCATGCTGAGCCCGCGAAGGTGCGTCACTTAGCCGCGTTTCGGTGATGCAGACGACCGGAAGTAGCCGATGTGCGCGCGTGTGCAGGTCTGGGTTGCGTGGGACTTGGTGGCCGTCCGCACTGTAGGCGGCCGCCTACAGAAGATTGGCGAAGAACTCGGCGATGTCGCTGGCCAGCAGGTCCGGCTCTTCTGCTGCGGCGAAGTGACCGCCGCGTGGGTAGACCGTCCAGTGCTGAATGTTGTACAGCCGCTCGTACCAGGACCGTGGCGGCTGTCCTTCGGGCACGAACTCGTTGGCGAACACCGCCATCGCGGTCGGTGCCGTGACGAAGTCGTCCGGGCCGATGGGGGTGCCGTGCCAACGATTGTCGTAGTAGTCGCGCTGGTACCCCAGACCCTGAATCAGCCGGTGCCACAGACCGGCGACGAACGCCCGGTCAACACCTGCGCGCCGTGGGCGTTGGGAGAAGGCGTAGCCCGGCAGGGACGGGACCACCAGGTCGAACCGGTCGCCGAGACCCTCGACCAACGAGAGCAGTTCGACGAACGTGCTGGGCCAGCCGTGGGTGAGGACCAACGGCGCCCCACCGTGGGCTGCGCGATGAAGGACGAAATGGATGCGCAGGCCGTCCACGTGGGCGACACGGTGCTCGAAACGGTTGAGCCACCGCTCCTGGCTCCGCCAGTCGAACCCGTCGGCCCAGTACTCCAGCAGGTCACGAAGGTAGTCCAGGTCAACGCCCTCCGCCCATGGTTCCCCCGGCGCAGGGTCAGGCCAGCGCGTGCGTCGAATGCGCTCCCGCAGATCCTGGACAACCGCGTCCGAGACCTCGACAGCGAACGGATCGACGCGCACCCCAAGATGATAGTTAGAGTGGTGGATCCCAAGCCAGACATCGAGCAGGCCTGACGCAAATAGCGCGGCCATGCTTCCGCCGCGATCCGGCGGATGGACGACATGCGTCTAACAGCCCCTCGACGGGATTGCCCCTGCCGCACGCGGCCTGAACGCGTGAGGGCTCTCCGACGCGACCCGGAGATGAGTATGGGTTTTATTACGGTCTGTCTGCTTGCGTCTGCGCCTGGTGGTGTCCGGTGGCGGCGTGGTGGTCGACGCCGGGCGAGGTGGCGGGGTTGACGTGGACGGTGGCGTCATCGAGGCGGGGAACGCGGTGGATCAGCTGGTGATGGGCCTCGTCGGCGATGGCGTGGGCCTGGACCACGCCCAGGGTGTTGTCCACCGTCAGGGTCGTCTCGGCGCGCATCCGGTGCCCGATCCAGCGCAGCTGGACGCTGTCGACGCTGCATACTCCGGGCACGTCGCGTAGCGCTGCCTCGGCGGCGTCGACCAAGGCGGGGTCGACGGCGTCCATCAGCCGGCGGTAGATGTCCCGGGCCGCGCCGCGCAGGACGGCCAGGATCGCCACCGTGATGAGCAGGCCGACGATGGGATCGGCTAGCGGGAAGCCGGCCATGACTCCGACGGCTCCAAAGACCACGGCCAGTGAGGTGAACCCGTCGGTGCGGGCGTGCAGCCCGTCGGCGACCAGTGCGGCGGAGCCGATCTGGGTGCCGACCCGGATCCGGTAAACGGCCACAAGCTCATTGCCGGCGAAGCCGATCAGACCCGCGGCGAGCACGACCCAAGGGTAGGTGAGTGGTTGGGGGTCGATGAGCCGGCGGATCGACTCGTACGCGGCGAGGATCGCGGACAAAGCGATCATGGCGACGATGAAGACGCCAGCGAGGTCTTCGGCCCGCCCGTACCCGTAGGTGTAGCGGCGGTTTGCCGCGCGACGGCTCAGGACGAACGCGATCCACAGAGGTATCGCGGTCAGCGCGTCGGAGAAGTTGTGGATGGTGTCGGCCAGCAGCGCAACCGATCCGGTGATCAGCACCACGACCAGCTGCGCGATCGCGGTCACGCCCAAGGCGACCAGGCTGATCTTGACGGCCCGGATGCCCTCGGTGCTTGCCTCCAGCTCCGAGTCGACCGAGTCCGCAGTGTCGTGGCTGTGCGGGCGGAAGAGCGAGAGCGCGAAACCCTTCAGGCCGCTCGGGTGCTCGTGGTCGTGCTCGTGGTCGTGGTCGTGGTCGTGGTCGTGGTCGCACGGCCGGTGCTCGGCGTTGTTCACGCCGTCGCGGACCATACGCAGACAATATCGCAATCGATGAGCCGGCCCACGATTCACTCAGACCTCGACGCCGTATGCCGTGACCGGTCCCGTCACGCTGACCCGCACCACCGTGCCGGGCACCGGGACTGCTGTCCCGGGGACCCGTGCGGTCACGAGTCGCCCCGACGCCAGAACCTCAAGATGCAACGCCGCATCGTGTCCGAAGTAGCTGACGTCGATCACTCGCGCCTCGACGCCCGCCCGCGAGGAGCCAACCAGCTCGATCTGCTCGGGACGCACCAACAGGCGTGCCGGGCGGTCGTCGAAGCCTGGGAGGACGTTCAGCCGACCGAGGTCCGAGGATGCCGAGCCATCGACGACCTCGGCATCGACGACCACTGCCGCGCCCACGAACTCGGCGACCCCCAGGTCGGCCGGAGCGCGATACACCTCGTGAGGAGTGCCCACCTGCGCAAGCATTCCGTCACGCATCACTGCCACCTGGTCGGCCAACGACAGGGCCTCGGACTGGTCGTGCGTTACCAACAGGGCAGTCGTGTGGGTCGCCTTCAGCGCTTCGAGGACCGCCCGACCGGTGCCTTCGCGAAGCGCGGCGTCCAGTGACGAGAACGGCTCGTCCAGCAGGATCAGGGAGGGGCCGGGGGCCAGTGCACGTGCCAGGGCCACGCGTTGTTGCTGACCACCTGACAGCTGGTGTGGGAAGCGTTGACGCACAACGGATTCGAGCCCGACCAGGGACAACAGCTCCTCGACCCGATGACCATCACGGCGCTCGCGGCCCCGCAGGCCGAAGCTGATGTTGTCGCCCACGTCGAGGTGCGGGAAGAGTGCACCCTCCTGCGGCACGTAACCGACCCGACGGTGCTGGGGTGCGACGAAACGCCCCTCCCCGCAGACCAGCTGCCCGCGCAGGAGGATCTCGCCCGAGTCCGCCGCGTCGAAGCCGGCGATGAGGCGGAGCAGGGTGGTCTTGCCGCAACCGGACGGACCGAGGATCGCGGTCACACTCTCTTCGGGAACAGTGAGGTCGATTCCGCGCAGGACGTCCGTGGAGTCGAAGCTCTTGGTCAGGTTGCGCACGCTCACAGCAGTCATACCGGCATCGACCTCCAACGGTCACGAGTGAGCAGCACGGTCACCGGCGCGGACAGGATGACCATCAGCGCGGCATACGGAGCGGCTGCTCCATAGGCAATGCTGCTGGTGTTGCTCCAGAACTGGGTGGCCAGGGTCCGCGTGCCGATCGGGGCGAGCAGCAAGGTGGCGGTCAGCTCGGTGACGATCGCCAGGAACACCAGCGCAGTGCCGGCGCCGAGCCCGGGCGCGATCAACGGCAGGGTCACGCGTCGAAGTGTCTCCATGGGACCGGACCCGAGGGTGTGCGCAACATCGTCGAAGACCGGCGGGGCCTGGTCCAGAGCCGCCCGGACGCTGACCATGGCTCGCGGCAGGAACATGATCGCGTAGGCCAGCATCAGCAGCACCAAAGTCTGGTAGACCGGCCGGGCGAACCGGATGGCCACCGTGACCAGGGCCAGGGCCACCACGATTCCGGGTACCGCGTTACCGAAGTACGTGCTGCGTTCCAGCAACATGGTCAAGCGTCCTCGTCGCCGGACACACAGCCACGCGACCGGGAGCGCCAGAGCCATGGTGATGAACGCGCCCGCCGCTCCGAGCCCTAGCGAGGTCGCGGTCGTCGCCGCCAGGTCGCCCAGCGGGAAGCCCGTGGACGAGCCGGTGACGAGCCAGAACGCAAGGCTCCCCAGAGGTACGCCGAGTGCGAGAGTCGTGAGGCCGCCAACGGCCACCAAGGAGGGCAGGGCGGCGCGGCCAAGGTGGCGGCGTGGGATGTTGCGGGCACTGCCCCCACCCAGGCGCGCGTAGTGTTGATGGCCGCGCAGCCGGAGCTCGAGGGTCAGCAGCATGAGACAGCAGAGCAGCAGCACGGCCGCCAGCATGTTCGCGGCCGGCCCGTTGAACGACGAGCGGTACTGGTCGTAGATCGCCGTGGTGAAGGTCGGGTAGCGCAACATCTGCAGGGCACCGAACTCGGCGAGCAGATGGAGCGCCACGATCAGCGTCCCTCCCAGCAGGGCGGGTCGGAGCTGAGGCAGGACGACGCGGATGAAGGTGAGCCAAGGGCTGTTGCCGAGGGCGGCCGACGTCTCCTCCAGCGCGGGGTCAAGCCCGCGAAGCATCGCCGCGACCGGCAGATAGACCAGGGGGTAGTAGGACAACGTCACGATCATGAGGGCACCGGCATACCCCTCGACCCTGGCCGTCAGGGAGACCCAGCCGAAGCTGTTGACGAAGGCCGGCACGGCCAGTGGCGCCACGAGCAACACGTTCCACACCCGCCGCCCGGGCAACGTCGTGCGCTCGACCAGCCAGGCCATTCCGGTGCCGATCACGGATGTCAGCGCGACGCAGCCGGCCACGAGCAGGCCTGTGTTCCTCAGCAGCTCGCCCACGCGTGGACGCCAGGTGAGGGCGACGGCCTCGTCCCACCCGATCGTGAAGACGTAACCGGCCACGAAGAACAGCGGAATCAGCGCGACGAGAGCGATCAGCACGGCCGGCACCAGCATCAGACGCGGGTAGGTCCGCCTGGACCGGGTCGCGCCTGCTGCCGGACGTGACGTCAGCTGCGTCAGAGCAGACCTGCCTGCTGCATCAGCTCGACGACCTTCGGGCCGTTGAGGGTGGTGAGGTCGACGGTCGGCGGACTGAGCTCACTCAAGGGCTTCAGCACCTGGTTGGCCGTCGCGCCGTTGCCGATCGGGTACTCCAGGGCCTTGCTGTCGGCGAGGACCGTCTGACCGGCCGCGCTGTTGAGGTACTTCACCAGCTGCTGGGCCTCGGCCTGGTGCTTGCTGGACTTGATCACGCCGGCGCCGGAGATGCTGAGGAACGCGCCGGGGTCCTGGTTGCCGAAGTACAGCTGCTTGACGTTCTTGCTGTTGGCGCCGGACTCGGCCTGGTCCTTGTACCAGTAGTAGTGGTAGATCACGCCGCTCTGGACCTCGCCGGCGTTGACGGCCTTCATGACGGCGCTGTTGCCTTGGTAGACCTTCGTGTTGTCCTTCAGACCCTCGAGCCAGGCAGTGGTGGCGGGCTCACCCTTGAGCGCGAGCACTGCGCTGACGATGGCCTGGAAGTCGGCGCCGGCCGGGGAGATACCGACCTTGCCCTTCCACTCCGGCTTGGCCAGATCCATGATCGAGGTCGGCAGGGCGGCGGCCGAAGGCTGTGTCGGGTTGTAGACGAAGACGGTCGATCGGGCGGCGAATCCCACCCAGTCCTTGTCGGCGGGAGCGAACTGCGGCGGGACCTGGGCCAGCGTGGCGTCGTCCACCTTGGCGAACAGGCCCTTGCTGTCGACGAGCGTCATCGCCGGGGAGTTCTCGGTCACGAACACGTCCGCGGGCGAGGCGCTGCCCTCCTGGACAAGCTGGTTGCCGAGCTCGAAGTCCTCGCCGTTGCGCATGTTGACCTTGATACCGGTCGCCTTGGTGAAGTCGGCGACCATGAGCTTCATGAGGTCCTCGTGCTGGGCGTTGTACAGGGTGAGCGTCACCTTGTCGCCAGAACCGTTGCCTGCGTCGGTCACGCTGTTCGAGGTGCCGCATGACGCGACGCTCAGAGTCACTGCAATCAGTCCGGCGGCAAAGGCCACCCTTGCGTTGAACCGCATTCCATCTCCCAGAGCTCGTCAATAAAGTAAGGCTTACCTTACTAGAATCCCGATTCTCTTCTTCCGCTCCCTCCATCAGCAGAGTTATCTAAGGTGAGGCTCCCCTAAGTCTTTACATGGGTCGACTGGCGAGAGCAGCATTGATTCTTGGCCCGGCCGACCCGGCTGGGCAACGATCCGAGGATGGGTCCGAAATGGCCGCTCGGCGCATCGCAGTTGTTGCAGCAGCTCTGTTAGGCGTCGATTCCGCCCAGTTAGACGCACCAGAGCGACTGCGCTCTGTCGCGGCTGTCTGTCTGTGGCGCGCCGGCTTGGCACATGATGACCGAGAAACCTCGCGGCGTATGCGGTCACAGCTTTCCAGTAACAGCCGCGGTCGGCCAAGGGGGGCGACTCACGAGGAAAGGTGTCGATTGCCGCGGCAACCTGGTGGCGTCCCCCAAGATGCTGAACAGATGGCCGCCCTGGAATTCTTGCGGTCGCGCCTGCGGAAGCCCATGCCGATCATCGACGCTGCCAAGACACTGAAGCGTCACGAGGCGGGACTGCTGTCCTACTTCGCCCACCCGATCACCAACGCCGGCGCCGAAGGCCTGAACTCCCGCATCCAAGCCATCCGGGTATCGGCCCGCGGCTACCGCAACCGCGAGCATGTCAAGACCTCGATCTACCTCCACCTCGGTGGACTGCAGCTCTACCCGGCTAGGCCATGACCCACAGACTTCCGCGTAGCGCCCAAATAGTTCGGCGGCCCACGAAGCACTCCGTCGTCACAGTCTCAGCGAGGCTGCATGATCAGTCGTTTTGAACGCCGGATGGGGCTCCGCTGGGGTGAGTTACTTGCGTCGCTGCTTGCCCGAAAAACATTGTGTACCACCACGATCCAAGACACCAGAGCGTAGTGGCGAGGATTGTGCCCCCGACGACACCAATCCTCCCAAGATCAGCGCCAAGACCGATACTCCGTCATAGAAGGACACCGCAGAACCCATTAACAAAACAGTGGAAAGGAGGTACGAAAACCGCCGGGGCCTGGGCGTGGATGGCAACTGCGGAGCACCAAAGAGATGACGAACACCGAGGTTGTAAGTCAGGTCAATAACCATACCTCGGGGGAGTACTGCGCTCAGACCGTTGCCGCGGCGACGATCTGGGGGCCGGGTGCAGCTGGAGGAGCGTGAGGAGATCTCACGAGGCCTGGCGGCAGGTCTGTCCTACCGGGCATTCGCCAACTCCTTAGGGCGACCGGCGTCGACGGTGAGCCGTGAGGTCGCCGTCAATGGCGGGGCCAAAAGGTATCGAGCGGCTCCTGTTGGCACGCCCTGGCATCTAGATCATCGGGGTAGGAAGGAAGGGGCGATCGGGACCTGGTTGAGCTGACCACGGCGACACGATGCTGGTTCACCTTCGGGGTAGAAGCCTGGGCAGGCTCGGAACGCTCCCCCAGTTGGCTGCCTGGGCGGGGTACTAGTGCGAAGGTGGCATGGTGCAGGGGCCATGCATTGAGCCAGTCTGACTCTCGTCCGCAAGTTGATCACCCAAGCGCTTCACGGCGCGGTCGAGTAGAGGAAGTCTCATGAGTACTGCGTCAGGATTCCTGCCCGTTCCCCGCGCCGAGGTCAGCCGAGCCCTGCCCGGAGTGGAGCCCCTGGACTTTCGCCGACTTGGCCTGGCCAAGTCCGCGTACACGACCCGGTTTGTGTCTCGCCTGATCGATGCTGACTCTTGCGGTTACGGGCTGCTGACCGGCGAGCACGTGGTCCCGCAGGCCGGTGACGTTGTGCTGGCCCGGGTGCACAAACTGGGCCAGCACGGGGCGATCATGCGTCCCGACGGTCGCAGGGCGATCCTGTTTGAGGGCGATGAGATCCTGGTTGCCTACGGTGACCGCTACGCCCCGGACCAGTTTGAGGCCGAGGTTCCCGATAATCTGGGTCTGACCAATCTGGTCGCGGCCGGGGGCTTGGCCGGGACGGTGATCTCGGCACACTCCAAGATGGCCGCGCCGACCCAGATCGAGCCGCTGGGTCTTCTGACCGACGCCCACGGGGTGGTCACCCTGCGGCGCTGTGCACCGTTCGCGACGGTCGCGCCCCAGGACGCCCAGGGGCTGGGCCGGGTGGGCAAACCGCTGGTGATCGCGGTCCTGGGCACCTCGATGAACTCCGGGAAGACGACCACCGTGGCCGCCATCGTCCGCGGCCTGAGCAAGGCCGGCATGGTGGTCGCGGCTGGAAAGGCTACCGGTACCGGGGCCCCCGGCGACCCGGGACTGTTCCGCGACTCGGGGGCGTCCCGGGTCCTTGACTTCACCGACTTTGGTTACGGCTCGACCTACCGGCTGGGAAACCAGCAGGTCCGGGCCCTGCTGGTCTCCCTGATCGACGAGCTGGCAGCAGCCGGCCCCGATGTCGTGGTGGTGGAGATCGCCGACGGACTGTTCCAGGCCGAGACCGCGGGGCTCGTGGCGGACCCCGTGTTCAAGGCACACGTCGACAAGGTGGTATTCGCGGCTGGCGAAGCCCTCGGAGCAACGGCGGGCCAGATGCTGCTGGCTGGGATGGGTCTGCCGCCGGTGGCCATCAGCGGGATGCTGACAGCCTCCCCGTTGGCAAAGCATGAGGCCACCAGGTCGCTGGATGTGCCTGTCCTGGACAAGAATGAGCTGGCCAGCGCCGAGGTGGCTGAGCTGCTCATCCCCGGATACGCGCTCACCGGTTGGTCGGGGAGTGAGGCAAGTGAGCGCGCAGTCATCTGAACAGGCAACAACACGTCCAAGGATCGCGGGGTCTTCATCGAGGGCGGAGCCGGCTGGCACGGGCCTGCCCAGGCTCTGGGTCGGGAGGCGCCGTCGGATCCTGAGCATGCTGATCCTGGCCGGGCTGGGTCAGGCGACCGCGGCCGGGGTCAGCGCCCACTTCTTCACCCATGCGCTCACCAGGTCGGCTCCGAGCAGTCGGGGACTGTTGTTCGGCGCACTCGTGGCCGCGGCGGTAACGGTCGGGCTGCTGCGAATGGCCGAGCGTGTTCTGTCCGAGCGGTTGAGCCAGGACTACGTCCACCAGATCCGCTTGGGGCTGATCCGACGCAACCTGGCCGATGGCAGGGTCAAATCGTTGGGCATCGCGGTCGCCCGAACCACCAACGACCTCACCTCGATCAAGAACTGGATCAGCCAGGGCGTGGCACCACTGGCCGTGGGAATCCCGCTGATCATCGGGGTGGGTATCGCGCTCGCCCTGCTCGACCCGTGGCTTCTGGTTGGTCTGGTGGTCCCCATCGCCGTTCTGCTCTCTGCGATGAAGGCGCTGGCTCCCGTTGCCTACAAGAGGACCCGCCGGGTACGTAAGGTCCGTGGACGGCTGTCCTCACAGGTCGCCGACACGATCCTGTCCACCGCCGCGATCCGCTCCGCTGGCGGCGCAGACCGGGAGCTGGCCCGCATCGAGACACACAGCCGAACTCTGGTGGCCGCCTCGATCGAGAAAGCCAAGGTGGCCGGTGCCATGCGCGGCATCGCGGCCGCGACCTCGGGGATCGCGACAGCCATGGTGATCGGGACCGGCCTGCTCGCCGGGCTCCCGACCCACGCCATCGCCGGAGCCCTCACGATCGTCGCCTTCCTGGCGATGCCCCTGCACGACCTCGGCAGGGTCGTCGAGTTCAGGCAGACCTACCGCGCCGCACGTCGAATCATCGGTCCGGCGATCGAACCCGCGACCGCGTCGGCCCCCGCTCGGGCCGCGCGGGCCGGCAGCGCCCACCTTGACGTCGGGCGGGCAGTCTTCGTCGACTATCTGCGGCTCAGTGACGGCACGGCGATGCCGGAGCTGGCCGTCAGGCCTGGCGAGCGCGTGGTCGTAGACGCCGGGAACCCGCGCCTGACCTCTGAGCTGCTGGAAAGATTCGTCGGGCTGCGCCAGTCCTATTCCAGACAGATAGTGGTCAGCGGAAACGACCTGTCCGTCGCCGGACCCAGAGACCTCCGCCGGCTGGTCGGGTATGGCACCCAGGGGATGATGCTAGTCAGAGGAAGCGTGTCGCGCACGATTCGCTATCGCTGCCCGGACACCGGCCCCGAACAGGTCAACCGCCTGCTTGGGCTGGTCGACCTCGCGGAGCGGGTGGCCGAGCTCGCCGGGGGCGCCGACACGATTCTGGTTCACGGCGGCGACCCCCTCACCATCCCCGAGCGGGCACGGCTGCTGCTGGCCCGAGCAATCCTGGACGAACCGCCCCTGTTGGTGTTCGACCACCTCGACGCCGACCTTGGCCAAGATGGGCGCACCATCATGCGCCGGCTCCTGGCAAACTACCCCGGGGTGGTGATCCTGGCCAGCGACGACCCCGACCAGATCATCACGCCGACCCACGTATGGCGGCCCGACGGCGTCCAACGGATCACCCAGCCACCCAGCGACGGCAAGTGGCGATCGGAGCGAGCCTCATAAAGACCAGCCTGCAACCGGCCCGCCTCCCAGCTCCGCAACCAGCTCATTGGCGGCACGCTGGTTGATCAGCCAGCTGCCAATCAGGCCAACCGCAGCCAGGAATTCCGCGCGCCACAACCAAGGGCGGCGACAGTCGGGATGATCCGGACCGTGTCGCGCGGGCCGGTGCGCGGTAGTCGGTGGCCAGTCGGTTGTGCTCTTCCGTCAAGGGTTGACGCTGTTGTCCGTGAACGGGACGCAACAGAAGAACAGCGCCCAGGCGGCCCGGCGTTCGTGCTGCCAATCAGGCCGGCCAAGTCCCAAGTTGGGATCGGGGACGGTGGCGAGGATGGCCCCCTCTGAGCATGCGAAGGCGCCGACAGAGAACATTGAGTCCGAGCCAGCAAGCGTCGATGTTGCGGTCCCGCACGCAGAAAGATCACCTAACACCACTCAGCCAAGCTCGGTGCCCGCAGAACGATGGCGAGTTCAATCGGTCGTTGCAACATCGCTCTGATGTGAGGTGTTGTGGA
>JBDTWH010000014.1:0-4845 GCA_040006795.1 Actinomycetota bacterium | reverse complement strand
CGGGTCTGTGATGGATACCTCCGTAACGGCACCACCGGCCATCGTGGCCGTTCCGGTCGCCGTCACGCAGGCGGGGACGGGCGCGGGAACGGTCTTGCAGTACGCGGCGTCGGGGAGGGAGAAGTGGAGGATCGGCTGCACCGTGTAGGCCGAGCCGCCGCTGGTGATCGCGATGTCATCGACCCCACCACTGACCTCCGCGACTGCGGGAGTCGTGTTGGCGCCTGTAATTGCGGCGCTGGGAGTCGTGTAGCCGAACCCCGGCTGGTCAACAGCAATACTGGTGACAACGCCCACACCCAGCGTGGCCGTCGCAGAGGCTGTCGCCGTCGGAGTCACGCCGGGAGAGGCGATGGTGACGGTCGGAGGGGCGGTGTAGCCACTGCCCGGGCTCGTCACGGTGTATCCGGTAACGCCGCCCGTCTTAGGGTCAACGGTTGCCGTGGCCGTGGCGGTGGACGGACCCACGTCAGCTGCCAAGGAGTAGGTGCGGTTGGTGGGATAGAGGGGGCCGTTCCGAAGCACCTAAGTAGAGAAGCGAGAACAACCGCTCATTCGGTCGTCCGTTTTCGAGTCTGCCGGGCTGAGGTGGGGCTAGAGGTACTGCCCCGTTGATCTGCCGTCTCGCTCGTCCGGGCTCCCCGGCATACCGCGAACGGATCCTGGGGGCTGACCCGGGCCGCCGTCCTGGCCCGGCTCCCCGGACGGGAGCGCACGACGCATGTTCTGCAGCTGCTGCTGGGCGGCCATCTGCTGGGCGAACAGCGCGGCCTGAATGCCGTGGAACAGACCCTCGAGCCATCCCACGAGCTGTGCCTGCGCAATTCGCAGCTCGGCGTCCGAGGGCGCCTCATCGCCGAACGGCAGGGTAATTCGCTCGAGCTCGTCAATCAGCTCCGGCGCCAGGCCGTCCTCCAGCTCGCTGATCGAGCGGCGGTGGATCTCGGCGAGACGGGTGCGACCGGCATCGTCCAGCGGCGCGCTGCGGACCTCCTCGAGCAGCTGCTTGATCATGGAGGCGATCCGCATGACCTTGCCCGGGTGCTCGACGAGGTCGGCGGGGTTACGGCCCTCTTCGCCGCCGCCGGGCCGCTCGGCCACCCCCATGCCGTCCTCGGAGACCACGACCACCCGCCGACTCGCCTGGTCGTCCGCCGAGCCCTGCTGCTGGTCGTCCTGCCGCTCATCCCGCGATGCGTTCATGGTCCCCATCCTGCACCGGGCAAGGCCGGTTCCGCTGCCCCGGCAGGAGAACTCTGCGTCTCAGCGAAGCGCCATCCGAGATCTGAGCATGTCGCGTTTGTCCTCGAACCGCAGAGCCTGCTTCTCGATCCCCTCCATGAGCCCGGCCAGCTCGGTACGCGCTGCCTCACCCTCTGCGGACAGACCCTCGAGCTCGAATACCTTCCAGAAGCGCAGCACCGGGTCCAAGACCTCGTCCTTGTGCTGGCGCAGGTCGTAGATCCCCTCGACAGCCATCTCGACCGCCTTACGCCGGAAGCCGGGGATGCCGGTGCCGGGCATCTCGAAGTTCTTGACGACATCGAGGATCGCGACCATGGCCTGGTCCGGGGAGATCTGCAGGGCGGCGTTCATCAGGTTGCGGTAGAAGATCATGTGCAGGTTCTCGTCGGTGGCGATCCGGCCGAGCAGGCGCTCGCATCTCGGGTCGTTGGTGAACCTGCCGGTATTGCGGTGCGAGACGCGGGTGGCCAGCTCCTGGAAGGAGACATAGGCCAGGGAGCTCATCAGCTCTCCGGAGTGCGCCGACTCGTATCCCGCTGACATGTGCTCCATCCGGAAACGTTCCAGCGCAACGGGATCCACCATCCGGGTGACCAGCATGTAGTCCCGCATCGCGATCGCGTGCCGGCCCTCCTCGGCCGTCCAGCGATGCACCCACTCCCCCCACGCGTCGTCGCGCCCGAAGATCAGGGCGATCTCGTGGTGGTAGCTCGGGAGGTTGTCCTCGGTGAGCAGGTTGACGATCAGCGCCGAGCGGGCGACATCCGAGATCTCGGCGTCGCTCTCGCTCCACTGGTCACCGCCCATCAACCCGTCGAAGCTGCGGCCCTCGCTCCACGGCACGTAGTCATGCGGGAACCACTCCCTGGCCACCTTCTCGTGCCGGTTGAGCTCGCCGACGACCACCTGGTCGAGCTCGCGGAGCAGTTCGGTCTGGGTCATCGTCCTCACCATGCGGGTTCCTCCTAAGGTTGCACTTACCTACGCTTCCGTAGGTTACGCCACCGTAGGTTGATGCGCGAACCTGGTCGGGGACTCGCGAGAACCCGACGCGGGCAGGTCGAGGCTGGGCGAAGGCCGGATGCAGACAGCTCCTGCGGGAAGGGTCGCGACAGCCCGCGGGGCTAGGGTCGCGATCATGGCTCACTCTTTCGACACCGACTCCGAGGCGAACGGCCTGTGTGCCTTCGTCGATGCCTCCCCCTCGCCCTTCCATGCCTGCGCGGAGGCCGGGCGGCTGCTGGCCGCGGCGGGCTTCGGCCTGGTGGCGGAGACCGACGCGTTTCCAGCGGGGCCGGGTCGCTACTACCTGATCCGCGGCGGTTCGCTGATCGCCTGGAGCACCCAGACGGGCGGTGGCCCGCCTACTCCTGCCACGCCCTTCCGCGTGGTCGGTGCCCACACGGACAGCCCCAACCTGCGGATCAAGCCACAGCCCGACCTGTCCCGGGCCGGCTGGCAGCTGCTCGGTATCGAGCTCTACGGCGGGCTGCTGTTCAACTCCTGGCTCGACCGGGACCTCGGGCTCTCCGGTCGCGTCGCGGTCCGCACCGGTCGCGAGGTGCAGACCCGGCTGGTGACCATCAACGAGCCAGTACTGCGGGTGGCACAGCTCGCGGTACATCTGGACCGCGGCGCCAACGAGGGCCTGGCGCTCAACCCCCAGCAGCACCTGACGCCCTTGTGGGGTGTGAGCCCGGAGCCCGGAGACTTCCGCGGATACCTTGCCGAGGCAGTGGGTGCTGATGCCGCCGACGTGCTGTCCTGGGACGTGATGACCCACGACCTGCAGCCATCGCGGCGGATCGGCCGGGACCTGGACCTGATCGCCGCGCCTCGCCTGGACAACCTGGGGACGAGCTATGCGGGGGTGCGGGCCCTGATCGAAGCCGTTGAGGCGATGAGCGGTGCCGGGCGCTCTGACGCAGCTGGCCCGTCCGGGACCCGGACGACTCCTTCCATACCTGTACTGGTCCTGTTCGACCACGAGGAGGCCGGAAGCCAGTCCGAGCGCGGCGCCATGTCGACCCTGCTGCCCAGCGTGCTGGAACGCATCGTGACCTCGGCCGGGGGTGGCCGTGAGGACTTCCATCGGGCGCTGGCCGGGACGGTTGTGGCATCTGGGGACATGGCGCACGCCACCCACCCGAACTATCCCGAGAAGCACGAGCCACAGCATCAGATCGCGATCAACGCCGGACCGGTGATCAAGACGAACGTCAGGCTGCGATACGCGACCGACTCGGTGGGCGCGGCGGCGTTCATCATGGCCTGCGACCAAGCCGGTGTCCCGGTGCAGCATTTCGTATCCCGCAACGACCTGCCCTGCGGCTCGACCGTCGGTCCGATGACGGCCGCAGTGGTCGGCGCCACCACGGTGGACGTCGGTGCCCCGATGCTGTCGATGCACTCCGCCCGGGAGCTGTGTGGTGCCAAGGACCCTGCCATGTACGCCGGCGCACTGGCCGCCTTCCTGAATCCGCAGAGCTAGAACGTGTCTCTGGTCACACCCGGAACCGGGCGGGCCGGACAATCCCGAACGTCCGTAGCCTGAGGGGCTGCTGCCTCACAGGTGGGAGGTTGCCCTGTGGTTGAGCGGTAGATCTTAGTGTGTGGGGCGATGACCTCGGTGGACACCGAGTCACGACCAGGGCCCATGCTGGTCTAATGTGCGAGAAACCGTTCGCTCTTCGCCCCGGAGGCCCGCTGTGCCCAAGTTCGTGTATGACTTCGCCGAAGGCCACAAGGACCTCAAGGACCTGCTAGGTGGCAAGGGGGCGAATCTCGCGGAGATGACCCGAATGGGACTACCTGTTCCTCCAGGATTCATCATCACCACCGAGGCGTGCAGGACCTACCTGAGCGAGGGTGCGGCGCCCGCCGGGATGGATGCCGAGATCAACGCGCACCTCGCCGCGCTCGAGGAGACCATGGGCAGGAAGCTGGGCCAGTCCGACAACCCGCTGCTGGTATCCGTGCGCTCGGGTGCCAAGTACTCGATGCCCGGAATGATGGACACCGTCCTCAACGTGGGCCTCAATGACGAGTCGGTCCAGGGCTTCGCGAAGCAGAGCGGCAATGAGCGCCTGGCTTTCGACTCATACCGCCGGCTGATCCAGATGTTCGGCAAGACCGTTCTGGGCGTCGATGGCGAGCTGTTCGAGGGTGCGCTTCACGCAGCCAAGGAAGCCAAGGGCACCCTGAACGACCTCGACCTGGATGCCGAGGACCTGCAGGCACTGGTGGTTGTCTACCAGAAGATCGTGCACGATCACACCGGACGGGACTTCCCGCAGGGGCCGCGCGAGCAGATGGACCTCGCCATCCGCGCCGTCTTCGACTCCTGGAACGCCGATCGCGCCATCCTCTACCGTCGCCAGGAGCGAATCCCCTCCGACCTGGGTACCGCTGTCAGCATCTGCTCGATGGTGTTCGGCAACGTGTCTGCCGACTCAGGAACCGGGGTGGCGTTCACGCGCGATCCCGCCTCCGGGGCCCAGGGCGTCTACGGCGACTACCTTCAGAACGCCCAGGGCGAGGATGTCGTCGCCGGGATCCGCAACACCCTCCCGCTGGCCGACCTCGAGGCCCTGGACAAGC
>JBDTWH010000013.1:0-5652 GCA_040006795.1 Actinomycetota bacterium | reverse complement strand
TACGCCGCCGAGGCCGAGATCCGATGGCTCGACCACGTCGAGTCCCGGCTCGCCCGGGAGGCGACGCGCGCTCCCGAGGCTCTCATCCGCGACACCGAAAAAGCGCACGAGAACCGGTCCACCAAGGGAGCATCGCGATGACTACCAGCCCAATCCTGTTGCTGGACGCCGTCTCGCGTGTCCATGGTCATGACGAGACCGAGGTGCGCGCGCTCGACGGGGTGACCCTGGAGGTGCACGCAGGGGAGCTGGTCGCCGTCATGGGGCCAAGCGGATCTGGCAAGTCGACCCTGCTCAACCTGGCCGGCGGGCTGGACCAGCCGACCAGCGGCACGGTCTATGTCGAAGGAGCCGACGTAGGGGCGATGAGCATGCGCGACCTGGCCGCTTTGCGCCGGCGGTCACTGGGCTTCGTCTTTCAGGACTTCAACCTGATCCCGTCCCTGACCGCGGCCGAGAACGTGGCGCTGCCGTTGGAGCTCGACGGGCTGCGAGTCAGAAAGGCGCGGCGGATCGCCCTGGACTCCCTTGATGTTGTGGGGATCCCTGAGCTGGCCGATCGCTACCCCGAGAACATGTCCGGAGGCCAGAAGCAGCGGGTGGCCATCGCCCGCGCGCTGGTGGGTGATCGGAGGCTGGTCCTGGCCGATGAGCCGACCGGGGCGCTGGACTCCCAGACCGGCGAGGCGGTGCTTCGGGTCCTGCGGGCGCGCTGCGACAACGGAGCCGGGGGTCTGCTGGTAACCCACGAGGCCCGGCATGCAGCGTGGGCCGACAGGGTCGTGTTCCTGCGTGACGGGGTCATCGTCGACAGCACCGGGACCCCGCCCGGCGCTGAGTCCCTCCTCGACTCCGCCGCAGGGGTCTGAGGTGGCATCGGAAGACACCCCGGTCGCATCGGGGGACGCCGCAACCAGCGGTTCTGAAGGAGCATCCTCGCCCGCTAAGACGAGCCGTTCCAGCGGATCACCTTTGGCAGCCGGCCGATTCGCACGCTGGCTGGCCGGCTGGCGGATCGCGATCCGGATGGCACGACGCGACGCCCGGCGCTACAAGTGGCGCAGCGCCCTGATCGTCGTGATGGTCGGTCTGCCAGTGCTGCTGCTGAGCAGCGGGATCACCCTGATGGCCACCAACGACATCAACATGGCCGAGTCGGTGCCGCGGGTGATGGGCTCCGCTCAGGCCCGGATCCAGGACTACGGCATCGGCCGCCTGGTTCAGTCACCCGACGGGCGGTCCAATACCAACGCCAGTGACGGTGAGATCACCAAAGCGCTGGCCGTCCCTGGGTTTGCGCCGGATTCGGCCTGGACCTCCGCCAAGCTTCAGAAGCTCACCGGCGGTCGGGTGATCCCGAGCCTGGGCGCAAAGATGCGGGTCACCCTGGGCGACCGGCGGCCGAGCATGCCTGTCCTCGGCATCGACGGTCGGGACCCCCTTGCCCGTGGGATGGCCGAGCTCACCTCCGGCCGCTGGGCGCGGACAACCTCCGAGATCGTCGTGACCGAGGCGGGGATCGCGAACGGCCTGCCGGCCGAAGGAAGGCTGGTGGCCACTGGTTCGGACGGTAAGCCGCGGCCGCTGACGGTGGTCGGTGTGGCCGTAGCGCATCCTGAGAATGAGCTACCGTTCCTCGTCGCGCTCCCGGACCTGGTCACGGACGTCGCGCAGCAGGGGGGCGTGGGGCTGGGCTTTCTGGTCGGCAGGCCCGATCCGGTGACCTGGTCGGATGTCCGCACGTTGAACACCTATGGGTTGCTTGTCCAGAGCCGTCAGGTCCTGATCGACCCACCGCCCACGGCGCAGCTCGATCCAAGGGTTGCCCAGACGATGAGTTCGAACCAGGGCCGGTTGGACCTGGTCCTCCTGATAGCGGCGCTGGGCCTCTTCATCGAGACCACGCTGCTGGCCGGCCCGGCCTTTGCTGTCAGCGCGGCTCGGCAGCGTCGCTCACTGGCTCTGGCGGCTGCCAACGGCGCCGAGGCACGCCAGCTCCGGCGTTACGTACTGGGGCAGGCCGTCGTGCTTGGGGCGGTGTCGGCCGCCATCGCCGTCGCTGCCGGAGTGTTGCTGACGCTGCTCGGGCTCACCTGGTGGCGAGCCGCCCACGCTGACTTCGTCACCGGCCCGTTCGAGGTCTCCTGGCCCCGGGTGGCGGGAGTGTTCCTCTGCTCGCTCGTCGCGTCCCTGGTCGCCGCGCTGCTTCCGGCCAGGGGGATCGCCCGCCTCGACATCGTCTCGGTCCTCGCAGGGCGTTCGGGCGACCGCACCGTCCACCGAGGTCTGCCTGTCGTCGGGATCCTTATCATGGGCATCAGCGGGGTCCTCATCATCTGGAGCGCATCCGGAGGCTGGGCCAATCGAAGCTGGGACACATACTTCGTCGCCGGAGGCGCGGTCAGCCTCGTCCTTGGCAGCCTCATGCTGATCCCGGCGCTGCTGGCCCTGGTCGGCCGGCTCGGCACGCATCTGGTGCTGCCCCTGCGACTGGCCGCTCGTGATACGGCCCGGCAACGAGCGCGTTCGACCCCCGCAGTCGCGGCGATCATGGCCGCCGTTGCGGCCCTGACGGCGCTCAGCATCGGCGCGGCCAGCGACACCCGACAGCGGGAGATTGAGTACCAGCCGCAGTCCGCGATAGGCCACGGCAGGATCTCGCTGCTGCCCTGGCAAGAGACGACCGTGCGCTCTGTCATTCGGACCTATGCTCCCGAACTCGCAATCTGGCAAGTCGGCACCGTGGGACAAGGGGCAACCACCTCAGATCAGGCGAGGATGGCGGGTGAGGGGCTGGCACCCGGAAGCAGAATGGACGTCTTCGCAGCCAAGCCACCCGGATGTTCAGATGCCGCGGTCTTCGGCGCCTTCGGAACCGGGCCCGACGGGCCGATCAATCCGCGCTGTGTGCGCCTCGGCGCCGGCGCGCAGGAGCAACACGGTCAGATCCAAGTGATCTCCTTGGAGACCCTCAACGCCACCACATCCGTCTCCGACGCCGAGCGCCGCGTCCTGCGAAGCGGCGGCATGCTGCTTCTCGATCCGAACCTGAAGCAGGGGGGCTTCGTCGAGTTCGTGGCCGGACGAAGCAAAGTCGGCACCGCCGAACGGCCCATGGCAATGCCTGTCGTGACGGGTCATCAGCGGGTGCCCGCAGCCGTGATCGACCCCAACACCTGGCAGTCTGCGCTTGCTGACGGGCAGTTCGGCGCCTGGGTCCTGCCGGCGACAGCAACCAAGCTGGGCTGGCCCGTGACGCTGACCTACCTGGAGGCCACCTCGCCCACAGGCATGATCTCGAGCGCAACACAGGCTGCGGTCAATGATCGTCTGGGCGGTGAGAACACGATGCAGGTTGAGCGTGGCTTCCAAAACGCCGCCTGGCTGATCATGCTGATTCTGTTCGCGGCCGCCGGCTCGCTGGTGCTGATCGCCTCCCTCATCTCCACAGCGCTCTCGCTCGCGGAGTCCCAGAACGACATGGCGACCCTGGCCGCGGTGGGGGCGACGCGGCATACCCGTCGTCGCATCGCGGCCAGCCAGGCATGGGTTGTCGCGGCATGCGGCTGCCTGCTTGGTGTTGCGGTCGGGATGATCCCCGGAATTGCCATCACCTGGCCACTCACGACGCAGGGTGTGGACCTGGTCACCCGGCAGCCGATCACGCAGTCCCCCATCATCATCATCCCCTGGCTGCCCCTCGTGGCGGTCTGCGTCGCCGTGCCCCTGCTCGCCGGCGGACTCGCATGGATCGCGGTCCGACGCCATCCCCAGGTAACCCGCCGGCTCGCCTGAGCTCATTCGCGGCCTCCAGCTGGTCCTGCATGGGACTCGACGGTCCTGGCCGAATCTCGGCCAGGACAGCCCCACCAGTTATTGCGAATTTCGACTAGCGAAAAGGGACACAATGAGGAAGCAGACAGCCCAGGGCCTTGCTGCGCTCGGCCCCAGGAGAACGTCATTCTTCCGGCGAGCCGAGTGGTCTCAGTGACTCCCACCTCCCAGAGTGCCCGCTCAGCCGAACGGAGGCGTTCGCTGGGGCGGACCCGCCTCCTCATCGCCGTCCGTCGCGCCGAACGCCAGACGGATGCCCGGGCACCACAACCAGAGACAGCCGAGTCTTCGCCGCGGTGACCAACACCACCAGCAGCAGCCCTACACACATCAAGAAGCGCGCGATAGCTGAAGCGAACGAGGTTCAATGCTGAAGACGCCGTTCAGCCGGTGACCAGCCTCTCGCCGAAGGCGCGTGCGCTCATCGACTATGTGAGCGCGATTGACGCACTTCAGTAGGTGACCCATTCCACCGCTTGTCGACCATCCACTGAGCAGGACATCCGCGCTCAGAACATGAACACCGCGGACTAAGGCTCTCGCTGCGGTTACACCACATGGAGCTCGATCCTGTAGACCAATGTGCCGTCGTTGATCGGCCCTGAGTGAGCCGCCCGGTCACGCAGGGCCTCCCTGTCGTTTTCCCCCGAGGCGCGTACATCGTCGTCAGTCACAGCGGAGAAAGGCAGGACTTCGAGGGAGTCGATCTCGATGACCACGCCGGCGGTCGGGTAGCGGCCACCGACCTTGACCTGCGGCCGGTTCCACAGACGGATCGAGACGGTGACCTCGCCGCGCGCCACTGCGTCGCGAAGGTCTCGACTGAACATCACTCCGACACGTTACGTCTGCGCCGCTGAGCCCCACACCCAGGGCCGGGGGCCATTCGCGCGTGCCCCCGACGGTGACAATCTGTCCGTACATCGCCCTCTGAGGTTGCAATCCGCCCATTCAGGAAATCGCCGCGAATGCGCGTCACTTCGCCGCCTGTCGGCGCGCTGGCGGTTACCGGATCCGCCGATGACACGGCGTTGCGCGGCCGGCAACCTCACGCCACTGAGGCCGTGTCACGCGCATTTGGCCGATCGCCGGTCGGCACAGGGCAAGATAGGGCGGTATGGAGAACCGACTGGGTCCAAGGCCACTCGAGACGTTCAAGAAGCATTGGTTCTTCGACCGCGTCAGCTCATCTTTGGGCTACACAGTCACTCTGAGGCGTGATTGCGTCAGATTTCGCGACGCGACGGGAGAAGTGACCATCGACGCCGAATGGACCCCGGGTAGGCGAATCTCGCTCCTGGCGTACCCCTCAAGCATTAGTGACGATCGTGGTGGCCGTCGGAGTGAAATTCTCCCCAAGGTCGAGCGGGCCTTCGCCGCCGCTGGCTGGCAACTCAAGGTCTTGGACTGATCAAGCGGATGTCCGGAACTGCCGCGATCTGCTCGTTCAGGAGTGGTCAGAGGCGCGTCACTTCGCCGCGAGTCGGCCGTGTCCAGCTCGCAAAGCCACGGACGTTCGCAACACCGCCAGCGCCGACGAGGTTAGGGAAGGCAAACCGAACCCTTGACACCAGTCGTGCCTCGCTGAGACCGTCTACATGCACTTGACGCGCGATGGTCCGGGCGATCGGAAGGTCGACATGGCGGAGAAGAGCACCCCTAGCAGGCCACCGCGGACGACCGGTATTTTGCGCCGCAAACCGATCGAGGACTCCGGCGAGGACGCCGGTCTGGAGCGCAGTATCGGGCTGTTTCAGCTCACCGCCATCGGCCTCGGCGCGATCATCGGCGCCGGTATCTTCGCCCTGGCCGGCCCGG
>JBDTWH010000012.1:0-48681 GCA_040006795.1 Actinomycetota bacterium | reverse complement strand
CTCAGAGATCCTCGAGGTCGTCAACCAGCCTCTTGACATAGAGGGGAACCATGACGGCTCTTCAGACTTAGCCGGGCAACTCGGGTCGAGGGCGCTGACGTATGACGCCCGTGACCTCGTGATCATGGCTGTTGTCAAAGACAGTTTCTGATCAAGTGAGGCCACGGGCTTGTTCCAGCGTACGCGAATTCTCAATGTCCCAAACGGTTCGGTCTCGGACGCCTCACGGCTGCTCGACCTTGGCGGCCTTGCGGTCGACCGCATCGAGCTGGGCACGTTCGGCGGCAGGGTGGTGCACCTGGTCACGGCCGACGAGACCGCGTCGGCCTGTCCCAGCTGCGGGGTGCTTTCTGTCTGTTTGAAGGGTCGGGTCTGTACCCGCCCGCGTGACATCCCTTACGGGACAAAGGGTTTGCGGCTGATCTGGCACAAACGGCGGTGGCGTTGCAAGGAACGGCTGTGCCAGCGGGCGTCGTTCACCGAGTCGCTGCCTGCGGTCCGGGCGCGCTCGAGGCTGACGACGCGGCTACGGACCGAGCTCGGGTACGCGGTCGCCGAGCAGGGCCGGGTGGTCTCGGAGTCAGCGGCCCACTACGGCGTGGACTGGTCCATCGTGCACGCCGCGTTCGCGGCTCATGTCCAAGCCCCGCTGGCCGCGCCGCTGCCGCCGGTGAAGGTGTTGGGGATCGACGAGACGCGCCGCGGCAAACCGATCTGGGCTCTTGACCCTGACACGAAACGGTGGGTCCTGGCGCACGACCGGTGGCACACCGGCTTCGTTGACGCTGCTGGTACCGGCGGCCTGCTCGCCCAGGTCGAGGGCCGCAGCAGCGCTGTGGTGATCGCCTGGCTGAACGCCCAGCCAGCGGCGTGGCGGGCGGCGATCACCCACGTGACCATCGACTTCTCCGCGTCCTACGCCAAGGCGGTACGCGATGCACTACCGAACACAGTGCTGGTGGTCGATCATTTCCACGCTGTCAGTCTGGGCAACGACATGCTCACCCAGGTCCGCCAACGAGTCATCCGCGAAACCCAGGGCAGGCGCGGCCGCAAGACCGACCCGGCCTGGGCCAACCGGCGCCGACTGCTCACCGCCCACGAGCGTCTGCGCCCGGAATCCTTTGCCAGGATGTGGAATTCGCTGATCGACACGGGCGACGCCGGGGTGCAGATCCTTGAGGCGTATGCCGTGAAGGAGGAGCTTCGAGCCCTGCTCAGCTTGTCCGGGACCAACCCCGAGCGACACATCATCAGGGCCCGACTGGGCAGCTTCTACCAGCAGGCCGCCGCCACCGACGCGCCCGAAGCACACCGCCTGGCCGCCACCATCGAGGCGTGGTGGCCGGCCGTGGAGGCAGCCATCCAAACCGGTTACACGAACTCAAGGTCAGAGGGCTACAACCGCCTAGCAAAACACCAGGGACGCAACGCTTTCGGGTTCCGCAACCCGGTCAACCAACGACGACGGATACGGTGGGCGTGTACCCGCCAGTACCGGCGGGCCTCAGCCGTGGGAAGCAGGTTGCCCGCCTAAGTCTGAAGAGCCACCATGACAGGACGATTTTCCCTCGGGCTTGAGCCCCGGAAACGTCACACCTCAGTCAGAGCGGGCCAGGCCGGCCACGCGCAGATTCAGATGGGACTTGGGGACATCGGACCAGTCTTAGGAGCCGTAGTCAGGCGCCGGTCCGTACGGCCAGACGGCGTGCCGGGATCGTTGCATGGACACCCCAGCGAGCCTGAGAATGGCCGCCAACCAGCAGTAGCGGGGCTGCGGGTATCTGAGCCGGCGACCCTGCGTTGGACGCCAGGCCCCACCACTACCCGGCGGGCACGAAAGCGCTGCCAACAAGCATGGCGCCAAGAGCGCGACGCACTTGGGTCAGATCCGCTCGCCGACAGGTCACCAGGTCGTCCTGCTCCGCACCGACGCCGGTGAGAATCCAAGACGTCTCGGAGTCCGCAGTGAAAACCGTCAGGTATGGCGCCACGATAGCCGCGCCGTTTCGCCAGGCCAGGTCAAGGCGGACCGACTTGGCTGCACGGGTCAGATCGCCCCGGATCAACGCGACCTGCGGGTCCACGACGGTGCCCGACTGATCCGGCCCTGGCACGAGCTGGGCCCGGGTCAGCACCACTGAATCATCCGCCCGGTCGGCCCCCGGCGGCAGCCCGCCCAGCACATCAGCGAGCTCCGCCACGGCGTCAACGAGGCTCTTCGGCATCAGGCGCTGGCGGCCGTCCAGACATACCTCATGGACCACGGCCAGGTCGCGTATGCCGTACACGAAGACCAGTCCCGTCGTCTGGCCCGCATCGGTGGCTACCAGACGAAGTACCGCCGACGGCCGCGCCGCGACGGAGACAATCTGGGCGACATGGTCGCGAACCCGGAAACGCTCCCCGGGCAGGGCGTCAACGCATCCTTTGTCCGCCAACGACTCCAGACAGGACCGCATCGTCAGAGTTCGGCCCGCCGCCGAGAGCTCGTCGAGCGGGTGCACCCCAAGCCCCATCGGCTGCGGCACCTCCAGGCACACCGACAAGGTGGCAAGCTCGTTCGGGGTGAGCTCCAACAGCTCGTTCTGCACCACGTTCATGTCACCAGCTATTTCTGTTCGTTGAGACGTTCGATGTGGTTCGGGTCCCGTCCGCTGTCACGCTCGTCGAGCTGATATCGGAGTGCGAGATACCCACCGGGTCGGCCTTGACCGCGAAGAAAGTCGAGTCGAGCCCCACGAAGGCAGACAGGGTCGCGGTGTCGGCAGTGCCTTCGACGTACGTGCCCTCCGGGGTCAGCGACTGCGAGTGGGTGTGACTGAAGCTGGCCGGGCCCGCCGTGAAGCTGTCGGTCTCGCTGGAAGAGACAAACTTGTCGTTGAACTCCGCTGCCTGGACCTCGTGTCTGGCCCCAAGCACCTCGCCGGCCATCGACACCTGAGTGCCGACGTCCCCGGTGGCCGGGTTCCATTGTTTGTGAATCGAACCATCAGTCGCGATCAGGTGATCAATCCCCACCTCGTACTCGCCGGAAGGGGCGATGACCCCGGTCAGCGGGTTGTAGGTGACTTCGAGGCCGGCGGAGAGGTCGAGGGGTCCGACATGAACGCCCGGCGTGGCAAGTACTCCCCAGGCACCTTCTTTCGTGTGCTCCATGCCCAGTCCCACGAGCTGTGCCTTGAATGACGAGTCGTTCTGGTTGAACGTCAGCTCGGATTTGATGACCTCCGCCTTGACCGAGATCGTCCCATCCGACGAGATAAGAATGTGATTGTCTTCGTCGCCCAGCCGAAGCTCCTTGAATTTGAATCGACTCAGCACACCTGGCATCAGCCCCACAGCCAGCATCGCGGCCCCACCAGGCATGAGCAGGCTCACCCACGGGACCTTCTTGGATGTGTCCCGGAACAGGTCCTGCAGGCCGCCGATGAGACTGCCGTGGCCACCGCCGGCTCGCGACGCATTAAGCGCGGCCCCACCACCACCGCCTGAACTTCCGGCGTAAGAGTGATGGGCAGATGACGAGTCAGCCGCACTGGTTCGGTCCTGCTCGTCCGCATTGCGCCGCAACGCAGCCGCACAGTCCCGCAGAGCCCGGGCAGACGAGGCGATGGTCCCACGGTGAGAGCCCGACCAGGCTCCTCGGAAGCTCTGAGCATTCGGGCCGACCCACGCGGTTGTCGCCGTGATCTGGTGCGTCAGGAGGTTGGCGATCCGATCAAGGTCAGCCGCCGAACGCGACAATCTCTCACTAAGTGAACGAAGCTCAACAACATCGGCGCCATAGACGTTGCCTGCCATGAGCTGACCTCTTTCTGACGCTGTGAAACCGACAGACAATGTGAATGGTCCGTGCTTGACGTCTTGTTACCTACCTCACGGGCCTCACACCGTCTGGCGTTCGCGCTGAACAATCGGGGGCTCTGCCGCGGGCAGCCACTTGTTGAATCGCGCAAGAACCAGGTCAGCAGTGATGCTGTCTTCACGTTGCGCGTCCACAGCAACACCATCTACCGCAACCTGGAAGGACCACTGTCCCTGGGCAAGGTGGGCCGCAGCGGACCGAGAGGATCCCGCGGACTCTATGTCGACGGTGACGGTGCCCGCATTCTGACGTGCCATGAACCCGGCAATGAGCTTGCCAGAGACCGACTCCGTGTCTGCGCCTTCATCAATCGCTGCGACCTCAAGTACCCCCGATTCCAGGGGCCGCAGGACGACTCCCAGAGTCTCTCCCCTCACCAGCAGCACGCTGGAGGCTTGATCCCCGTCAAGGAAGCTCACTTGAATCCACTGACTTGCCGTCCCGAACACATCGGCAATGCCTTCAACCGCAGGGTCCAGCTGAAGACTGTCCCCACTGACCTTCACCCAGCCGCGCAGTCGAAGCCCGCCATACCCAGACGTGATCACGGCATTGCTGACGTCGTCTCCGAGCAGAAGCTTGTCCGAAGTATGTCTTCCCGCGTCGGTGTCCGTCGCTCGCGCCAAAAAAGCAAGTTCTACCGGCGTGAACTGCAAAAGTCTCAGGTCTGACATTGCTCAATTCCTTCTGTCCATCTAGAAGTGGAAGACGCTCTTTACGCCATCCCATATACGGTCGGCCACCCATTTAGTTGCAGTCTCAGCAGCCTTGTTGAAGTCGTTTCCGGCCTTGTCGATCTGCTGCCCGACATCCGTGAAAGCGCGATCCGAGGATCCTGGCCCCATGATGATGTCCGAAAACATCTTGCCGGTGTCGATCCCAATGCTCCAGGCGGTGTCAACAAGTCCCACTACTGGGATGGCCTTGGCGACCGTCCAGCCGGTGCGGAAGATTGCCTTGCCGAATCGAAAGATGTTCCCACTCTGGATGTCATCCCACGTTTCCGGCCCCGCCAAGGCAAGATCATGAGCTGAGGTGATGGCCCCTAGTAAGCCGACTCCAGGGAGTCTTAGGCGTTTCACATACGTCAGCAGCCCAGCATAGCCGTCTGCCTTTGTGAGGAGATCGTATGTCTTCTCGAGGCTCGGAAGACCAGTCATCTGAATCCATTGAACCAGGCTTTGGTCAAAGACAGTCCCGCCAGCGCCAGGCCTTCCCACGCCGGGCAGGCCCGCAGACGACGAGTCTGCCGCGCTGGTCCTGTCCTGCTCGTCCGCATTGCGACGCAGTGCCGCCGAGCACTCCCGAAGGGCCCGGGCAGACGAGGCAACTGAACCCCGGTATGAACCTGACCATTCGCCTCGGAACCTGTGTGCATTCGGGCCAACCCACGCGGTGGTTACGCTGATCTGGTGGGTGAGCAGGCTGGCGATACGATCCAAGTCCGCCGCCGATCGCGACATCCTTTCGCTCAGCGACCGAAGTTCTACAACATCGGCGCCATAGACGTTGCCGGCCATGAGGGTCCCCTTTCGTGAACGCCTGAAACAGGCGGGCGCCACTTAGGCGCCCGCCGCGTCTTGATCAAGCGTTTGAGGTTTGTTCCTGCGAATCCGCGTTGCGCGCAGCCAGCTGACCTGCGTCCTGAAGCGCGCTGATGACCGACTTCAATGCGCTGGTATGCGACGAGGACCATTCGTTACGGAACTTCTCCGCGTCAGGACCCGTCCACTGGGTGCCGTTCAGCGCCGACGTCAGCGTGCTCAAAGACTGCTGAATTGCGTCCGCCTGCCGGTTCAGCTGCGTCGAAAGCTGACGTACCTGCTGAACATCAAGACCCCAGACTGCCATGTCATTCTCCTTTGTTATTGATGAAGGCGGATATTCCGCCGTGGACCACCGGAACACCATGAACCTATGGTCGTTCCGCCGAACTGTCGATGGGGAAAGATCCCCACCCACTGCTTTCTTCCCCTGGTGACATCGTCCGTCATTATGAGGGAATCGCAACCTGAAGCTTTGAGGCCCGTCCGCCGCCGATCAAGAACCCTCGGCCAGGTGAGAAGTCCTTGCGCCTAAGTCGGCCAAGGGAGGTTCCAAGAAGGGAGTCCCCGTCCATGTCCCCCGGAACAAGAAGCAGGCCCCGGCGGCCGGCCTTGAACGGCTGGGCCAGGGCCCACGCCTGGCCCCACGTGGAGCTCTCCGACTCACCCACGACGAACTGGTCACCGCGAACGCACGCCTTCACAAGGCGCTCGACCGACGGCTCGGCAACGGTCCCACTCAGATCGGTAAGCGCCTCAAGAATCAAGACGAGGGAGCCTGCGGCCACCCCTCCCTTCTCCAGGTCCGCGCTCAACTGGTCGGCCGCCACGGCGATGTCCTCAAGGGAGGTGTGCCAGCTGTCGAAGACCGGTAGCCCCACAAGGGACGTCCGCAACGAGGTCATCAGCGTGATCTGCACGCCCGGGCGGGCCCGGCGCATCGCCTGGGCCAACGTGAGCAGAGCGGTTGTTCGCCCGCTGCCGGGCGGACCGGCGAGCATCAGCGTGCCGCGCGGCTCCAGCGCAGCCGGCAGGAGGGTCTCGTCGTCGACACCGAAGACCGGTCGATCCGCAATAGAGCAGGGCAGACCCGACAGATTGACCCGCGTCGGCAGTCGGCCAATCGGCGGCGCGGCAACCACGCCGTTGCGAACCATCGACTCCGCCAGCCCGGCAAGCTTGCGCGCCTGAACTGCCAGGTTGGAGTCCCCACCCAGAATCGCGACCTGCACCTCGTTGCCCTCGAGCATCCCGCGCCCGGGTGGAGAGGCATTGTCAAGGACGTCCTTGGCGACGTTCAGCAGCAGGTAGTCGTCCTCGCTTGCCAACCGCAGCACCAGGCGACGCTGGATTGTCGAGGCGACCGACATCGGCACCGCGTTGGGGCGATCTCCGGTGATGATCACGTGCACGCCAAGTGGCCGACCATCCGCTGCGATCTGCGAAAAGATCCCGAAGAGCTGCGAGGGGGAGAACTCATACGCCTCCCGGAAGGCGGCGATGCCATCAACCAGCAGGAGCAGCCGGGCCTCCTGCGGCGAATCGGCGCGCTCCCGGTACTCACTGATCGAGCCCGCCCGCACTGCCGCGTAGCGCCCGGCCCGCTCATCGACGATGTCGCGGATCATCCGAATGAGACGTCCGACCCGCTCCTCGTCGTCGCCATCAACGATCGCACCCACATGGGGCAGGTCGCAGATGGGCTGAAGACCATTGGACCCGAAGTCAAGGCCGTACACCTGCACAGGGCCGCCCCGCGGGGTGACCGCAGCCGCGACCGCCAGCGCCCGCAACGTCGCGCTCTTTCCCGAGCCGCCGCTGCCGTAGATGGCCATGTTGCCGTCCCGGTCCGGTTCGTACGAGAAGGTCGGCTGGCTCTGGGTGCTCGGTTCGTCCATGACCCCAAGGACCAGAACCGAGTCCGACCGCGGATTCGGCAACCGAGAGAAGTCATAGGTGGTAGCCAGCTCGGGAAGCCAGGGCCGGCGCGGGGCCGGCACCTGCACCTCGCGGGCCGCCCGCCGGATCGTGCCCACCATCCGCGCAATGTCGTTGGGCCCTGGATCGCCAACCGGCCCGGCCTGCAACGCAGGCATCTCCCAGCGTGCCCCATCGCCGAAGTCCATCTCCGCGACATCGATACGTACTGGCTCCGGCTCCACGCTGGTCCAACCCCCGGCATAACCGGTCTGGAACGACGTGACCCGCCCGGGCCCGGTCTTGACCGCCCCGCGGCCGGGCAGCGACGGATCGACATGGGCAGCCAGAGGCACCCCCAGAATGTCTGTCGAGTCGTCCTCATCGGCCATCCGCAAGGCGACACGCAGGTTCGTGTTGGCCCTCAGGTTGTCCTTGATCACCCCGGCGGGCCGCTGGGTCGCCAGGATGAGATGCAGGCCCAGTGAGCGGCCTCGCTGAGCCACATCCACGATGCCGTCCACGAACTCGGGAACCTCAGTGGCCAGCGCCGCGAACTCGTCAACGATGATGATCAGGCTCGGCGGGGTCTCGGGATCACCGGTGCGCTCCAACGAGACAAGGTCCTTGGCTTTCTTGCGGTTCAATAGCTGCTCGCGGTGGCGCAGCTCGGCGCGCAACGACGTCAGCGCCCGGCGCACCAGGTGAGTCGACAGGTCGGTGACCAGACCGACCGTGTGCGGCAGGTCGACACAGTCCGCAAACGCCGCCCCGCCCTTGTAGTCCACGAACAGGAAAGTCACCCGGTCGGGGCTGTGCTTCGTCGCAATCCCGAGCACCCACGACTGCAAGAACTCGCTCTTGCCCGCACCGGTCGTCCCGCCGACCAGAGCGTGCGGTCCCTGGGTTCGCAGGTCCAGCGACAACGGCGCGGACCCCGCATGGCCGACCAGCGCGTGAAGGGTCGCGTCGCTCTTGCGGCGCACCGGCACCGACCCGTCCCGGACGGTAAGCGACCCGGTCTCACGCCACCGCTCGACCACCGTGCCCGGCTCATCCAGCAGAGCGACTCCGGCCAGCGCGGCATAGGACACCGCACGGGGCAGGTCGGAGTCGTCGTCAATTGGTGCCCCCACATCCACCACCGGGGTCATCGCACGGGCCAGACGCAGCGCCTGCTCCACGGTCAGCGGATCGCAGGTCACCGGGAACCGGAGCTCCCCCATCCGGACCTCCCCGGCCGTCGAGCCCTGCGGGTCGACCAGCAGGAACGTGCGACACGCCGCCGGAATCGATGACACCGTCCCAGCGACCCAGAGCACATGCACGCTCGCCTCGGGCCCACGCTCAGCCAGCTGGGTCAGCCGCGACCGCGACAGGGGCGCGTCGTCCTCGACGATGACCACCACCGCGGGCAGGCTCGCCGCGCCGTTCACCCTGGCCGCACCCGGGTCCAGGGGTCCCATCGAGGCGTTAGCACCGTCCCTTACCGACAGGCGAGCCTCAATGAGCGCCTCAAGGCGCTCCAGCAGCCTGGCGCCGGTGCCCGGGTTGTCGGCGAGGTGCTCGCCGATGAGCGGGCTGTGCGCCGAGCCGGTATGCGGCAGCCAGTCCAGCCACTCCCACTCCGACCGAGACCGAGGCGAAGCCAGCGCCACCATGACCAGCTCTGCCGGCGAGTGCAGCGCCGCCAGCTGCAGGACGACACCCAACGCCACCGGGCGCGCCGCGTCCGCTGGCCCGGCGATGCCGATCGCCCCGGCCTGGCGCAGGTCACCCACGATCGGGACACCCTCCACTACCGACGCGAGCTCGGAGAGGTCCTCAAGGCGGCTCCAGAACTCGGGAAGTGTCTCGTTACCGCTGGGCATCCGCACCTTCAGGCGCGAGATCGCCGAACCCAGCCCAAGACGGACCGTAAGGAACTCGGTGTGCTCGGGCCGGATCGTCCACATCAGGGAGCTGAGCCGCTCGACGGCATCGCACGACTCCGGCACCGACGGATTGGCCGCCAGACGGATCGCACGCTCCACCGCATGCTCCTTGGCGATCTTCTCCTCCAGCGCTATCGTCGCCGCCTCGAACTGCTTCTTCTGAGCCTTGAACGTGCGTTTGGCGGTCATGCGCTGGTCGGCCCACGAGCCGACCATCAGCAGCGGCGACAGCGCGACAAACAGCAGGCTCATCAGCTGATGGGTCAGGAACCACAACGCCGCGCCCATGACCAGCGGGGCGACCATCGCTATCAGCGGAAACCTGCCCGTGTTCGGCGTCCCCGGCGGGGTCGGGGCCGGGACCTCGTGCGCCGGGACGCGCCGCAGAACCCGCGGGGACCGGTTGAACTCGATCACCGGGTTGGAAGGCGCCACGTTCGCCGTGCGCTGCAGGGCCACCACCGAGATGATCGAGTCGCCGAGCGAGACCGAGTCAGCCGACGTCAAAGTGGCCCGAACCACCCGGCTTCCGCCGATCACCAGCCCGTTCGCCGAATTCAAGTCGATGATCTCAACACCGTCACTGACGTTGACCCGCGCGTGCCGCTTGGAAACCAGCGGGTCGACCAGGCGCACATCCATGTCACGGTCGCGACCCAGGTAGCTGGCACCCACCGGCAGCGGGAATTCACGGCCGGCATCTGGTCCGGCCAGGACACGGACAATGGCCGCGGCCGGTCCGCGGTCCTGGCCCGGGTCGGCAAAGACCTCGCTGACCTGGGCCAGCGCAACAGAGCTTCCGGAGCGGACCCCGGCCGAGAGCAGCTCGGTCGCCGGGTCGAGGACCCGCCCCTGGCCGGGCGGCGCCGGCATCGACTCGGCGATCCGCAGCGTGAGCCGTGGCGGAACGGCTTCTCCCTTGTGGGCCGGGTCGCCCGCGAACAGCGAGGTCGCGACGTCGGCGACCGTTGCTGTGGCGTCGGCCGTCACGGCCAGGTTCGTTGAGGTGCCCTCGCCGCGCAGCAAGGTCAGTTTGATACGCATGGGGGTCTCCTGGGTGCCGGCTGCCGGAGCCGATTCGAGTTCACTGGGCGTCTGACGGGGGCTCGAGCAGGGGCAGATCCTCTGCGGTGACGATGCGCGAGGACAGCGCATACTCCACGAGTCGGGAACGGCGGTTTGACGCGTGCACCAGCGGGCCGCCGCGCATCCCGCGCACTCCCAGCCTGTCCAGCTTGTCGCACACATTGTCGAGCTTGCGGTTGAAGCGAGTCAGCGCCCAGCCCAACCTTTTGGCGGCATCCGCAGAGGAGGGGATCGCACTGAGCCCGGACCCCTCGCGGCGCAGCATCGGCTCGGCCAGCGCGACGATGACCTGCATCTGCGAAGGGGTCCACTGGGTGGCGCCGACGGTGGTCTGGCCGACAGGCAGCTCGAACGCGACGGCACGCAGGTAGGCCGCGTTCTTGATGTGAACAGAGAACTCATAGCTCGTCGGCCCGGCCGTGAAGATCACCGTGGTCACGCCGAACACCAACGGCAGATGCCCGCCGGGCGGCAGCCACGACTGCACACCGCCGGAGGTGTCACAAATCGTCGCAGACAGCCGCGCGCCGACATTCTCCAGCCACCACAGCCGCCCGTCGAAGCAGATCTGCAGGAACCGCCGGTGCAAGAAGGGGTTGTCGTCCAGGCACAGATCGGCGTCGCGGCCAACGCTGAACGTCTCCTCCGCCGTCACCGTGAACCACTCGCCGCAGAACTCCACGCACAGGTCGCCGTCCCCGGCACCCACTGGCGATCGCATCTCAGCGACGGCCAGCCCCTCCGCTTCGGTCAGCTCCGGCCGCACTACCCGGGCACTCACGGGACGCACAGCCGAGCCGGTTTGATCGAGGACTTACCCGATCGCACGATCAGGACCTCGATACAGGTCCGGCCGGCGGCCGCGCGAGGCACCGAAACCGAAGTCGCCTCGCCCGGGGTGTAGGCGCCCTCCCCGAAGCTGTCTGGCAGCCGCCACAAGTAGGAGTCGTTGGCCTGCGGACTTGGGTTGGCCCATCTGAAGCTCACCTTAGAGCCCTTGGCCACACCGACCAGGCCCTTGGCCGCGGGCACGATCGTTCCCACCGGGTCGACCGGCTGCGCCTCGCCCCGCGTCGGGGCAGGACCTGCTGTCCGTGGTGTACCGGAGCTCGCCAGGGCGAAACCCACCGCACACAGTGCGGCGACCAGCACCACGCCCGCAACCCGACGGCCCACCCGGCTGTGGCTGGTCTGCGCCTTGTCATCGGGTGCGACCTCCGCCTCTTCCTCCGCCGGGCGCAGGATCGTCGCTTCGATGGTCGGTGCCGACGCGGGCTCGCCCCAGCCGCGGAGCTGCGTATGGTCCAGCGCGGAAATGCCACCCAGCGGATTTGCCCCCTGAACGCTGGCCGGAGCCGCGGGAACCAAGAAGCGGGCCGGCTCCGAGATCTCCTCCGGGCGACGTACCGCCGATCTCGCCTGGCGCACCGTCGCATCAGGTGCGCTGGGCGCGCCCGGATCGATGGACACCACACTGCGGATCCTCGTGCCCGGATCGTCATCGTCATCGTCGACCCCCGAAGCGCCCGCGACAGCCACATCCTCAAGCACATCGACCGTGGTCACCGCCAGGTGAAGCTCGGTCTGGACCTGCTGCAGCGCACGGGCGAATGCCAGAGCCGTGGAATAGCGAGCGCCGGCCGACTTGGCCATCGCGGTCGCCAGCACCCGCTCCAACGAGTCAGGCACGTCCGCCCGGCCAATCCGGGGCAGCGGCGCACGCTCGATCCGCGAGATGAGATCGGCCCCGCTGTTCGCACCGCCTGGGATCTCAAACGGAGAACGCCCGGCGAGCAGCGAGTAGATCGCCGCCGCCAGAGCCCACACGTCCGAGGTCAGACCGCTACTGGGCGGCATCTCGAAGGACTCCGGCGGAGACCACGGGATCGACATCCCCTCGGCCGGCATCGAAGAACCCTCGGTGGTCGCAGAGATACCGAAGTCCGTCAACGCCGGACGGTTGTACTCGGTGACCAGGATGTTCGCCGGCTTGATGTCGCGGTGCAGGATCCCGGCACGATGCGTGGTCTCCACCGCCCCCCCGACCTGGATGCCGATCCTCAGTGCGTCGGCCACCCCCATCTGCTCCCGGCGGTAGGAGACGCCCAGATTTGGGCGCGGGCAGTACTCCATGGCCAGATAGGGCCGACCATCGGTGGCGATGGCCGCCTCGTAAATCGTGACGATCGAAGGATGCGTGGACAGCTGGGCCATCAGGTTGGCCTCACCGTCAAACTGTTCCCGCGCACCGGTGCTCAACATATCCTGGAGAAGGACCTTGACCGCCACCCTCCTGCGGGGGCGCTGCTGTTCATACAGGAAGACGTCGGCGAAACCACCCGAGCCCAGCAAGGAAACGTAGGTGTACCCCGCGATCGTCGGGGGTGCGGAGGCGGCCCGCCTCTGGCTCACGGGATCGCCTCGAACGTGATAGTGACCCCGTCGCCGATGTCCAGGACGTCCTCCGAGCGCATCATCGTGGTCTCGTTCGGGTCGAGGCGCTGGTACGGCTGGCCCGGGCGCTGCAGGATCGTCCCGTTGGTCGTCGCGAGGTCGACCACCAGCACATGCCACTCCTCGATCCGAACCTCCAGGTGCGAGCGCGAGATGTCATGCTGGGGGCTCGATACCGTTATCAGCCGTGGCAGATCCGCACCCTGCACGCGGCTGACCCGCGGCTTGCGGCCAACCACGACGGGACGATCAAGGTCGATCACCGAGCCGTTCGAGAGCACCATCCGGCCCAGGGTCGGGCGGCCGACGCGTGATGCGTCCCCGAGCAGATCCAGCCCGCACACCCGACAGCTTGTCGACTGTGGCGGGCTCGGGTGCCCGGAGTCGCACACGCGCGCAAGGACAGTCGCCCCCGTTGGGGTTGGCGCGCCCGGACTCGATGTGGCAGGGGCCCCGGCCCGTGCCTGGGCCCGGATTGCCGCGAGCTGATTACCCATAATCGTCTCGCCGTCGTGGTCTCCCTCAGTCGATTCAACGGGCGCAGCGCCCGCGGCACCGAACCCGGGTACGTCCGCAATGAGCGCCCCTGTGTCGAATGGGCCCGCTGGGGCGTCCTCGGGAACCTCGGCCTCACGCACCGCGGCATCCTCCACCCGGCGAAGGACCGTCGGGCCCCACAGATGGTCATAGGAGTCCTCACTCCCATCAGCCGCAGTCAGCTCCACGGTCTGGACGCCCGGCGCGAGCGTCTGGGCTCTGGAGCTGAGAAATGGTGCCTGTCGTGGTGCCGGCTCGACAGGTTCGTTCGCCGCCACAGGGTCCCCCGGCTCAACGAAGGTGACGTCTGGGTCCTCCGGCTCGCCGGCCAGCACCTCGGTGTTGGTCGCCGTCTGCGGATCGGGGCCAGGAGCCGCTGACATCACGGTAGGAGCTGACGCAACGTCAGGGGCTGATGCAAAGGCAGGAGCTAACACAACGTCAGGTGCTGACGCAAAGGCAGGCAGGGCGGAGTCGACCGGGGGGGTGGTTTCGCGCACAACCAGCCGAACGCCCTCGGCCTTGACGACGCCAGACCCGATCGGCAACTCGGTCGCCAATGGCTCCGGCGAGCAGGCCGCGGGTGTATCCGCGGACAGGATCTCTACGGAGAACGGGTCCGGCACCCAACGTTCGTGCCAGGTTGTGACCCCCACCCCGGATACCGTCTCGGTGCCGGCAAGGCCGCCGACCCGGACGATCAACGGGCCACGCACGGCCAACCGAACCCCGTCAAGGGCCGGTGCGATCACCGCGAACGGCGGGATGGCCGTCAGGTTCGTCCCATACGCACCGGTCATTACCTGAAGAACCTCACCGACATCGCCACCTGCAGCCAGCGTGCGCCAAATCGTCTCGAGCACCTCACTGGACACATCGGGGTCCAGCACGGCAATCGCGAACTCGCCGACAACGACGAACCGCGGGCCTGGACTGTATCGAACGTCCATCTCAGCACCTCTCCGCTTCGCCCACATGGACCCGCGGCACGGTGTCCTCTGTGTCCGCCTCGTCCTGAAGCCGGGGTGCCGTCTCGGCATCCTCGCTTCCCGGCACACCCCACGCATCCACCACCAGAACCGTGATGTTGTCCCTGCCCCCGGCAGCCAACGCGACCTCCACAAGAAGATCAGCGGCCGATTGCGGGCACGTCTCTGCGAGGAGAATCTGCGAGATCCGTTCGTCCCCCACCTCGCCCGTCAGCCCATCCGAGCACACAAGGATCCGGTCGTGCCCTGCGATGGGAATCATCCAGAAGTCGGCCTCGTGCTCCGAACCAACCCCCAGCGCCTTCGTCACCACGTGACGTCGCGGATGATGGGAGGCCTCGCTCACGGTCAGCACACCCTCCTCGATCATCTCCTGGACCTCGGAATGGTCCACGCTGATCTGCCTAAACTCCCCATCAGCCATTCGGTACGTCCGCGAGTCGCCGAGGTTGAGAACCAACCAGTAAGGAATGCCGTCCTGTTCAGAGATGACAACCCCGGTCAGAGTGGTCCCGGCACCGCGGCCGGGAACGGTCTCGATCGCCCGGATGCGATCCTGGGCCACGGACATGCACCCCTGGACCTGCCGGCCGGTCACGGCCCGGAGCCCGACAAGCACCGCCAGAGCGTCAACTGCCTCGGCGCTCGCCAGCTCGCCGGCCTCGTGCCCGCCCATCCCATCGGCAACCACGAAAACAGGCGACTGGGCCAGATAGCGGTCCTCGTTCAGTGCTCGCTTGACCCCGATGTCGGACGCTGCCCCCCACATGACGCGGACCCAGTCGGTCTGGGCGTCCACGACACTCACAGCTTTGCCACCGTGAATCGCCGCTCGCCGAACTCGACGGTGCCGCCCACCGGCACGCCCACCCGGGCATCAACAGCCGCTTCGGTGACCACGCCGTCAGCCGAGAGGGTTCGGGTGCCGTTGGTCGAGTCGCGGTCGCTGACCCAGAAGCCGTCCGGCCCGGCACCAAAAACCAGGTGGGTCTTGGACACCGAACGAGCCGGGTCAGCGATCGGGATGAGGTGCTCGACCCGCTCGCCGGCCCGCGGCGCCGGGTTGCGCCCAACAAGTCCCCCGCCCTCAACAATGAAGATCTCACCGGTATCGAAGACAAGTTGATAGCTCCCCGCGCGGGGCGTCGCCGCCGGGGACATCCGGGTGTAGTCCAGATCCTCGTCCGGGTCGGCGGCAGCCACAGGCGCCTTGACCGTCGGCCCGACCGGCACCCGAGGTGCGACCGCAGGCCGGACCTCGGACTCGAAGCCCGGCACGTTGGCGATCAGCCCTCCGGCCCGCTGGGCCGAAGCCACAACCGGACCAGAAGCGACGACCAGGCCCGGAACCGGCAGGACGTCCAGACGTGGCGGCGCAACCGGGATGGCAGCCGGCCGGGCCACCGGTCGCGCAAGCTCGGCAGGAGGTTGCCCGCCCTGGGCAGGCAGCGGCGACGCGGACGGGAAACGGTCCGCCTCCAAGCGTCCCCCCGAGGCGCTGGCCGCCGCGACAAGCGGCCGGGCGGCGGTCATCGTCCTACCCGCGACCACGTGCGGCCCTGCGTCGACCATCGTCGTGCCTGCCGCCTTGTCCTGCCACCCCTGCCTCAGTCGTGCCGGGTCCCACGTCGAGGACGCGGCAATGAGCACCCCACCAAAGACGACCACCGAACCGAGCTCTTCGACCAACCGTCGGAGGAAGGCCCTGCCGAATCCGGGGGGGCCCCCGGTCGACGCGGACACGGTGCGGATCCGCACGGCTGCGTTGCCGATCGTGGCCCCGGTCGCGCCCTCCACCACCAGCATCAGCAAGCCGCCCAGAACCCAGACGATCAACGGCCCGAACATCGCCGCGCTGAATGCGCTCGTGATCGCGCTGCTCGACCCGCCCTGGACGGCTGAATTGAGGTTGCCGTAGAACACGACGGACGCGATCAGCACCACCACGGATGCCGCCGCGCCGTCGATCAGGAACGCCCCAACCCGCCGGCCCGGTCGCGCCGGGACTCGTCCCGCCAACGGTCCCTCAGCGATAGCGCCCCACCCCGAAGCCCCTGGGTCAACACCAGCGGCCACCGCAATGGCAGCAGCCGGCGGAACCGACGCGCCCGAGGTCAGCCCGCCTGGGCTCACCGGGGACCCGCACGCGCCGCAGAAGGTCGACCCGGCCGCCCGGGGGGAACCACAGGCGTGACACGGGATCGACTCAGCAGTGGTCGTCATCGACGTCCTCCTCGGAACGGTCGGGCGCGAACGCGCCCCAGGACGGCGGGCACGTGCCCGATTGCACCGGACAACAGCCCGACCAAGCCCTGGGCGCGACCCAGGAACCCGGGAACCAACAGGCCTTTAAGGGACCGGACAGCGATTAAGGACCGGACAGAGAACCGGCCGCGGAGTCGACCCCATCGACCCGCAGACAAGGACATGTCGGCCACGATCTGCTCGACATCAGCCCAGAACAGACTCACATCCGCGTCGGTGGGCTCGTATGCACCGAAAACTGCCGCGTCCGCACGCTCTGCCAGAGCCAGCGCCCGCACGCGCGGGTAAAGCACCTGCAAGGACCCCGCACTCTCGCGGCGGGTGTCACTGGCCAGAACCGGCGTCCCCAGATCCATCGCCGCGTCGGTGACCTCCCGCCAGCCCCCACTAAGGCGTTCCTCCGCGGCCTGCGCGCCCAGCCGCCGACGGCGCCGTCGCGACTTAGCCACAAGGATCAACACGAACGGGCTTGCCAGCACAACGATCGGCAGCGCAACCTCCGCCGCCCGAGCCAGGTAACCGAGCCACCTCGTGCCAGCGGAGAGCTTCTTGTCCGCGTCCGCAGCTGCCGCAATCGGCTGCAGAGGCGCCTCGGCCGGCTCATCGGGCGGAGGAGGCGCCTGAAGCACCTGCGGCTGAGGCCTGCTCTTGCTTCGCGGGTCCTGAGCCTTCGGAGGCTGGTCCGCCCGAGGTGTGGGGTCGAACGTCACCCACCCGGCGCCGGCGAACGCGACCTCAACCCACGCGTGGACGTCCCCGCCGGTGACCGCATACACCCCTCCGCGGGTGCTGGAGTTGGCCTTCGGATAAAACCCCATCACCACACGCGCGGGAATGCCGAGCTGCCGGGCCATCAAAGCCATCGCAACAGCGAACTGCTCGTCATCGCCGACCATCTGAGCCCCAGACAACAAGGTATCGATCCGATCGCTACCGTGTCCGGCGCGCGAATTGAGCTGACCGTCCAGTCCGTCGCTGAAGACCCCGCCCGAGGACAGTGCCTCGCGCAGCCGCCCGACCTTGTCAGCTGCGGTCGACGCATCCCCCACGAAGGTGTTCGCCACCGAGGTCACCGACTGCGGAACGCGGGCGGGTGCGGGCAGCTGCAGGTCCGCGAACCCGCCAGAGCCCACGCCGGTAACCGCAGGCGCTGCGGCAACGAGCGACCGGACCGTGAAGCGATCACCGGAACGCAGTCCCGCCGTGGACAGCACGGTACCCGTCTCGGAGTTGCCGTACAGGCCTTGCGCCAGGGCATCGGCGCGGCCTCCGCTGAAGGTGATGGCAAGCGAACGGCCTACCTCCGGGAGCCAGACGCCACGATAGGCAGCGATCTTGATGCTTACCTCGTCGGTACGAGCCCCGGCAGGCAGCGCGGCGCCGGATCCGGTCCCCGGCGCCATCCGGTTGAAGGAGCCGGACCCGGTAGGCGATCCCGGGGTTCCGCCGGCCACGTCGAACACGGTGCCTGTGTATGCATCCATGGTCGCCAGTCGGATGCGGGCGCCGCGCGGCAGCCCCGAGACGGTGAAGAGGACCTGTTTGTCGAGGTCCTTGACGTACTTGCGGAATCCGACCAGGGGGCTGGGGTACTCGCGCAGGTCCAGCGGCGGGACGATCTGATCACGCAGCACCTGGCGCTGCCCGACCGGTTGCAGCAACGGGGCGGCCACGGCGGTCAGTGTCCCGGCGATCGCCAGCATCACCGCGGCGTTGCGGATCCGCCGGGTGCGCAGCGCACGCGATGCCTTAGCGCCGTCTCCCGCCGCAATACCGGCCCGGGCAGCACGCAAGGCCTCCGAACGTGCGCTCGCCCGGCGCCACGCAGACCAGCCAAGCCCAAGAATCCCGAAAGCGATTCCCTGGGCCAGCGGCCAGGCGACCTGCGCGGTCCCCATCAGGATGACGCCCACTGTCAGCCCGGCAACGGGGAGCAGCGCCCAACCCACCCGCCTGGCTCGCAGCGCCAAGGACCCAGCGAGGACCGCGACCACCAGGCAAGACAGGTACGGGACGATTCCGACCTCCGGGAACGCCTCGACCGGCGGGACAATGGTCAGCAGTCCCTTCCACGAGGTGACCGCACCCAGACCGAGCCCACGCACCGTCGCGAGGGTCGGAAGGACCCCGGCGATCGTCGTCTGTGGCAGGACCACGACACCGCCGAATGCAAAATAGGCAAGCACCGTGGCGCCCGCCAGGCTGACCGTCGAAAGGCGCCGCAACGCGCCGACCCAGGCGAGCCCCAAGCCGAGCAACGTGCCAGACCCGGCCGCCACCAGATAGGAACCGCCTCCGAACGTCGGGCCGAAACCCAGGTTCGCGACCCCGATCAGAGCGGCAACAACCGCCAGGTCGACCGCGCCACCCAGCCGCCTCGCACGGACGGCAGCCATGTGCGAAGCCATTATTCCCCCACACTCCGCATGGCCTTAGGCAGGTCGCCCAGCGCGCCGACCGTCAACACGATCAGCTGACCGATCTTGCGCCTCTTCAGGTCGGCCCCGGGAGCACACTGGACGGCGATGACCCGCATCTCAAGGGGAAGGCGGATCGTCGCCTGGCGCATCTGGGCCGGTGTGACGGCGCTGCCGAACAGCAGCATGATCACCGAGGCACCCAAGACGACCGAGGCGACATTCTTCGCCAGTCTCACGATGTCGTCCCGGCCCGGGTCCAGGGCGACCCGGGTCAGATCATCCAGCAGCAGACCAGGCGTACCCCCACGCAGGGCCCCGCTCTGAAGCACAACGGTGACGTCCTTCTCCTCACGCATCGCCTGCAGCCCGAGCGAACCCGCAACGGAGACGGCCAGCTCGAACTCCTGCGGATCCCGGTAGTCGACCGGGTTGCTGGACAGGGCCACGGCAAGGTGGGAGCGGCGGGTCTCCTCGTACTGCTTGACCATCAGCTGGCCAGCGCGTGCCGTGCTCTTCCAGTGCACGTGCCTGCGGTCGTCGCCCAGGACGTACTCGCGCAACGCGTGAAAGGAGACGTCCGAGGCCGACAGGTCCCGGGTTGGACGGCCCTCAAGGTCCTTGAGGAAACCGGCAGCGGCACCACTGAGCGGCACCGTCCGGGGGTGCACGAACAGCTCGATGGGATCCGTCCAGCGGACCTCCCGGCGCACCAGCCCCAGCGCGTCACCGCGCACCGACCGCACCGGACCGACCACGATCACGCACCGGCGCTCGGTGGGCACCGCGAAAAGGTCGTCGTGAACCGCCCCCGGGGCCAGACGCGGAAGCGGGAACGCCGCCAGCCCGGCGCCTACCGGCAGCTCGATCTCCGCCGGCAGCAGGGCACGCGTTGACGCGTTGCGGACCTCGACCCGCCCGACCGCGCGCTCCCCGACGATCACCCGGCGCTGAGCGAGGTCCAGGCTGACCGCATAGCGGGAGCGCCCCAGTGCCGAGGCCACAGCGGCCAGCAGGACAGCGCCCGTCAGACTCGCAAAGAATGTCAGCTCCGCCCAGCCATACCTCACGCCCACCCACCACGCGAGAGCACACGCCGCCACGACAGCCCAGCCATACACGCCCAGCCCCCACCCAGCGGTCCGCCCCGCCACCCTCGCGAGAGCGCGCAGGGCTCGATCGAGGACCGGCCGGCAGGTTTCAAACCAACGGTCGATCACCAGCGCACGGACTGCAAGGGCCGATCTCACGCCACGGACCGGCGTTCCTGGGGGGCTGCAACATCGGCAAGGATCCTGGCAAGAACGCCCGCGGCCGTCGCGCCGGCGAACTCGGCCTCCGGGTCGAGAATGAGCCGGTGGCCCCAGACCGGCTCGAGCAGCTCCTTGACGTCGTCGGGCAGCACGTAGGTGCGTCCGTGCGCGGCAGCCCACGTCTTGGCAGTCCGGATGATCGCCAGTGCCCCGCGCACGCTCACCCCGAGCCTGGTCTCCGGTGCGGTGCGGGTCTCCGTGGCCAGCCTGGAAACATACTCCAGCACGGCGCCGTCGACAAGGACCTCGCTGGCAAGCTTGGCCATGTTCGTGACCGCGTCGGTGGTGATCAGCGCGCTCAGGCTGCCCGCCAGGTCGCGGTTGGAGGCGCCGGCCAAGATGCGCACCGTCGACTCATGGTCGGGATACCCGATGGAGGTGAGCATCAGGAAACGGTCGAGCTGGGCCTCGGGTAGCCGGTAGGTGCCGGCCTGCTCGATGGGGTTCTGGGTCGCGATAACCATGAACGGCTTTGGCGCTTGGTGGGTGACCCCATCAACGGTGACATGCCCCTCCTCCATGACCTCCAGCAGCGCCGACTGGGTCTTTGGAGAGGCGCGGTTGATCTCGTCAGCCAGGACGATGCAGGCGAAGATCGGTCCCTGGTGGAACTCGAACTTGTGGCTCGCCTGGTCGTAGATCGTCACGCCGGTCACGTCGCTGGGCAGCAGGTCCGGGGTGAACTGGATCCGGCTGTGACTTCCCAGCACGGTCGCCGCGATCGCCCGCGCCAACTGGGTCTTGCCCGTGCCAGGGGCATCCTCAAGGAGCAGGTGCCCCTCGGTCAGCATGCACGTCAGGGACAGACGGATGACCCGGGACTTTCCGAGCACCGCCTCGCCGACGTTGGCGACAAGCTGCTCGAAGGTCGTCTGGAACCAGACGGCCTGCTCGGGGGACATAGTCATCGTGTCTTTCCTTCCGTGTAAAACATGGTCACCAGACGAAGTTCTGATCGGTCGTAAACTGGCCGACTACCTCAACCCACACGCGGGTGCCCGGGAATCCGTAGTACGCCACTGACGTGTACTGTCCGTCGCCCCCGATCGTGACTTTGTATGTTTTCCCGGGCGTGGGCCACCAGACCCCGCTGTCGTTCCAGAACTTCAGCAGGTAATTCCCGGCAGGAAGGTTCCGGTAGTTGAGGACGATGTAGTGGCAACCAGCGCAGCCACCAGAAGGGCCGGGGCTGATGAAACCCGACGAAGGAGGCCGGGGCTGGCTCGCCGCCGACGCCGATGCCGTTCCGCTAACTTGACCTGCGACGTCGACGGTGCGCGCCGCGATGCTGTGCGTCTGGGTGTAGCCGTTGCCGACCGCGCGCGAGCCACCGCTGGCGCCGACGTTCTCCCAGCCGCCACCGTCGATGCTGATCTCCACGTGGAAGTCGCGGCCGTTGCGGGCCGGGACCGACCAGTTCACCGTGACCGACGTCGCGCCGCCCGAGGCACTCACGCCCGGCTGGCCGGGCCGCCCGTAAGGTTCCACCGACGGCGCCGCAGCGGAGGGGCCCGCGTACTGGGCCCCGTCCACGGTCGACACCGTGCGCACCGACACCGTGTAGGTACCGTTGTTCGGCACGCCTGATACCACGCGCTTGTCGCCCGCCAGGGTGTTCCATCCGGCACCGTTGACCGAGTACTGGTACTGCATCTCGGCCGGGCTTGCCCCGTTGCCCGCGGCAGCTCCGAAGGACAGCTGAATCGCGTTGTCCTGCGGTGAAGCTCCTATCCCGGTCACCGGCCCCGGCGCCACCACTCCGCGCCTGGCGGTCGATACCACGCTTGCAGCCGAGACCCCGGCCTTGTTCTGAGCGGTGACGGAGTACGTGTAGGCCGTCTCCGACGTGTCGACCGTGACGGCCTGGGAGGTCTGCCCGCCCGGGATTCCGGCGATCGTGCGCACAACGCTTCCCCCGCGCAGCACCTGCAGCGCATAGGTGGCAACCGCGTCACCGTTGGGAGCCGCGGCGACCCACGACACCGACATCTGAGCCTGGTTGCCCACCGGGGCCAGCAGTGACGTCGTCGGCTGGCCCGGCTGTCCGGGGACACCGGCCGGGATCTCCGAGGCGGAGTACGGGCTCCAGTCCGAGGGTGTCGGTGCCCGGTTGGTTGCCTGGACGCGCACCTGGTAGGGGACCCCGTTCTGCAAACCCGCCCAGACGACACTGCTGCCGGGCAGCGCGGTTCGCTGTGCGGAGCCGGACGGCGGGGCTGGAGAGATCTCCAGGGTGACCGACGTGATCGGAGAGCGGTCGGAGTAGCTCTGGTTGGTCCAGCCGACAGTGAGGCTGCGGTCGCCAAAGGTCAGAGTCGGCGGCTGCGGCATATCAGGTTTCGCGTCCGGGCGCACCGGGCTCGACGCCGGAGACGGGTCGGAGTCACCAACCGCATTGGTCGCCACCACCGTGAACGAGTAGTCGACGTTGTTGGTCAGCCCGTCCAGGGTGCAGGTCGTGGCAGCGCACTGGTGTGTGTACCCCTGAGCGGAACGCACCGTATACGAGGTGATCACGGCGCCGTTGTTCGTCGGCGGGGCCCACGTCAGCACGACAGTCTGGTTGCGGACCTCAACCACGGTGGGCGTCAGGGGCGCCGCCGGACGTCCCTGCACCGTGAGCCGAATCCGTCCGTCGACCTCGCGCGCCGGGTCGCCGGTCGCATCCGCCACGCGGTAGCGCACAACCATCACTCCGACGAACGCCTTGCCCGGGGTAACGGTCACCCGGCTGCCGCTCACGCTGGCTGAACCGCTGCCGCCGGTCTCCACGGTCGCCGACTTCAAGACCAGTGCGGAGTTCGGGAACGGGCTGCGGTCGTTAGCGAGCACGTCGAGGGTGACCGCCACGCCCTGATGCGCGTCCGGGACCACGTCGTCGATCACCGTCGCCAGGGGAGCGCTCGACCCCACGACGGTGACCGTCGCGGACCGGCGCACCGCAGCGGTCGTTCCGTCGGTCACCTCAAGAACGATCGAGGCTTTTGTCCCTGTCTTCACCACGACCGTGGCCGAAACGACCAGGAAATGGCCGTCGATTCGCGCAGTGATCCCGGCCGGGGCGCCGCCGACCACAGAGAACCGCAGCTTTCCGGCGTCGCCCGGATCGGGATCGATCGCGTACGGGGAAAGGTCTGTTCGGCTCTCCTGGCCGGCGACCACCTGGACGCTTGGCGCGGTGAAGACCGGTGGCTGGTTTGCCCCCGCACCCGGAAGAACGGTGATCGGAAGCGACAGGACGGCCGTACGCCCAGCAGGGTCGTCTACGGTCTTGCCGTCGGTCACCTCAAAGGTGAGGGCCGCCGGACCGTCGTAATGGGGATCAGAGACGAAAGTCATCGTTGACGCGTCGACGACCGAGCTGGTGCCGCGCAGGGCCTGGACCTTCTCGGCCTGGGTGAGGCGCGCGGTCTTGCCCGCGGCAACGAGCACGTAGTCGGACAGTCTCACCGTCAGGGTCGCGCCGTTCTTGATCGTGACCGGCGCCAGACCAGGCTTGAGCGTCGGGCGCAGGTCGGCTAGCCCGGGCACACGGATGAACGCCATCGCGGTGTTCGCGTCGACATCAGTGACGGTGTACGGCAGGATCTGGCGCGCGTCGGTCAGGGTGACTCGCACGATCCCACCCGGGCGGGCCGTCGCTGTCGATGCGACGATGCTGACCTGCAGGTTCTTGGCGGAGCCGTCCGGGTCCTCGTCGTTCTGCAGAACGGGCACATCCACCGTGGTGCGTCCGCGCACGTCGTTCAGGCTCAGGAAATCGTCACGTGCCAGCGGTGCGAGCAGAGGAGCGCTCTCCGAGACCATCACCGTAAGAACCGCTGAAGCCTGCGTGGCGAAGCCGTCCTGGATCATGTAACGGACCGAGTACGTTCCCGGCTTTGCCGGGGTGTGAACCACCACCCGGTCCAGCAGGACCGACGCTTTGAGCGCCCCGCCCTCGAGGCCCTTGGTGACAAGACGGACCTGGCCGCCCTCCGGATCGACGTCGTTGGCCATGACAGCCACCGCGACCTCACGGCCGGGACGCACGATGATCACGTCATCGATGGCAACCGGTGGCAGGTTGACCTCGGGTGCTGGGGCGATCCCCACCAGCACCGAGCCGACCGCCCGGGCGCCCAGAGCGTCCTGGACGGTGTAGGTGAAGCTGTCCGAGCCTGCAGCGTCCCGGTTGGCCTCGAAGTCCATCCAGCCCTCCCCGGATGCGACCACACGGCCCTTGGTCGGGGCTTTGGCCAGTCCGAGCAGGCTGACCGAGTCACCGTCGGGATCGACGCCGTCCAGCGGGATGGCGATGCGGACCGTTGAACCAGCCAGCACTCGCGTCGTGATGCTCTGCGGGCGGGGAGCCGCGTTGCGCGCCGCGTCCATCGGGCGAATGTGGATGGTGATCTGGGCAGAGTCCTTCTGCTGCTGGGAGTCGGTGATCTCATAGACCGCGTACACCGTCTTGGCTACGACCCCGGCCTTGAAACGCACCGAGTCCTTCGTGGTGAAGATGGTCCCGTCCGCCGGGCTCGGGGACTCCACCAGGTGACGCACCAGCGAAACGGGTGAGTCGGGGTGGAGGTCGTTCTTCAGAACCGGGATGGTCACGACGTCGCCAGCGCGGACCGTCACCTCGTCCTTGACCGCCGTGGGTGGCTGAATCACCGCAGGTGCCGGGACCTGGATGACCAAGACCTCCCCGCTCGCGCTCGTCATCCCGTTGGAGACCGTGTAGCCGATCAGGACCGGCTGGGTAAGCGCGCGGATAGAGGTGATCCGAAGCATCTGATGATCAAGCAGGGCGACGCTGAAGCCGGGCTGGTCGGGGACTTGCACCGACTGCACGACCAGAACACCGCCCGAGGGGTCGGAGTCGTTGGCCAGCACATCCACAAGGACGTTGCCCACGTCGGGCAACAGGGCAATGTCGCGCACCGCCACCGGCGCCCCGGGTGTGCCCGAGTTAGGCAAGACGTCGATGCGAACCAGCCCCAGCGTGCTGTTGGGGCCATCCGTGACGGTGTAGGTCAGGTAGTAGGTTCCGGCCTTCTCCGACCGGAACGTGAACGTGCCGGCGGCGAAGTCGGGGGTGATGACAGCTCCGGCGATGTCGTCGACGCGGGCCAGTCGCAGCGGGTCACCGTTCGGGTCTGTGTCGTTGACCAGAGGTGAGACCACCACAGCCCGTCCGGCGACCGTCGTCGCGTGGTCAGGCTGGGTCACCGGCGGCAACTGTCCGCGCGGGCGGACATCGATCCACAGCGACCCCTGGACCGGCTTGCCGATGTTGTCCGAGACGAGGATCTTGACCTCCTTGCGGCCGGCCGCGGTGCCGGCGCTCTGGAAGGTCACCACCCCATCTGGACGGAAACGCACCTCGTCACCGGCGCTGGTGGCCTTGGCCCCGAGAAGCAGGAGGGTGTCACCGTCCGGGTCGAACCAATCGTTCAAGACGTTCACCGAAGCCGATTTGCCCTGCTCGAGCACCATGACGGTCTCCCGAAGTGGCGCCGGCGGGCCGTTGACGTCCATGCCGTGGACCTCGAGGGAGACCGCGGCCGTCGCAGTTCCTCCCCGCCCATCACTGGCCTGGTAGGTGTACGTCGCGGCTCCCTTGGCGTCCGGTTTCACCCTGACCTGCTGTGAGACGCCCCCGTAGATGCTCTGCACCACGCCGATCGACGGGTTCGGGCCGGCCAGCGCTGCGGTCAGGACGTCACCGTCGGGATCGCTGTCGTTGTTCAGGATCGGCAAGATGGTGGTCCGGCCGGGACGAACGCCGAACCTGTCCCTGACCGCGACTGGCGGGCGGTTCGGGAGCTTACGGTCCTTGAGCGGATCGTGGGACCGCTTGGTCGAGTTCTGCGGCTTGTCGGAGACGTTGCTCTTGTCCGGAAGCAGATCATCCCAGTCCTTGACCAGGATGAAGCTCTTGTCAGCAAGCCAGACGGAACCGCCGGTCAGCTCATTGAGCACCACAGAGCCGTGGTTGACCCGATACCGCAACTGGGGGCTGACGGTTCCGAATTCGATCGACCGGACCAGATTGTTCTTCATTCCTGCACACTGGCGCACGACCCGGCCCGCGGCGGCCCAGGCGCCGTAGGCGCAACCTGCCGCGAACACGGGCGTGGATGGTTCGGCTCTCGCGCCGAGGTCGACCGAGGTGGCAGCGTCACCGTTGAGCGGCTGGGTGATCAGCGCCGTATCGGTTGCAATCACGACCGCTGAGCTGTCCGGTCCGGGGTCCTGTAGCCGGGCGGTTTCGGCAGCGCCGACCTTGACGCGATTGCCATCGGGCAGGAGCGCCTCGCCGGTCGTATGGTCAAGCACGACGGTCTGGGCCCCCACCGCCGTGATCGACAGGACATCCGCAGCGTGGACGCCGGGCAAGGTCGACTTCTGGGTTTCTCCGGGGCCCCCGGACTCGCCCGCAACGACGCTGGTCACGCTGGCGTCCTTGGACGTGGCGACATGCACCGAGCCGTCGACGCCGACCGCGAGCACGCCCCCGCCTGCCAGCTTGGCAACCTTGGGTTCGGTGCCCTGGGCCGAGAAGGACCCTATATCCGTTGGGGAAGTGACCCAGAGCCTTCCGGAGTCAGGGTCCAAGATCCCGACCGACGTCGAGCCCAGTCCAATCTGAAAGCCTTTGGGCAGCGACGCGCTTTCCGTTAGCCGAAGTCCTGCCACGTCCACAGGGCGCACTGTCCCGGCTCCGGTGTCCCGCACCAGCACCGCGTCGCCCTGCTGCAGGACGTCAAAGGAGCTGGAGCCGGCGACGACCATGCCGTCCAGGACTTGGGCTTCGACATTGAGGCGCCCCACCATGTTTCGATCAGAGCGGGTGACCCAGACGCCGCTGTCGTTGAGCCTGACATCTGCTGACTTGAAACCGGGATTGATGATCGCCATGACCACGATCGCAGTAACGAACACTGACACACTGCTGACCGATGCCGTCGCGCGGCCGCCGCGCGAAGTCCACGGGCGCGGACCCAGGCGCGCCACCAGATCGCGGACCCGCAGAATAAGCCCCCCAGCCCCGGAACTCACTTTCTCAGCCTTGAGCCGCCGCTGGTCCTGTGGTCCATGCCACACGAGTTGTCCAGAATCCGGACGACGTGGACGGGGCCGGCGGTCACAACTGATGGCGCGGACGGCGCCCTGAGGACAACGCGTCGTGGCGCAGCAAGCACACTAAGCACGAGCACGCGAAACCCCCGGGAACAAATCATGAGACCGGCTGACGGAACCGGTGCCTGCACACGTTAGCGGCCCAATCGAACCGACGCACGCTGAAATCCGAATCAGAACAGCGGCTTCACTGTGCGCCGGAACCCGATCGCCATTTCCTTGTCGTTGTCTCACGAGCCGCAGATGGCCACCACCAAGGCGCGCAACCGGCGCACATCGGCTCGTTCGGGGTAGCGGACGAGCGTCGCCCTCGCGTCTCGCGCCTGAATCGCCGGGACCCGATGTGGACCAAGGAGATATCTGACCATCGGGGCGCCTGATAGTCGACATGCGTCCCCCTGGTTGTCTTCCCAAGCCAAGCCCCTTGGCTGGCTGTGTCTAATGTTCGGTGACTCGAGATGCAGGCGGCAGTCCCCAGTTATGGGGACAGCAGCGACCACGGGTGCTTTCCGGTACTCCCGGCCGTTCGGTCTCAGCGCCACCGGGCTTCGCCGATGGGCCGGGGCCGGTTCTCACCACCCTTGAGGTCATTTGGGGCTGGGTGTCGACGGGGCAGTCGAGCTGGACAGGTGGGTGGCTACCGTCTTGGCAAGGTTGGAGTTCGGGTCGATGGCAACGACCTTCTTCCACTCGACCATCATCTTGGCCGAGTCGGGCGGGGTCGCGCTCATGTAGAGGAAACCAAGGTCATAGTGCACCTCGGCGTCCTCGGGATAGAGACCGGCGGCGAAGAGCCACTGCCGCTCGGCGTAAGCGGAATTGCCCAGGTTGAACTGGGCCGCGCCGACGCCCAGCAGCGCCAACCGGTTCTTCGGATCGACAGTAAGAACCTTCTGGTCCCAGACTGTCGCGTTCTTGTAGTCGCCAGCGGCAAAGTAGACGTCGCCGAGCGCTTGTAGTGAGGCCTTGTCCTTGGGGTTCGCGACAACCTTTTGCATCAGCGAGGCGACCTTTGTCGGATCGACCGGGGCCGTAGTCGCCCCGCCAGATGGGGCAGCCGTGGCACTACCAGATGGCCCACCGGAGATACCCGGGGCTGTGGATCCACTGCCGATAGCCGAGGCATCGGCGCGAGTCGCCTGACCGACGTGCAGTGTCATGCCGATCAGCACGATCACCACGATTGGCACCACGACAGAGACTGCCGCGACCGTGATCGTGGAGATGATTGCTGCCTTCCAATACCGTCCAGTGTCGCCGACCCCTAGCTTGGCTGCCTTGTTGCTCGCCCACCATGCTCCAGCCCATCCAAAAATGATGGGAATAGCGAGGCTGGGTACTCCTTTCGACTGCGCTGAAGGACTGACAACGGAAGACTCGCCGACCCGAACCGCTGACTCGTGCGTGCTCATGACCTGGCCCAATAGGGCGGTAGATGTGGTGGGTTGGCCGCATGACTCGCAGAACTGGTTCCCCGCATTTGTCTCTGACCCGCAATTTCCGCAAAATGCCATGACGCCCCCTATTGCCGATGATAAGCACACGTAGCCGACATTGTGGTGGGTCCGCGGTTGCGTGTCGACCGGGCGATTCTTACGAGCGCCGCCAACAAGGCCGCTCTAAGTGGGCTTCCACGCTCGGGCCTCGCCCCCTGCCAGCCAACCCGGCGCATTGCCTGAGCAGCCTGCCTCCCGGCTCGTTGCTGCGGTGCCCAGCTTCATATGCCGTGACTCCGGCCGGGACGGAGACCTCCGCCCAGGTTGCCTCGCGCGTGGAGTCAAGCACGCGGAGTAGCTGACCGAACTCCGCGGCGAGTGTCGCGGAGCGGTCCGGATCTCCGGGGATCGTCACGAGGTTGATGGTGTCTGCATCGTCGGTGTGCTGGACGCTAAGAACGAGCTCGAGGGGAGTTGGCCCGGTGCTCAGAGCAGCGACCAGAATGTGGCGCACCAACTCGGGGAGGCCGATGTCCGCGGTGCCCGCCTGTATCGTAATGGTGCAGCCGGCGTCGCGGGCGCTGTACAGAAGATTGCGGGCGCTGGGGTCTAGTACCCCGGGAATGTGCAGCTCGACTCGTGCAGCGTGCTCGAGGGCGCGGGAAAGCTCGCGGACACCGGGTGTTGCCAGGCTGGTCGCCCCGTTGGCGATGTCGCGTAGGAACGGCAGGATCTGCTCGCTCATGTCGTCCAGCCGGTGCCGATGGACTGCCTCGCGGGCGCGCAAAGTCGCCCCTGACGCCGCAACGGCCCTGTGGGAGGCGTTAGCCCGGGTCACCACGTCGCCAAGTCGCAGGATCGTCTGGACGATCACCATTCCCAGGACGACCGGTTGCACCGTGGACAGCGCGGCCGGGGTGATCGCGCCAAGTTGCGCAGTCCACGCCCCGGCGCCGAACCGGCCAGTCAAGGCCGCGGTGGCGATCGTGACCTGCAAGACCACCAGGCAGGCAGCGGCTTCCCGCAAGGGGCGCATGATGACCACCACCGCGAGCAGAGGAGCGATGGCACCCAAAGGCCACGACGAGTAGTCGCGCAGGGAATCGGGGGCGAGGACGATCAGGCTTGCGATGGTGCAGCCAACCCCGTAGCACAGCGCGGCGGCAACGACTGGTCCCATCAGTCCGGTGTGCGCGCCGGCCAGCAGAGCAAGCGTGATCGCGCACAGACCGGCCAGGGAAACCAGCAGCCACAAGGGCAGGTGGCCGGCGTGGCCATCCTGGAGTGCGAAGGCGCCGGTCATGGCGAGGTAGGGCAGACACACGGCGGCCAGCGGTCGACGTACGTCTCCGATGGCAGCCGTGATTCGTTCTGCTCGGGTGGCCTGCCGTGGCGCAGCAGCCGTGGCCGGATGCCACGTCAACCTGACCCTGGTGCCCCGCCCTGGTGCGCTGGTGACCTCGGCCCGACCGCCCACCTCGTGTAGGCGGCCAACTACTGACTTCCTTAGCCCCTGGGACCCGCTCATGGCCGTAGCGGGCCGAAACCCCGCCCCGTCGTCCTCGACCTCCAAGGCGAACCCATCACCATCGCGGCCCAGGACCACTTCGACGTGACCGGCGTGTGCGTGCCGTCTGACGTTGCGTAAAACCTCCCTCGTTGCGGCCATCGCCGCGAGCGCGACAGCGCCGGGCACCATCATCTCCGCGCCGGGCTCAATCGTGGTGACGGTGCCGGGCACCGGGGGAAGGTCAAGGACGAGTTGCGCCAGGTCGCGAGGCAGGTCGTCGTCCGCGCTCAGCGGGGCCCGTTCAACCGCTGCGACGGCGCTTTGGGCTGCCCGGCGCGCCTCGTCCTGGGAAACCTCACGCAGCGAGATCGCGCGCAGGGCGGTGCAGACATCGTCGTGCAGGACCCCCTGGACGTCCATCCGGGCCCGGTGCTCCCCGACTTGGGCGGCAGCCCGAGCCGCAGACCGTTGCTGGTCGGCTGCTGCGGCATCGGCTCGCCGGGCAGCCTCTCGCATCACCGGGATGCACACCGCGACGGCGATGCCGGAAGCGACCACCGGCCACAGGCCGCCGATGGCGGAGGCCGGGTCGACCCGGACCCAGTCGGCGCCGACCTGGGCGCCGACCCCAATCACGACCGCGACCACCCGAGCGCCCCGGGAGGCGAACAGAAACGCACCAACCACCACAGCTCCGGTGACCGTCGTGCGCTGCCCCGGCCCAAAGGGTGCCTGCGGATTGGTGGCCCAGGCGACCTGCAACCCCACCGCGACCAAGGTCATCGCCGCAACGTCGACGTTGCCCAACCGCAGCCGGGCGCCCCGAGGTCCACTGAAGGCGGTCAGGATAACGAACGCGGTGATCGCGGCCCAGGTGCCGGGGCCAACCTGGTGCCGGTAGGCCAAGGCGACTACGACCCAGCTGATCGCGAACAGGAAAGTCAGCGCCACGTAGGCCCAGCTCAGGCCCGACTCAACGCCCTTCCGATAGCTTCGAGAGGCCACGGGTGGCTACGGCTAGCGAACCGCGGCGGTTGCAGGGGCCATCTGGACGTGACCGTCCGCGATCGCACGAAAGACGAGGTCCTTGGGTCCGTTGACTGGCTCTCCGCCGGACTTGGTGTACTTCTCCATGGCCCGGTAACAGTGGGTTCGGGCGGTCTCGGTGCTGATATTCAGGCGGCGGGCGACCGCACCCCAGGGCAGTCCCCGCGCGAGGAGCGCAAGGATCTCGCGTTCCCGCTCGGACAACCTCACCATGCCGTTGGGGTCCGTCACGACCTGATGGGCCAGCCGGCTGGAGACATAGAAGTGACCATCGCGAGCCTGCCGGATGGCCTCCACAAGACGGGCTTCGGGGTCCTCCTTGAGGATCAAGCCCACCGCGCCGGCGTCCAGGGCCTGACGTACCACCGCCGAGCGGTGCTCGCTGGTGTAAAGGACGACGTGCGCACCAGTTCCCCGGATCCGCCTCACGTTGTCCTCGGGGATGCTGCCGTCGCCCAGTTGCAGGTCCAGGAGCACCACGCTCACCGTCCCGCCGGGGTCGGCGAACAGTTCATCGACCGTCGAAGCCACCCTGGTCATGCGGATGCACGGCACGCTCTCAGCCAGATACGCCTGCAACCCCCGCAAGATCAGCGGATGGTCATCTACGGCCGCGACCGTCGCCTCACACGACGCATCGGGCGCCGCGTTCCGCCCACAACCTTGCATCTTCCCCCCCAGCCAGTCAGGTCACCCATCGGGTGCAGCGTAGTGAGTACAACCACCTCGCGGCGCGACACCCCGCACCACGTGACGGATCTCATCCGTGATCGCAAGCGTGACAACACCATCGGACGCCTTGGACGGCAGCTAGCGTCAATTCGTATCCAGCGACCGGCGCAGTTCTCGAAAGGGCGGTTCGCCCGTCGAACGAGGGCGTATCGCAGTCGCCGATTCCGAGCTCGGCAAAACCGCCACGACCCCCCACCGCACCTATCCAGCCACGAGGCATGAGCAGCTTCAGTGCCCGGTCACTGGGACGGTGACCTTGACCGTGCCGCCGATGCCGGTCGCGATCTCGCCGACACGGCGCTGCAGGATCTGCATCTCTTCCCAGCCCGACGCGACTCCGTCCGACATGGTCCAACGGACCACCTCGTAGTCCCCGTGCGCGCCATCGGGCCCGTCCACGACGCTGAGTCGCGACTCCCACGTCTGTCCGAACTTGTTAGCCAGGGCGAAGGCGGCTTGGCAGTCAGTGGCGCCGATGAGGACCATGGCCGCTGCCTGGGCTGGCTTGGTCGTCGGGTACCCGAGGCCCGCAACGACGGTACGGATCACGTCGGACGCGCCGATGGCCGGAATGACAAACGCCATCTGTGACTTGATCGCCGACTGACCGCGGGCTCGATCCTTGCGGTCGAGGACCTTCTGCTTGGCAGCCTTCCAGAACAGATTACGCACCCATACGATGCCGGCACAGGTCGCCACGAAGGCGGCCATCCCGAGGAAACCCTGCATGCCTGGGGCGCCGCCTAACGGAGTGCATTGCGGTACTCAGACTGGCCGAGGGCCACCGCCGCAAACCCACCGAATGCAACCAGGACGTAGACGGTCAGGAGGGCAGTGCTGGTTGTTCCGTGGCGGGCGAGGATGGCACCGGTCACGAAGACAATCGCTCCCACCACCCGAATCTTCTGAGCCCACATACGCGCATCCTGCATCTTCGCTTCCATGGTCACCGTCTTCCTTCGTCTGTCGATACCAAGCTCTCATTGCCCAGCGCCGCGGGTATCGGTTTGGGTCCATCTCGATCCTTGGGGGATTGACGTCGCGGCGATAGTCCCCAGATCCGGGGACAGTGACGCAACTCGAACTGCAGGAGATCATCTTGGCCGTGGCCGCGTTCGTCATCTCTTTAGCCATCGCGCAAGCCAAGCCCCGCGCCCCGCTGTTCTGGGGGGAGGACTGGAACCAGCCGCTGATCGGCAGGGACTAGGGCGTGTCTCGTATGTCATGACAGCCAGAGCACGATCGCTGCCAGGACGACGCCACCTCGGTAGACCAGGGCGTACTTGTCGTAGCGGCTGGCGAGTCCGCGCCAGTTTCCTGACGTGGTTGAAGGCCCGTTCGACGACGTTGCGGTTCTTGTAGTCGTGGGCGTCGAAGTTGACGGGCCGTCCGCCGCGTGAGCCTCGGTTCTTGCGGTTCCTGATCTGGTCGGACTGCTCCGGGATCACGGCGGTGATCCCGCGGGAGCGTAGGTGCCCGCGGTGAGCCCGGGCGAAGGAGGCCTTGTCGGCGCGCAACGCCAGCGGTGTGGTGCGTGGCCGACCTGGCCCCAGCCGGGGAACTCGTAGCTCGGCGAGAAGCTTTGGCAGTGCGGGGGAGTCGTTGGCCTGCCCTGGCGTTACGGCGATGACCAGTGGCAGACCGTTGCCGTCGACCAGGGCGTGGGTCTTGGTCGTCAACCCGCCTCGGTAGCGTCCGATGGCGTGGTCGCCGGGTTCGTCCGTCCGATCGCGCGGATTCGTGTCATTCGGTGGTGCCCCCTGTGTGTGAGGTAGGCCCGGTCACGGACCTGGCGCGGTAGCTCCGTGCTGGTGGACCCGGGCGCTCGTGGAGTCGACCGACAGCCGCCAGTCGATCTGCCCGTTGGCGTCCGCCTGCACCTGCAACGCGGTCAGCACCTTGTCCCAGGTGCCATCGGTCGAGAACCGGTAGTGGCGCTCCAGACCGTCTGCCAGGGGCCGAACTCCACCGGCAGGTCACGCCAGGCGATGCCGGTGCGGTAGCGGTAGATCGCCCCCTCGACAAGGTTCCGATGCTCACGCATCGGCCTGCCCATAGCGCCTTTCACGGGTGGCAGAAGCGGCTCGATCCGGCCCACATCTCATCACTGAGCAACGCCATGCGAGTCATTGCAGCAGCATTGCGCCTAAACGATGCTCAACATTGGAGACACGCCCTAGTGCCATGCCTGAGCTCAGACAACGTCGGTCGGGCGCGGTCAGCCTCATTGCGAACTGCATCCTTCCTTGCTCTCGCTGCGGCCTTGGAGTCGGAAAGCCGGTCGTGCCGCAGCGCGAAACGGACCGCCAGGTAAATCACCCAGCCCTGAACTGCAAGCCCCACCAGTACGCCTATGAACATTTCTGCCGTCATGTCAGTCCTCCCTGTTGTTCAGTCCCCGAAGCAGGTGGGTGCAGCGTGCCAGAGTTCGGTTGTCGCTGCCGACGGCGCCCTCGAACCCAACCAGCAATGGGGCACTTCTCAACCGGTCCTTCGTGTGGCAAGACCGCTGGGGCTGCATAGACGTTCATGGGTGGCTTGGGGCCCTGTCCCGGCGATGACGGCAAGTGCCCGGCTCCGTGCTGGAGTGCGACGGTACACCTACATTGCCCGAGGTGCCTTCGTGTGGCACAAACCAACCACCTCTGGCAGTGTACCGACCGTCGGGGCGTGTGATCGAGATTCAGGGGTGTTGGACATGGGGATCGGGATTCGGGGACTGGCATTAACGGCCGCTTGTGGGGTAGCTCTATCCCTGAGCGGCTGCATGGGCAGTTCGAAGCCCACGACGACACCATCTCCGGTGAAGGCGATTGCGTCATCTCCGGTGAAGACGATTACGTCGCAGACAGCAACTTCAGTCAAAGGCCTTCGCCCAGTAGTGCCCTCTGACTTGATGAGCGCCGCCATCCCGGCCTCCTGCCAACACGCGGCCGGGACCCTCAAGAAAGGAGTGCTTCCGGGGCTGACAGACATGACCGGGTTCGCGGGAGTCGTTGATGGAAGCGGGCATTTCTTCGTCTCGCCGGTGGTCACCGAACTGACCGGGGATGGCATGGCCGAGCTCGCTGGGGTGCTGTATTGCTCGGCAGGCGGAGTCGGGTGGCCAAACCTCATCGTGGTGTACGGATCTGGACCGAAGCTGCTCGGCAGTTACGACCTCGCGGAAGTAGCCAAGGCCGAACATGCCGTCGTGAAGTCGATGACGGCCGAGAAAGGGAACCTGCGACTCGACTGGGATACGTATGACGGTGCCGGCTCCAACACAAAATCCTTCTCTGGCCTCCTCCATTGGGACGGCACACGCTTCGTCCTCCAGGGCGCCAAACTGGCCGGCCCGCCCGGTCTCACCGCCGTTGATCCGACGACGTTTCAAACGGTGCCGGGGACTCCGAGCTTCGATTTTGACTCCCCTTCGCACAACATTCACTGCGGGATATCAGACAGCACAAACCCCGCTAATACCTTGTTCGGGTGTGCCATAGACAAGTACACCTATAAAGATCCACCGGATACGACCGGGTGCAGCAGCTACATCCATTATGGTGGGGGCTTCTCTAGCACGTTCACTGGGCCGGTGAAGGTACTCTGCAGGGGTGGAGCGATGTTTGCCGGAGAATCGAAACCTGTGAGCGTCCTGTCCTACGGGTCATCTGTCAGCTACAAGAACGTCACCTGCGAATCAGCACCTTCGGGAATGACCTGTCGCAACACAACCAGTGGATCACGCTTCTTCATCACGAGGGATCGATTCTCGATGACGCCGTAGCAGACTTCATGCTGCATCGCCCTAGTTTCTGACCCTCTAGCCTCGATCTTTCATCCCTCGAGTGTTGAGGGATGAAAGATCGAGGTTAGGGGCAGTCACCGCCGGGGCGTGCGATTCAACATGCATGGTGCCATCAACGGGGCTGGTTCCGAGTTATGAGGCAACAGTGGGGGAACGTCATAAATGGGTCCGGCGCCGCCTTCGTCGCTGTCGCTGTCTTAACTCTCGCAGGGTGTAGTTCGGATGGTGCGACCAAGACCGCAGGGACTACCCCGACGACTGCCGAGCCCACCCCGACGATCAGCAAGGTGGCGGCACCACCGCAAGACGCAAGCGGACACGCGACAAGGCTCAAAGGGAAGATCCCCTCCGGAGTCAAGGTGGTCACCATCACTGAGAACAACGACGGGAACAACCTGATCGGTCGCCCGGGGAGCGAGCAGGTCCGTCCAGCGAGCCTGCTTCTCGGCGTGGCCGGCCCGTAGGGAGTCGTTGTCGAAGCAAGGAGACGATCTTGAGGCGGTTCGCCGGGCTAGTCTCGATCTCGTCGAGCACCACGAACGAATGGCGCAGCGAGACCCAGACGTCTTCATCGGCGGGCCGGGCGCCCAGGCGCGCTGCGATGACATCACCTTGCTCGGACAGCCCGCTCAGGGCCAGGTCTTCCTTCGTGAAAGGGCTTCGACAACACAACCGTCGAAGAGGTCGCCGAAGCGGCTGGAGTCTCGCGCCGAACCTGTTCAACTACTTCCTGGTCGAACCGAAGCTGCCGGCCTCCGATCAGCGGCGCTTCGCGGCCAGGGCCGTCGTCGCGACGGCCATCACCTGCCTGCAGGCCGCTACCGAGGAATGGCTGCAGCTGCGCGGCGCGACGCCCCTGTTCGACCTCTACGACGCGGCGGTTCAAGCCGTCCACCCCTCGACCTGACGCCGTTGGGCGGCCACGGCGCACCCCTGCCCATTCCACGAACCCGAGGACGGCACGGCATCCCGCACAGACCCGTGAAAGAAGGTTTGACATGGCCAACCGCCTCCCCGCCCCCAACCTGAAGAACCTCCACGCAGCGCTCCGCACCGAGAGCGTCGTGATGATCGAGTTTGCGAACTCCCTCAACGCATCCCAGTGGAAGGCGCCGAGCAAGGCGGCCGGCTGGAGCATCGCGGACATGGTCGCTCACATCGGCTCCACCGCCCACAACATGTACACCCCGGCCGGCATCCAGGCCGCACGCCAGCCGAGCCTCGAGGTCGTCAACGAGGACCCCGTGCAGGTACGCCGTGCGTGGAACCGGCAGCAGGTCATGGCCGAGTTCAAGTCCGCCACCCGCACCTCTGCCCGAATGCTCGCCTTCATGCGGCACACCCCGATGCGGGCCCTGCCTATGCGGCTCAACGAACTCGGATCATTCCCGATGGTGCTCCTGGTGGGCGGCGCGCTGGTCTTCGACCTGCACACCCACCTGCGTCACGACATGGCTCCCGCCCTCGACATACAGGCGCCACCCACGGACGCGAACCGCATGCGCGCCGTACTCGACTGGATGACCGCCGTTCTCAGCAACCAGACCGCGCAGGCTCCGGCTTCCGGAATCGACGCGGGGCTGACCCTAACCCTCTCAGGGCCCGGCGGTAACACCTGGTGGATCGACAACCACGGCCTCGCCGCGCCGGGCTCCCACAACCCGGCGGCCCGCATCACCGCCCCCGCCATCACCTTCCCCGACTGGGGGACACAGCGCTCATCGTGGCGCGATGCCGACGTCGAGATCACAGGCAACACCGACCTCGCCTTGCGCTTCCTCGACACCGTCAACGTCATCTGACCGAAGGCGCCGACATGCCGACTCGGCCGGCTGTCCCGGTCGCTATCACCGGCGCGGCGTGCGCGCCGTCGCCTTTCACCTGGCTCGATGCCGCTGCATCGGGCCCCATACGGCCGTGCTCGGCTTGACCGCTTCCGAGCCCGACACGGCGACGCCGCGGCTGCGAGGGTGACGTCCTGAGCCAGCCATGCGACGTCGTCGCCCGCCACCTTCACGGTGAGCCCGAGGGTATTAGGAAATCGTCGGCCTCGGCGGCGACGGATGCAAGGCTTGCCAGCAGGAGCCATAGTCCCGCGTACCACACGGGGCCGGCTTCGTCTGTGCTCAGACCAGCCCGCACGGTCGCGCCGTATCGCCCGCCACGCTTCGCAACATCGGCGATGTCTACGCCGCCTGGGTCGCCGAGCATGTCGCCAACGGCACCCTCCAGGCGGCGCTGGTCGGCGAAGTGAACGGCGAGGAGAACGCCGAGCTCGCCTTCCTATCCGCCGATGCCGATGCCGAGCTACTCCGCCGGACGACTGCGGCTCGTCGAGCAGCGGGTCTGTGATGGAAACCGTTCGATGAGATTCTCGTGCGTTGGCTCGATCCAGGGCTGTCCCACTCTGCGCCTGGAATGACGCTTCCTTGTACCGGTTGTGCCACGGACAAACAGCTTCGTGTCAGCCCGCCAGCTCACCGTCATCGGCACGAGAGGGAGTCCCCTTGGCTCACTGGCTTGCGGCCACCAACGGCGTTCCGAGCCCGGCGACGGCCAGTGTCCGCAATGGTGTCGCATACGGGACGAATCGAGTCCGTATGCCGATCCCCCTACCGAAATCCAATCACTGCGTTCACGCGCTCCCGTGAGGTAAGGACGCGTCCCAGGGTTTGATCAGTCCCAGGGGTTGATCAACTGTATGCCCGTGTCAGTGAAGTCTGCGGTGTTCCTGGTTGCCAAGGCTGACTCGTACTGACGACAGACCGCTGCGATCTGTGCGTCAAAGACGCTGATCGGCCGGCCGGCCTGTCTGCGGGCTGCCAGGATGTCCGCGTAGTGGGCAGAAGAGTCGATATCAAAGGGAAGTACCCGGCCGGCGAACGTCTCGACGAGCAAGGATTCCATCCGTAGTCCGACATCGCGGATCCTGCGGCCCTTCGGCAGCAGGGCGACGCCGGCTCGTACTTCAGCCGCGGTCAGTGCGGTGATCACCAGGTCAGAGGAGTTGTGCGCATCGACCCACTCGATGACTGCCTGGTTCGGCGTCGGCCTGACAAGTTCGGACACGACATTCGTGTCCAGAACAATCACTCGCTGAAGTCCGCCGTGCGTGCGGGCTCGCCGCGAGGTGGGGTCTCCAACTCAACTCCGCCGATGTCGGCGAACTGATCACGAATGTAGGAGCCAAGGCCTCGTGGCGGTCGCCGTCCGCTGAGCGCAGCCGCCAGCAGTATCCTCGCTTCGGCTTCCATCGAGCGGCCGTGCTCAGCGGCCTGAACGCGCAGTCGTGCCTTCACGTCCTCGTCCAGGTCTCGAATCATTAACGTTGCCATCCGCTGCTCTCCTAACTCCCGCTTGCTTGCAATGCTATCACCGCTTGATCTGGGAAACCGAGTCCACCGCCGCGCCTGCGGCACGTAGAACCAATCGCGAAGGCTTGTAAGTCCGCTGTCATTGCATACCCCCCTCCTTGGTGCCGGCGCAGGTCAGCGCCCGGATGAGTCCGGTCAGCGCGGTGGCGTGAACCCGAACTTCCCACCGTATTCCCGGCGGACTTCGATCCCGTCCGTCCGCGTTCCGCATTTGCGCAGGTCAGCGCCCTGCGGCCGCAGGCTGAAATGGCCTACTCATCAACCCCGATTAGATACCCCCCTGGGGTACACAAGTGGGCCCCCGACCGGCGTTTCCGCTGGTCAGGGGCCTGCTGTGCACGTGGTGGCAGGTGAAGGATTCGAACCTTCGAAGCTTTCGCGATGGATTTACAGTCCCAAGGCCGCAAGCCTGTGACCAGCGCAAACGACATAACCAGCAACAACTTCCGTGCGTATTCCGCACAGAAGGCCGACGCCAACCGTGGCCAACCGGGCACTTCCGGGCGATATCAGGGCGCCTCCGTCGTGGCTCAGACCGGACACCAACTGGGGTACTGCCACTGGCCGTCGAGAAGGGCAACGCAGGCGCCTTGCTCAGCCGCCGAGGCTTCGTGTTCAGGGAGAGGGTCGGTATCTGCCCGGTGAGGCGGGGCAGGAATTACCTAGGTGACCGGGTTGCGGTGTTTGAACTCGTCCGCGTCCCAGGCGCGGGTGTCGAGGATGTCGCGCAGGATCTCGACGGCGTCCCAGACGTCGGCATAGCCCAAATACAGCGGGGTGATGCCGAAGCGCAGCACCTCGGGTTCGCGGTAGTCACCGATCACGCCGCGGGCGATGAGGGCGCTCATCACCGCGTAGCCCTCGGGGTGGCGGAAGCTGACGTGGCTGCCCCGGGTGGCGTGGTCGCGCGGCGTGATGAGCTCCAACTGATGGTCGCCGCATCGCTGCTCCACCAGGGAGATGAACAAGTCGCTCAGCTCCAGCGACTTGGCGCGCAGGGCGTCGGCATCGACGTCAAGCATGACGTCCAGACCGGTCTCGAGAATGGCCAAGGCGGTAACCGGCTGGGTGCCACAGAGGAACCTGTTGATGTCCATGGCCGGCGTGTACGCCTCTGCCATCGCGAATGGCCTGGCGTGGGACCACCAGCCCGACAGCGGCTGCCAGAAGCGGTCCTGGTGGCGGGCACTGACCCAGATGAATGCCGGAGATCCGGGTCCGCCATTGAGGTACTTGTAGGTGCAGCCGACGGCATAGTCGGCATTGGCCCCGTTGAGATCGACCTTGACTGCCCCGGCCGAGTGGGCCAGGTCCCAGATCGCCAGGGCTCCGCGGTTGTGGGCCTGGGCGGTGACCGCAGCCATGTCCCACATGGCGCCGGTGCGGTAGTTGACATGCGAGAGGGCAATCACGGCGGTCGACTCGTCAAGTGCCTCCTGCAGCGGCAGCGTGTCATCGACAAGCCGGACCTCATACCGTATGCCGGACTCCTCGGCCGCGGAGTTCAGGAAGTCGGCTATCCCCTCGGCGATATAGATGTCGGACGGGAAGTTGTCGCGTTCGGTGACGATGACACGTCGTTCCGGGTGGTCGATCTGCTGGATGCGGATCGCCGAGGCGAGTGCCTTGAACAGGTTCAGGCTGGTGGTGTCGGTGACGACTGTCTCGCCCCGGCTCCCGCCAATGAGCTGCGCGAGCTTGTCCCCAAGACGGCCCGGAAGGTCGAACCAGCCGGCGGTGTTCCAGCTGCGGATCAGTCCCTCGCCCCATTCAGCGGCCACGACGTCCTGGACCCGTTCCAGGGCGCCGACCGGACGGGGGCCCAGAGAGTTGCCGTCAAGGTAGATGACTCCCTCAGGCAGGATGAACCGCTTCCGAAACCGTGACAGGGAGTCGGCCGCGTCGGCCGCGACGCAGTCCTCACGTCCTGTACTGGTGATGGTCTTTCTGGCGGACATCTCTACTCCTGGGTGGGTGCCGATGCCATTGATGGCACCGCATTCAGCGATTTGGCACAGAGTAACCAGTGACTATCCGTTCAGAAGAAATCAATCAAGAATGGCGAGGGCTTGATGCTGAATTCACAAACCATCCGGGATCACCCCTTGCGCGAGGCGGGCACCATTCGCGGTTTCTATGCCGATGTCGACCCGAGCGGACTGGGCCTTGACGTCGCAGCGATGATCTCCATCAATATCCCCGCTCAGGCCCGAACGATTATGCTTGAACTTGCGCGCGGACTGCGCGAGCTGCCGGAAACGCGCAACGTCTCCGTGCTCGGCGGGGAGCATGATCCGCTTCTCCATGTTGCCTGCGCCACCACCGGTGACCTGCGAGACTTCGTCGCCACCCATCTTGGTCCAACCAGTCATTCGTGAACACGCAGACCACGCTGGTCTTTGAGCAGCTGCAGCCTGTTTCGCCGATTCTCGCCCTCAATGACGGGCTAACCCTTGGTGCTCCATCCAGGCGACGCTGCCGGCCCAGTGTGGCGCGACTGGATCGATCTGGTCCATGTGACTCAGCCCGGGAAGCATCCGGTACTCGACGGTGTCACCAGCTGCCACGGCCGCGGCGGCAAAGTCCGCCGACTGGGCTTCCGGAACCCGGATGTCCACGTCGCCGTGGATGACCAGCAGGGGCCGGTCAAGGGGCAGCTGTCGGACCGGCGACGCCGCGTCATACGCATCCGGCATGTCCGCGTAGTGCGCGCCCATGAAGCCGAGCGCGGCGTTGTCGTCGAGCTCCTCAGCATCGGCCCTCCTGACGTCGCTGAGCGGCGCGAGGCCTACCACGGCGTCAACGAGGTCGGCGGTCAGCAGTGCCAGCTGCCCGCCGACGGAATGGCCCACGTTGATGACGGCGCCGGCCGTGCACCACTGCGGCCGGGCGGCCTTGGCGCTCTGGATAGCGGCCCGGACATCGTCCAGCGTGATGGGCCAGCCCCCGCCATTGCCTACGCTCCGGTACTCGATGTTCGCCACGGCCCAGCCCCGGGCCACAAGATCGTAGGCCAGCGGGTGCATGAGCGTGGCGTCGTACTTCGCCCGCCAGTACCCGCCATGGATCAGGACGACGAAGCCGCGCGGAGTCTGGTCATGGTGCGGCGCCCACAGCTCAACGACCTGCAGGTCGGATTCCCCATACTGGACGATCTCGGGCTCAGCGCGCGCCGGGTTGGAACCAGTCATGGTGAATCGCCTCCCGTCAGCCGCGCCTCAGCATAGAGGCCGCTTGAACCCGGGGTGACAAAGAAGTCAGGCGACGTCGCCACCCTCAACGACCCACACCGCGGACTCGGGTGAGATCTCAGATCATGTGGTGAGAACGGCCGTGCCGTATCGCGGCGAGGCGTTCCCTAGGGAAAGCAAGCCGCCTGGCCTTACCCGGCGTCAGCTGAGCGAAGCCGCGGATGGGCGAGGTGGCGCATCACCTGTGGACCTAAGCTCAGGTCCAAGTCCGTTCGCGGTCAGTGCAGGTCTTGGGTTCGAAACCGGGGCACGTCCGGACTGGAAGCGTTGGGTACTTGGAAAGTCGAGACGTCGAGAGCTTTATCGCCGCCCTCCGTGAGATGCACCGGCGGCGGCCACGGTTCCAGCAGGAGTTCGACCGAGCCGGCTTCCCTAAGGCTCACTCCAGCGGGTCTGGCTCCGGCGCGAACGTTGCTGTTCGCCGGCCAGGGCGCGCCGACTGACGGGCGTTTGGCCGATGCGCGGGTTCTGGGGATGGTCAGCGCTGCGCCGCGGGTGGCACCGGCTGGTCGTGGCGGGTGTCTTTGCTGGGACGCTGGTCTCGAGGCAGGTCTCGTGTGCCCGGTAGGTCGGGCCCAGCACAGCTAGCCGGAGCCGTGGATGAACGGGTTCAGGATCTGTGCCCCCGGGCCGTGGCGCATCAGGTCGGACTGGGCCACGGACAGCCCGACGGCTGTGGCGACCTGCTCCCAGTCCGTCTCGATGATCGCCACCTGCCCCTCGATAATGTCGCGTGCCGCGGCGGCGCTGATGCCGTACTCGGAAGCGGCGTCCAGGCACACCGACAGCCGGCTTTCCCGGTCGCCGCGAGCGGAGATCGCCATCGCCTGCGCGGCAGTACCGCCGCTGCGCGGAGACGGGCACAGGTCGTAGGCCGGGGTGAGCTCCAGATGGTGTCCGTCCCAGAACATGGCGTGGTTGCGGGCGTGGTCGTCGATGTTGCCCACGCACACGTTGAACACAACCCGGGAGAACAGCTCCCGAAGCGTGTCGGCCACGGTCCCCGGCGGCGCCCACCGGCGCAGCTGGTCGGCCAGCTCGGGGTAGGTGGCGTGCCGCCCGGTCATCTCGCTCAGCCCCAGCACCGTCAGCGCCGAGACCATCAGCCGGCGCGTCCGCGCGCCACCGGCGCGGTCGAACCGTTCGACCAGAAGCACGTCGCGGCCTAGCACACTGACCAGCTCGCAGGTGGGCACATTCAGGCCAACCCGGCGGGCCAGCTCCATCGCTGCGGCCTCCGCCTTGACCACGGGGTACGGGTCGGTTGTCGAAGAGAACTTTGCGATGAGCTCACGGCCGCCGTCGACCAGGGTTGCCTTGGGTCGCGCGCCACCGATCGAGGTCCCGTGCAGCAGCGCCGGCTCGAGCTCGGCCGGGATGACCTGTCCGGCCTGCAGCCGGTCAGCGGCCTCGAGCATGTCCGCCAGGGTGGCGCCGCCGCCGCGGGGGACGTACTGCTCTGCGCTGACCTGAAAGTCCAGGGCGCCGATCCGGTTCGAGGCTGCCTCCAACAGGTAGGTCAGCATCGGCAGCGAGCCGGTGTCACTGTCGCGAGTAAGGCGGCCGGCCATGCGGGACAGAATGACCCGCTGCCCCCACGCGTCCGGGGCCGCGTCCCGGATGCACCCGAACGTGTCCCAGCCGGGGGAAGGCATGGCGCGCCCGGGCCGCAGAGGGAGTTCCGGGGTGAACAGGGAGATCGCGCCGGCCCGGGCCCGGTAGCTGCGCCCGTAGGTGAAGGCGAGCTGGCCGCCTACGACATCCAGGCGCCCCGCCACAACCGGTTCGCTCGCGCCGGGAAGCCATACCCAGACGAACGCGTTTTGAGGGGTCATCGCAGACCTGGGCCAGCGCACTCAGAAGTCATCGTCGACCTCGCCAGCTGCCCGGTGCCGCACCCGGGCGGGCAGCAAAGCCAGCGACTCCTGGGCGCGGCCGGTCCGGTCGCGGACCTGCTCGGGTGTTCCGAGCAGGTCGAGCCCGAGCAGGACGGCGACCTCGAACACGGTACCGATCGCCACTGAGGGCTCGCCGCGCTCGACCTTGCGCAGGGTCACCAGGCTGATCCGGGCTCGCTCGGCCAGGTCTGCGGCCGTCACGGCGGCCCGCTTGCGCTCCCGCGCGATCTCCGCGCCGAGCAGTCGCACGCCAGCCCTGGCCGGGCTCGAATAGGTACGCGGACGGGCGGGTCTCTCGATGTTGGACATCTGAGCCTCCTGAAACTAAAGTAGCATTTATCCATGATAAGTGCCGTTCTAGTTTCACTGTGTAGGGAGGTTCTGCGCGTCCCTCTACGCTCTAGTCCGCTCGAGCCAATTCCGGGAAGCGTTCCTCCCAGCGGCTCCGAACGCGCCGCGGCAACCACAGGCGGCCCCATACATCAAGCAGGGCCCGCCCGTTGACATACCGACACACCTCGCCGGTTGAAGCGGCCTCTCGCAACACCCGTTCGTAAACGACTCTTCGGTCGGCGTCCTCGCCCAAATCGTAGGAACGCGCTGGGCCCCAATCGATAGTCACGGGCAACTCAACGCTGCCTGAGGTCGGACCCGTCAGCTTGCCCAAATCGGCCGGGGGCTCTGGGTAGGGCCGGCGGTCAACGTAACGGCGCCACTCCGGCCCAGCCTCCCGGCTTGTAGTCACCGTGAAAGTCTACCGAATCGCAGGCACCACGGAACGGTCAGCGGCACAGTTTGAAGGAGCGGCTCTGTACACCTTCACAGGTCTGCAAAGTGGTCGCGGACAGGTGCGCGTCAACCGTTGACCTGAGGGGTTTTGGGAGCGGTGCGCCCCGCTACGGGCTGCCAGACCCTTGGTCTGGCCGCAGCCAGCAAAGTGACCCCGGCCAAGCCACCCGGCAACATGACATCCACCGGAGCCAAGACGTCGCCGCCTTGCGCCACGACGATTAGCACTGCGAGCGCCTCAACGGGAGGATATCTGGCGAGCACAAACGAGACCGCTGCCGGAATCCTTCGATTTCGACGACATACTCGCCATGGTCAGAAAGGGCCGCCATCTTGGCTGCCGCTGAGCAACTCGCCGTCCTGCCACTGGCCGTGGAAAAGGACTATTGGGCCTGCGAGGCCCTGCGCGCATCACCGCAACTCACCCCAATGAGGTGGTCTTCAAGGGCGGCACCAGTCTGGAGAAGCTGCGGATCATCCGGCGCTTCTCGCAGGACGTCGACCTCTTGGTCGTCGGCGCGGACGAGTCCAACCGCGCGTACGACTCCAACCGCCAGCCGAGCGTGGGCTCAAGTCAATGGTGGAGGCGGCGTCGGTCACCCTCGGTGAGCCAACCGGCGCTGCCAGCCACTCAGGGTCTCAGGATCGGCCAGGATCTCGGCCGTCTTCTCCAGGGACTCCGGGTAGCGTCGTCTTCGTGGTGATCGTGATCGGTCACCGTCCAAAACGGCACGCGGACCCGTGTCTGGAGCCCAGGTGCGCGCATAGCCCTGCCCGGAAGCCCCTGAACCCTTCCGGTAACACGCGGCCCCGGCAATGACGCGTGCACCCTCAGCAGGTAGACCCTGACTCAGGCGTTGGGACGGCTGGCCCGCCGGACCACCACGCCAGTGACGCCTTGCGGGAAGTACAGAATTCGTTGTCTTGCCAGGCGGCGCACCTGCCAGTTGAACGGGATCTTGTCAGCCTTCTGCTTGTTGTGCCGTGAGCACAACACCTGGCCGTTGCCGACCGTCGTGCTGCCACCCCTGGAGTACGGGTGGATATGGTCGCCCTGAAGGTTTTTGGTTTCCTGGCACCGTCCGGACAGCACCCCGTGCCACTCACACCGGGCTCCGGCGTGCAAGAGAAGGGCCACACGATCTCGGCCACCGAACCGGCGAACCTGATCGCGTCCACCCATCGCTATTGGCGCCCACCGGATCACCCGGTACACGCGAACCAGCACCATGACGACGAAGAAGACGAACAAGGCCCCGGTCCAAGGTGACGACGTTGCAGCCAACCAGATCCCGTGCCAAACCGGGCCCAGGATCTGGCCGGCCAGATCCTGACCGGTGACGACCGTGGTCGGAGCTGGTGTGGGTGTGGGCGTGGATGCCATCGCGAACATGCCCACCCGTCTTCCATTCCACCGTCCGCGAATATCGCTGCCGCCGTCTGTATCGACTGGGAGGGAGTCAACCTTGAGCGGGTGTCCCCGCCGGTGAACGTCGCCCGCGACGCTGACGGTGAAGGGGGGTCAGGGTCGGGTCAGGGGTGTGCGCGTCGTCGGCGACGGGTCAGCAGGCACCCGTCGGCCATGGCCGACTCATCGACGAGACCGGCTGCGGAACCAGGGGTCGCCTCGACCACGACATCAGGCAGCTGGTCCTGCCATAGCAGGCGCGCCAAGGCGACGCTGCGATCGCATGATGAGCCGCTGGCCCATCGCTCTTGCACAACTTCCCCAATCCGCGCGTATGTGCGGTAAACACCTGACGCTGACGAACGGACGTATGTGGCCCACGGGCTCGTCGCAGCGTTCCATGTCTCTCGCGGCTGGATAGGCGATGGTGACGTCCCGTCACCATCGGTACAGTCGTAGGCGATGATGGTCACCGAGTTGAGTCACTATCTGGAACTCCCCGAGGAGACGCCGGGGCCGGCACGCCGTTTGGCGGCGGACCTATACGGCATCGTCCGGGCCGCAACAGCCGGGGACGCTGGCACCGCCTGGACCAGCGCGCTGCCCTGTCGTCGGCGCCCTGCCCACCGCCTCTGCCATGGGCGATTGGTGGTGCTCCGGGTGGGTCCGCCTGCCCCGATCCACTGGCAGTGCAGTGTCTGTGGCGATGAGGGGCTCATCAGTGGCTGGGAGGATTCGCCGTTTGACTTGCGTCGCCGCAGGCTTACGCTCGCGGGCGCGGTCAACGAGGTCCTGCTTCCCGCTGCGGTGGCTGCGACACTGCGCGAGCTGCAGTTGCTTGACATCGACTGTGAGCGGTTGGTCTACCGGATCCGGGTCGACGGCGACCAAGCGGTCATGGCCGCCACGGACGACGACCTGGAGGAGCTCGTCGGGTACGTCGCGGCGGAGGCCAACCATGCGCCGAACCGAGGCCGGCAGCGGCAACTCGACGCTGCATTAGACGCGCTCAGCGAATCCGGCAGATGATCCCAATGGGCTTGCCGGAGCTGGATGTGGCACGAGTGCAGCGGTGGTGCGCCGCCCCTGTGCCAGGGCACGCTCGCCACCAGGTTCGCTCCAGATCGGGGTAGTCGGCGCGCATGGGCCAGTGGTGGCTCGCACACCGTGGCGAGTCCTGGCGGCCTGTGCGTCCTGAGGCACCTCGACCGACAGTGCAGGACTGAGGCGGAACTGTGGGCAGTTCGTGCGTCCCAACGGGTGACGCTCTGCCAGTGGGAGCCACGGCGGAAACGACCCTACTGACGCGCTGGTAGTCCCGCTTATACGCGGCCCTGCCGAAGCCAAAGGTGCTTTCCGAGACCCGCAAGTTCACCGGGTCACCGCTCTCGAGGATGAGCCCGACCCCCCGCGCGCCGAGCTGGTTATAGCGGATCACGGCTTGCACGTCCCGCCAGGGGATGCTCCGCCTGATGATCCGGCGCACCTTCACAAATTCTGGGGTCAGGACAACCCCGAATGACTGGATCCACAAACCCTCAGCGACCAGCAGACAACCAACGAAAGTCAGTAAGGACCAAGACTGACCTCGCGTCGCATCGACGGCAGCGTTCAGGAGCGACACACCCCCGGCGAGGAGCACCAGCATCCAGGGCAGGCGGCCGGCGGGGATCCGAACATCGGCCTCCGCGGCACCCCGCTCTATGGTGATCGTCTCGCTCCCTCAGCTGGCTTGCCGACCCGCCGGCCCCGTCCGGCGAACGCTATCGTGCGGACGGATGGTTTGAGCGCCTCCATTGGCACCAGGTCCGCCAAGGCGCGACTTGAGCCAGATGAGCGCGTTCAGTGATCGTCCCACTTTGGTGGCGTGGCGTTGCCGGTCATAGCGTCGGCACGCTGCGGTCTCGGGAGGGGCGTCGACCGCAAAGAAGGGCGCGGCCGGAGCTCGAAAGGTTCCAGCAGCTCTCAGTCGGGCGTGAGCTCAGGATGATCGA
>JBDTWH010000011.1:0-4023 GCA_040006795.1 Actinomycetota bacterium | reverse complement strand
TTGTCGTGGTGGGTGTTTCCTGGTCGAGTTCGATGCGGTAAGACCGTGATCTGGTTTTCACAGCGAACCCGTGGGTGAGGACCATAACGACCTCCGCCGAGGCGAAATAGGGCATGAGGCCCACGCCGAGGACGCGTTCACCCGGTTGGGCGTATTTGTGTGCCAGGCCGAGGAGAACCTCGCGGTGAAGGTCGGCTTCGGCAGTCGTGAACTCGGACGCGACCACGGCGGCGTTGACAGCGGTTTCAATGGATGCGCTGGCGGGTGCTAACCCGTGTTGGTACGCGGCCAGTGCCTCGTCTAGGACGTCGAGGGACGCCTGCTCCTGCCGGGCCAGGTCCGCCTTGATTTCCTGGCCACGGTCAGGTTCGGCGGAGTTCGGTTCGGTCCCAGACACGGAATCGACCGGCCCCGTTCCTGAGCCCATGTTGACGTGCGTACGTGTGCGCCGGCGCTCAAGCAGCCCAAGCCTCAATCTTCCCCCGCAAGTGCTGATCTCATCGGTTGTGATGCTGGCCCTCTGGTGACGGTGCTTACCAGTGAAAGATAGCGCCGACACGTCATGGCAAACATCACCAGAATTGATGAACCTGTTCGCCGCTCGACGAGTTGTTGGGCCAGTCCACCAAGTGCTATTGCACATTCAGGCTGTGGCGCGAACCAGCCCGTCCAGATCAGGTACTTTGTTACGCCCAGCCGGGACGCTTGACGAGGCAAATGGATACCCGGGCCGGATCAGCAGACACTCCTTCGCCGTCGAGCTTGGTCGCGCCCAGTCAGTTTGGCGGCCACACGGGCTACACGATCGTGGCGGGGCGCTCGATGAACCCCCTCTACCAAACCGGCGACCTTGTCCTCACCCGGTCGCAAGAGCGCTACCGGCACGGCCAGATCGTGGTCTACCAGGTGCGCGCGGGCGCGCCTGGTGCCGGGCACCACATCGTGCACCGGCTGGTCAGCGGGTCCGGGACCGCCGGTGGGCCGGGCTGGGCTACCAAGGGGGACAACAACCCCAGCGACGACATCTGGACCCCGCACGACACCGACATCAAGGGCGTAGCCGTTCTGCACATCCCCCGGGCCGGGATAGTGCTGCGGCAGTTCCGGAACCCGCTGCTGTACGCCGCGCTCGGCGCCCTGGTCATCGGCCGGATACTCTGGCCGACCACCGAGGCAGCCGAAGACGACGTGCTCGACCATCTAAGCGCAGGAGTACCAACGACACTCGTCGAGCGCCACAAGATCGTAAGTCCCCATGGGGAAGGCTCTGCCCCTCATTCCTGGCCTGCCTAGACGAGCTGCCGTCCACCACACCGCTACCCACGCTGCGAGCCCGGAGGGCACTTCAGCGGCGGACGTCGCTGCCGCGCTCGACCAGGCCGGGGCCTGGCTCAAGAGACTGCGCACGCAACGCCGGATGACCCTTACCGGGGTGGTGAAGGCGACCGGTATCTCCAAGAGCATCGTTCTCGGCGAGCAGGACTGGGTACTCGGGCCAGGCGAGGTCGCCTCATTCGACACTGCGGTGCCGCACTGGTTCGGCAGCACGCCGTGTCCCATCACCGGGTCAGGTTCTCAGCTGAGGGCCGGCAGCGCCTTGGAACTCGCGCCCGGTCGGCTCTCCGCCTCGGCTGCGTTCGCCGGTGGTGCCGCCTGGTCGATCAACGGGAGCGAACGATGAACTCCTCATATCTTGGGTATGCCGCTGGCCGAGAGCCTTGGTGATTGCCGCGCTAGCAGCGATCAGCAGCCTGGCGATGGCCTCCGTGCGTTCGCTCATCCGGGTCGTCGGGCCGGAGACGTTCAGGACCGCCAAGAGGTTTCCCCGACCGTTGCGCACGGGGACACTAACCGAGGTCAGTCCAGCCTCGATCTCTTCGGACGCAACTGAATAGCCTTTCTTTCGCTCGACCCGCAGGCGTTCAAGCAGCTCTTCCACGTTGCGAGGGGCGTTCGGCGCCGATCTGGAGTCGGCCCCGAACTGGTCGGCGGTCAGCTTCTTGACGAGCTCGTCGTCAGCATCGAACATCAGGGCACGCCCAGTGGCCGTGAAGTGCATCGCCGAGCGTTGTCCGATCCAGCCGCCTCGCCGCCGCAAGTCCTGCGACTCCTCCCGCATGACGGTCAGCCCTTTGTTCGCCTCCTGAATCGTCAGGAGCGCCACCTCTCCGGTGCGGGCGACAAGGGCCTGGAGGATGGGGCGCGCGGCGTGAATCAGAATCTGGTCACCCGCTCCGGCAGCCAGCACTCGCACCCGCCAGCCCAGTCGGTAGCGGTGGGAGCAGGGATCCTGCTCGAGCACCTGGGCCTGGCACAGCGACTTGAGCATTCGGCAGACCTGACTGCGTTCCCGGCCAACGATGCAGGCCAACTCACTGACGGAGCGTTCAACGCTGCCGGACTCGTTGTCACACTCGAAAGCGAGCATCAACTGGGCCACCTTCTCGGCGGTCGACATCACCATCGTCTGTGCGCTCGTCTTTCCGATAGAGCAACCGCAGCACCGTGCGCCCGGTTGCAGATCCGTGGATCGACCCGCAGTCTAGCCGCTGAGTTCGTAGCCTCGGTGAGATCCCGGTCACGGCATCCCGCTGAACGCAGGGTGCCGCGTTGCTCCCAGAGCAACAGCATTCGTCTTGCCGGACGTTCCTTCATAACGTGATGGACGTCCTAGAACGCGCCTCGCCACAAGGAACCGCGATCACCTCGCGACGTTCCACACTGGCCGAGCCGCGCGAGGTGTTTGAGAATTCAGCGTCGAATTCTCCGCCAGGGCTGCATCTCTGAGTCTCGGTTCACTGATCGGTGAGCCGGTGAGTGAACCGTCATGGAGGAACGCCGCTGTGAACGAAGTCCGGATTGAAGAAGACCTGCTGGGTTCGAGGGAAGTACCGACCGACGCCTACTACGGCGTGCATACGGTTCGGGCGATGGAGAATTTCAAGATCAGCTCGGTGAAGATCGGTGACGTGCCGGAGATGGTGCGCGGGATGGTCATGGTCAAGCAGGCTTCGGCTATGGCCAACAGGGACATGTTCACGATCTCGGCCGAGGTGGCTGACGCGATCATCGCGGGCTGCGACGAAGTGCTGGTCGGTGGCCGTTGCATGGACCAGTTCCCGATCGACGTGTTCCAGGGCGGGGCGGGGACCTCGGTCAACATGAACGCCAACGAGGTCATCGCCAACCTTGCTCTGGAGCAGATGGGTCTGGAGAAGGGCCGCTATGACGTGGTCAACCCCAACGAGCATGTCAACGAGAGCCAGTCGACCAACGACGCCTACCCCAGCGGCTTCCGGATCGCGTTGTTCACGGTCGTGCAGGGGCTCAAGGTGGAGCTGGAGAATCTGGCCGTCGCCTTCGACGTGAAGGCCGAGGAGTTCAAGGACGTCCTGAAGATGGGCCGCACCCAGCTACAGGACGCGATCCCGATGACCCTTGGCCAGGAGTTCAAGGTCTACGGGGTCCTGATGCGTGAGGAGATCCGCCAGCTCGACCGGGCTGGGGAGCTGCTCCTGGAGGTCAACCTCGGTGCCACCGCGATCGGCACGGGCCTGAACACCCCTGAGGGCTACGCCAAGCTGGCCGTCGAGAAGCTCGCCGAGGTCAGCGGGCTGCCGATGGTCCTGGCCGAGAACCTCATCGAGGCCACCTCCGATGCCGGGGCCTATGTCTCGATGCACGGCGCGATCAAGCGTGCTGCTGTCAAGCTCGGCAAGGTCTGCAACGACCTGCGGCTGCTGTCCTCGGGCCCACGTACCGGACTCAACGAGATCAACCTGCCAGAGCTTCAGGCCGGTTCCTCGATCATGCCCGCCAAGGTCAACCCGGTCCTGCCCGAGGTCGTCAACCAGGTCTGCTTCAAGGTCATCGGCAATGACGTGACGATCTCGATGGCCGCCGAGGCCGGTCAGCTCCAGCTCAACGTCATGGAGCCGGTCATCGCCTCGACCCTGTTCGAGTCGGTCAGCCTGCTGACCAACGCCTGCCAGAACCTGCGGGTCCGGTGCGTGGACGGGATCA
>JBDTWH010000010.1:0-8114 GCA_040006795.1 Actinomycetota bacterium | reverse complement strand
CGGTGCCGATGCGGGTGTCCAGCACCCGGGTCGGGGCCTTGCCGGTGAACCCGGCACCGGTCATGACCGGTGCGGTGTTGGCAGCCTGCAGGCACTGGATCCCTGCACCTGGTGCCGGGCATGAGCCCGGGGTGGGCAGTACGCGTTGCAGGCCCCACATGCCGGCCTCGGTGAAGACCCTGCGCATGTCCCCGTAGAAGTAGTCCCCGGGTGCGTGCTGTGTGCCTCCGGCACCACCGGTGATGACCGAGGTGAGCATTTCCCAGGGTCCGACGCCACCGGTCTGAACGGAGTTGGAGCTCGCGATGTTGGGGTCCGCCGGGAAGGACAGGCCACCGAGGTTGAGGGCGTGCATCTGCTCGCTGCCCGGTGCGACGAGGGTGTGCACCACCACCGGGTCGCCGGCGTATGCGGTCAGGATGGGTGTGCCGGGGTCACCGAACGCCGCCGTGCTGAAGGCGCTGGACAGGCTGTCGTCGCGGGGTGCCTGCTGGTAGTTCACCCGCACCGACGCGGGATTGTCGACGTTGACGGGGTAGGGCATGTAGTTGGCACCGATCTGGGGGCTGTTCTCGGCCAGAACCAGGGTGAAGTCACGGTAGGCGGGCTTGCCTATCGGGTGCACGTCGACAGAGGGGCCGACGTCGGTATCCGTGCCGGTTGCCGGGTCGGTGATGGCGGACCCCGGTGGTGCGACGGTGTAGGCGCCATACAGCCCCTGCTTGTCCAGTCCGCCTCCCAGGTCGGCGATGCTGCCGCCGGCGACCTTGGCGTTGTCCACGTAGTAGCTGTAGGTGCGGGTGGCGTCGTTGACGATGCTGGTCTCGGGGTTCCAGCCCACGTCGACCCCGCTGGAGGCGATCCCCGAAGCCAGGCCGGCCAGGTGGAACGAGATACGGTTCCGCCCGGTCGAGTTGGTGACCGCGACGCTGACGCACTCGCCCTGGCGCACGTGCAGCACCAGCGGCTCGGGCTTGGCGGACCCGGCGAGCACGTCGGCCGCCTGGCTGGTGGGCACGTAGGCGTACTGGACTGAGGTGTCCACCCCGGGCACCCGCACCGCGGCGATGCTCACTGGATGGGGGAGGGCGCCGACGGGACAGGGTGTGGGGGGGTTGACGAGCTCGGGCGGGGCAGCGCCGGTCTGGGTGGGCAGCCCGGGTGCGTCGGGCGGGCTGGTGCCGGGCAGCGGTTGAAGGAAGTTCGGGTCGGCGGGGTCGGAGGTGACCCTGCCCTTCAGGACCCGGATGATGCCCCAGGCGCCGTCGGTGATCCGCCGGTCGACGCCGTTGAAGTACAGGTAGTCGCCAGGGCGGTGGTTGGTGCCACCGGCGCCGCCCTTGAGGATCATCGAGAACCTCTCCGAGATCCCGTAGTGCAGGGTGTCAACGGATGCGCCCGCAGCTTGTCCTGAGCTGTCGAGGTAACGGTTCTCGTAGCTGAAGGCGTGCCCGTCGACGTGCAAGGTGTCAACAGTCGGCGAGATGCTGATGGCGCGGACCACCAACGGGTCGCCGGGGTAGGCCCGAGGCAACGGCGTGAGCGGGTCGCCGTACATGTAGGAGCTGAACTTCAGCGAGGGATCACCGACCCGGTCGGTGAGCGGGTTGGCCCGCAGGTTGAGCATCGAGTCGAAGGTCGACCCGAAGCCCTTGTCCATGGTCCACAGCGCCATCTCCCGGAAGCTGCCGGTGACGCCGGCGGCCGCGGCCATCGGGTTGGCGGTGTGGATGTCCACGATGGTGCCGGAGTCCGCCAGGGCTCCGGTCCGCGGGTCGTGGTAGGTCGAGCCCCTGGGCTCGGTGATCATCTGGCCGACCAGGCCGTGGGCCCAGGTGTTGATCCCGTCGACGTGGTCGTGGAAGAAGACGTTGTCCAGGTTCACGTCCGGGTACCAGCGTTGTTGAACGAACTCCGTGCCCGCCCACTCCCCGGCCGGGTGCGCGATCTGCAGCGGGGCCGACAGGGTCACTGTCCCGGCTGCCGCGTCAATCGCCGTCAGCGTCCGCACCTCCGGTCCCTGACCGGACACGCCGGCATTGGCGGTATCGGTGGCTGCCGCGCCCTCGGTGCCCAGACCCACCCCGATGCTCTCCCCGACCTGGAACTTGGCCACGCTGGACAGGTGCAGCACCGTGCCTCCCGCCGCGGCGTCCGCGCTCAGCTGCGGGTCCTCCACCTTGTAGGGGCGGACCGCCTGCTCGTAGGACATGCCCGTGATGACGCCGTCGGAGGCCTGGGTGTCGAACTGCACGTGGTGGATGTGCATGTTGACCTGCGAGAAGTTGTTGGCCGCGTGGGCGTCGGTCAGCTCACTGGTCAACGTGAGAGCGTCACACTCGCCGACATTGGTTCGCAACGCCAGCGGCTGGAACGGCTTGGTGCCGGCCAGGACAGCCGCCTTGTCATGGGCCAGCACGTAGACCATGCCCGCCGGGTCGGTTCTGTTCGGGGTGAGCTGCACCGAGTGCTCGACGGCCACCACGTTGAACCTGCGAAGCACGGTCGGGGTGCCGTCGGCCTGCTTGCTGGGGCAGATCGCGTCGGCCCGGCCGGCATACGGGTCCAGGTGGGTGGCGCTCACCCCTGTGGCGGGCTGGTTGCCCATCTCACCCAGGTACGGCGCCCCGGAGTGCCCGTTGGGTGAGAACGGTGGCCGCATCCCCAGGTGCGGCCGCATCATCGGGTAGGCGGGCCGTCCGTTGTCGGGGTTGAACAGCAGCACCGGCCGGCTTCCGACGAACGTGTCGTCCGGCAGCGCGGTCGGGTGACCGGGCTGGTTGGGGTTGAGGTAGTAGTCCGGGTAGGTGGTGCTGGTGTCCTCGGTCTCGCCGAGGTACTGGCTGGGGTCGGCCGGGTTCGTGGACCAGTTCCACACCGCTCCGTCCATCGAGCTCTTGCGGATCCCCGGCGGTGGAAGCTGAGGGCGGATCCAGCTGTCCAGGTTGGCCGCGGTGATCGTCTGACCGTTGAAGGTCTTGCCGATCAGCTGGGTCGAGTCGACCGGCCAGGAGGGTGCCAGACCGGCTGCGGCGCGGTCGGCAAGGGGTGCGAAGTCGCTCTGACGGGTGTCGTAGACCCGCCAGAAGCTCCACATGCCCGAGACGTAGTGCTCGGCGATGTGGCAGTGGAACAGGAAGTCTCCGGCGCCCTGCTGCACTCCGCCCGCGCCGCCCTCGATCTCCAGGTTGTAGGACTCACCGGGGCCGAAGGCCTGGGAGTCCAGCCGCTCGGAGTCCGACATCTCCACCGGGTGCTTGTTCAGCCCGGTATCGGCGTAGTTGTAGGTCGAGTCGGCCAGCGGGTTGAAACGCCACCGGATGCCGCCGCCGTGCATGTGGAAGACGTGGAACATCTCGGAGCCGGCGTGCAGGATCCGGAACTTGGTCGGGTCGGCCCTGTAACCACGCGGCATCGGGGTCGAGGGGTCGCCGAAGGTGTACGACGCGTACGCGTGGGCCTCCTGGGTGGGCGCGAAGTTGAGCCGGTCGAAGAACCCCTCCGTGCGGTAGTTGATGCCCCGGGAGTCGGGACGGTAGGACTCGGTGTGCGGGTCGGAGTCCGGGACGGGTACGCCGTTCGCCTGGAGCACGGCGGTCTTCTCGTCCTCGTTGCCGATCTCGTGGTACAGCTGCACGTTCTCGCGGAACGAGGGGGCGCCGGCCGGCCGGATGGTCGCCTCCCAGCCGGACTGCATCCCGCCCGGCTGCGCGGCGTCGGCGTGTGCCTCATCGGCGAAGTTCGGGTCGACGTAGGTCGAACCCGGAGGCTCCACCACCACCGCGCCGAACAGCCCGTGGTTGACCATCGCCCGGAAACCAGGACCTGGGTGCAGATAGTGCGCGCCCTCCAGGGTCTTGTCGTTGGGAACGTAGTACGTGTAGGTGCTGGACAAGCCCTTGGCCACGCTCGAGGCGGCATTGCGCCCGATCGCATCACCCGAGGACGCGGTGTCGAAGGCCAGGCCGTCCACGTGCACCCCGAAGTCGCCGCCGTCTGCGTTGTTCGTGTAGCTGATGGTCAGGCACTCGCCCTCGTTGGCTCGGATGATCAGTGGCTGGATCGGGTCGTCTCGCAGCCCGATGGACACCTTCTGGGTCGCCTCCTGCGCGCGCACCGCAGCCAGACGGCTGGTGAGCACATACATCCTGCCGTTGGGGTCATGGTCCCCGAATCGGTTCAGCGGCATGTTGACGTTGATCGACTGGACGTCATACGAGCGGGACGGCGCCCCGGCCGGACACACGCTGCCGGCGGTCGCGGCCGCCGTGGAGAGAACCGTCGCCGTCGCCGGCGTCAGGGACGTCGTGCTCATCGCCGTCGCGACGCCCAGCCCCAGCACCAGCCCCGCCCGCCCGCCACGGCGGACCAGTGACGGTTTCTCCCGCCACGGCAGGGCTCGTAGAGAAAGGAGCAGGATCGCAGCCGGCAGGACCACGACCATGAGGCTCAGCGCATCGCCCACCATGATGACGAGCGGCAGCCCAGGGGGGGCCTGGTCCAGCACGACCAGCCGCAGCTGGTTGCCGGCCGACATCGCCCCTGCGGCAACAGGAGCACATGAGACACCCATCATCACGCTCGAGCGCCGTCTCCCCGCGCGTTCTTTGCGAAGGGCCATGAGCGTGACCGGGACCACGATCAGGACGGCAGGCAGCGTGAACCCGATGAGTGCCACCACGCTCGTCAGGAGCGTGGATACGGTCTGCGGCCGACCTTGGTCCGCCATCTCCAGCCAGGCAAGCCAGCCGGTCCCGGCGACCCCCATCAGCAGCGCCGCCAGGAGGTCAGCAGCCAGAAACCGGGGCGGTGAGGATGAATTTCGTCTCGTCGTCATGGGATTCGCCTTCATCGACCGTTGAGCGGTGACTTGCCACCGGTAGCTGGAGTGGCGGGTTTGGCTTTGGCTGCGGTCGAACCGGCGGATGCGTGCTGATGCGAGCCGGCACCGACCGGGGCGGTATCAACCTGCAGAAGCGGAATCTCGCGAGTGTCGCCAGGGGCGCGAAGAACGATCTGAGCACCGTCGCGCGGAACAACGAACGAGAGGTACCCCTCGATGCTGGCGTCTGCCTTCAGATGGGCGGGGACCAGGATGCCGCCGACGGGCGGGGCCCCTGCAGAGGAGCCCTTCACGTAGGCGCGCAGCACGCGGGCGTCATACCAGCCGGGGGAGTCGCCGGCCGTGATGACCATGCGGAGGGTGACCAGCGCCTTGTCCTCCGAAACGAGGCTCTGGATTCCGTGAGACATGCCTCCCAGGGCTGCGTCTGAGAGTCCTTGCACCTGTTCCGCATGGGTGACCGTGTATGACACCCCGTTGATCACCAGGGCGGACGGGTCCGGCTTGGCCGCTGCCATCGAGGCCGCCCGCCAAACCCCCAGAGCGGTTGCGACCGCGACCAGGACGATCACCGCTACGGCTCTGAGGGTCAAAGTCGATGTGGGCCCCAGTGGATTCATCCCGCCATGGTTCGCGGGCGGGCTTGGAGAAACCTTGCGCCTTCGCGAGCCACGGCGGGAAAGCCCTTCTCAAGGTTTCCGCAAGGACCCTGGCGCATCTTCTGATGAGGCGCGGTCAGTCAGGCCACGGCTCCATTCAGGAGGTTTCCCATGAACAGCTCGCTCTGGCGCAAGAGGAGGGTTGCCGTTGTCATCCCGGCACTGGTGCTCAGCCTGTCTGCCGCCCTTCCGCTGAGCGTCAACGCCTTCGCTCAGGGTGGTACTGCGAAGCCACCGCCGGGTGCGATCGCACCGTTCGTGACCGCGACGTTGCCCGACCCCGTGATCTCAGCCGCGGATGCCGCGCTGATCCATGGTTTTGACGACACGGGTTTCATCCAGAGCGCGACGGTGGATGCCAGCAACGCGAACTGCCCCAACACCACGGACCCGGACCGCTTCGGCGGGACCCTGACCCTGAACAACGGCCCCATCGTGATCCCCTGCAACTCCGTGATCCAGCTGCCGGCCAACACCATGACGTGGGCTGACTTCATCCACAACGGGCCGTCAACGGCGCTGGGCAGCGGGTACCCGTCCTTTGAGATGCACGCGATCGGCAACATCGTCGGCGACAAGCGCATCGCGGGCCTGCTCTACACCTCGCAGCAGTCGCTGAACACCAGCACCGGCGTGATCACCGGCATCGACTACGCCACCGGCGACCTCAAAGTCGACACCGGTGACCCGGCCGCCCCGGCGATCGTGCAGATCAACGACCCCAACGGCCGCTTCGGCCGGGCCCAGACCCCCGACGGACGGTTCAGCGTCGATGACGCGAACCCGACCATCCACGCCGCCACCGGCTACCCGATGTGCGTGCCGCGCACCGACCCCACCGCTGCCGGTGGCGACGACCCGCTGTGCCCGCAGGCCAACCGGCCGAACCTGGTGCCGGTGACCGTCAACGGGGCCAGCGTGCCCGCTGCCGCCAATGGCTGCCGCAACTTCAGCGTCGCCGGCATCGCCCCGCCGGTCAGCGGCGAGCTGACCCGGCCGGCAGCCGGCCAGGCCTACTGCAGCCAGTACGTGATGGACAGCGTCGCCGCGCGGGCTGCAGGCGATCCTGACCCGCGCCAGCAGGCGCCGTTCGAGGTCGGCGACTCGATCACCTTCTCCGGCACCCTGATCCCGGCCACCGCCACCGCCGCGGGGTACACCTCCGCGCACACCGTGGAAGCCAACGTCGGGATCTACACGATGCCCGGCACCCAGCCCAGCTACCTGGCCATCGGCGAGTTCGGTGTCGGCACCGCCGACCCCAACGCCCTCTCGATCAACGGCTTCGCGACCGAGACCCAGGACCGGATCTTCCTGGAGTCCGAGACCACCGACGTCAAGACCGCCGTGGACATCTACATGCTGGACGTCAACCCGCTCACCGGGACGGTCCGTAACCGGTGGGCAACCCCGTTCGAGATGACCGGTGAGCAGAACGGCCCCGTGCAGGCAGACGGTCTCACCCCGATCGGTGGTGGCATCACCACCCAGAACGCCGGCCCCCAGCCCCAGCGGGCCCGGCTGCGGGCAACCAAGGCACCGGTCGGACTGCTCAGCCAGCCCACCCGCAGCATCCGGGTCGCGGTCCGCTCGCTGTGCCCACCGCAGGCACCGGTCAACGACGCCGCAGGCAACCCGGTGCTGACCGCCCTGGACACCTGCCTGAACAAGAACGACGCGACGAACCAGGTCGCCAACGGGCTGGAGGCCGGCCAGTACTTCGCCCCGACCTTCGAGTTCATCTTCCCGGAGAACGTCAAAACCGGTGACACGCTGGTGCCGTTCGACTTCTGGCACCTGCCCTTCCTCCGCTACGGCGAAGGTTCAGCGACACAGTCGGCAATCGGACCGGCTGTCGGGCCGCTGGAGCCGACACCCTGGGGCGGTCCATCGGCCACCGTTCCGGACGCACCCGTGATCGGCGCAGCCACGGCCGGCAACACCACGGCAACCGTCTCATGGACACCACCGGTCTCCGATGGTGGCGCAGCGCTCTCCGGATACTCGGTGCGGATGGTCGATGCGGCAAACGCGCAGGTCGGTGCAGTCCGGTCGGCAGCAGCGGGAGCGACGAGCCTGACGCTCACCGGGCTGGCTAATGGCACGGCAGTAGGGTTCCAGGTCCAAGCCATCAACGTGGTCGGAGCCAGTGCTTTCTCGGCCAGGTCCAACATGGTCACCCCCGGCGCGACAGTCCCGGGTTCCCCTGTCATCGGGTCCGCCACCGCCGCGGACGCCTCGGCGCTGGTCACGTGGGCTGCGCCGGCATCCGATGGTGGCTCGCCGCTCACCGGGTTCTCCGTACAGGTGCTCGATGCGGCAGGCATCCAGATCGCCTCGCAGTCGGCGCCAGCCGGGGCGACCAGCCTGAACGTGACCGGGCTGGCCAACGGCACGCCGGTCAGCTTCCAGGTCCAGGCCACGAACGCGGTGGGCGCAGGGCCCTTCTCGGCCTCCACCGCGGCCGTGACCCCGGCTCCGGTCCTGGTCGGTGCCGGGTTTATCGGCAAGGCCCCGACCCGGGTGCTGGACACCCGCATCGGCACCGGTGCGCCGGCGGCCAAGCTCGGCGCCGCCGGGACCCTGACGCTGAGCGTCCCCGGCCTGCCCGC
>JBDTWH010000009.1:0-4846 GCA_040006795.1 Actinomycetota bacterium | reverse complement strand
CTGCGCGGATACCGGGTGCTGCATCTGGTCGGCAAGGGCAACAAGCCAGCCACGATGCCGCTGACCGTCCCGGTGCTCCGGGTCTTGGAGGCCTGCCGCGGGCAGCGCACCACTGGGCCGTTGCTACTGCGACCGGTCTCCGGCAACCCGATCGACCGACGCGACGCCTACCGCATGGTCGCCCGCATCGCGAAAGCCGCCGGCATCCCACGGCACATCAGCCCGCACTCGCTACGGCACGCGGCGATCACCAACGCTCTGGACGCGGGCGTCCCGCTGCGCGACGCCCAGATCCTCGCCCGCCACGCCGACCCGCGCACCACCGAGCACTACGACCGGGCCCGAGGCAACCTTGACCGGCACGGCGTCCACTTCCTGACGGCATACGTCGCCGGCGTCTGAACGGTCCGGCCTCGCCATCGTCGATTCCGCCCAGAAAGGGCGAGTCCCCGAGCCGCTGCTTACGTGGATTTGCCGCCAGTCTTCGACGACGCTGCCCGGCGGTCCGATCCGGGCGCGGTTCCTGCGGGCCGGAGGCGAGCCTTGACCGGCCCCCGACCGCACGACGTCTGGCTGTGGTCGATCATCCGTGAGTGTCGGGAAGGTCTGCTGAAAGGGGGCGGTGCCCCGTGTGCGGCGGCGCGCCCGCTCGACGATCTGCACCAAACCTTCACAGGTCCACGGCTCCTTCTCCACTCGAGGCTTTGTACGCTCGACCCGTCGAGGATTGGCCAGGCAGGCCTCGACGAAGTCTGCACATCGATGACTGGTCTGGGTAGCCCGCTATAGGACCCACGATGCCGCTTGGAGAGCCGACATGGCACAAGGCCGCGCCTCGCGAGTGATGCGACGGACGGCTGCCGCCGCGGCAGTTCTACTGGTCGTCGCCTCCGCGTACGCGGGCTATGTCGCACTGCGCAGCCGGGCGGCCGTCGACCTGCCCGTTCCGACCGGCCCGTTCGCGGTTGGCCGGGTCGTTGACACGGCCACCGACTCGGCCCGCGGCGATCGGAAGCTGTCCCTGTGGACGTGGTACCCCGCCATCACCGGCAGCGACGCGACGGCAGAGTACGCCCCGGGAGCGTGGGGCGGCCTTGCGATCGGACTACCGCTCGGCGAGACCAGGCTGGATCGGATCCACGACATCGCACGCGTGTCGGCCAACCCCGCCGTAGGGCGCTTTCCCCTAGTCATCCTGCTGCCGGGACTTGGCTTCTCCGCCCCGCAATACGCCGTCCTGGCCGAGGAACTCGCCAGCCGCGGGTACGTCGTGGTGGGTGTGACTCCCACCGGCAGCGCGAACCTCACCGTCGTCGATGGTCAGGCTGTCGCCTCCACGGCAGAGGGCAACCCTTCCGATTTCGCTGGTGAGCAAAACGCGCACGATCGCACGATCGGCGAGCGCCTGCTGCCCACTTGGGTGGGCGACGCACGATTCGCTGCCGACTGGACCGCGAGCCCTGCAGGCGCCGGGCTGCTTGAGGGGCACGTCGACCTTGCCCATCTTGCGTTCATCGGTCACTCGTTCGGCGGCACGACCGCGCTGCAAGCCTGTCACGACGACCAGAGGTGTCGGGTCGGTGTGAATCTCGACGGCGCAATCTACGGCTCCGTTGCCACCAAAGGGCTCGACGTCCCGTCGCTCCTCCTAGGCCATGACGGGTCCTGCATCACTGGAGATTGCAGCCGAACCACCGCCACCGACCGAGCCGACGCGGCCGCCGCCGAGACCTTCATCGCAGCCTCAGCCGCTCCGGTCCAGCGCGCGACAGTGAACGGCACCGGACACCTGAACTTCACGGACTACGGCCTCTACTACTGGGCCCTGCCACTGCGGAAACTCCTGGGTCTCGGGCGCGCCGACGGCCGCCGCGCCTTGTCGCAAACGGGGGCGCTGATCGCCGACACCCTCCACCGAGCCGGCGTCCATCTCGGACCGCCAGTCAGTTGAGCACCAAGGAAAGCCACTGGGGGGACACACGGCGATGCGGGCCAATGCCCCATCATCCGACTCACCCGCAAGCGTCAACGGCCGAGGACTTGACCGGACCCAGAGTCGGTCCTGAGAACTGCACAGTCGCTGTGAGTCACTCCGCCGCCAGTCGACCACCATGACTGGGGCAATGTCGGGCGAGCCGACACAAGACAGCGATCGCGACGGCCCTAGGAATTGACCAAAATCCGATATTGGAAGCGCACCGACGCGGGCACGAACGTAGGCGCCGTTACCTCCAGCTGCACCTCCAGGAGATCAACAAGGCATAGCGCGCCCTGCGTGTTCTGGAGGATAACTTGATCGCCCACTTTGGCGACGACATAGCGTCCCGGGGTCAGTTGAGCGGCGAGCTCGGCATGACTCGAGCCGCTGGACCTGTTGACGCCGACAGCGTGGATGGGGTCTTTTAGGACGTAGACCGAACTTCCACCATGCCCGGACACCTGGAACATGAAGCCCAAGTCGCCGTATCCCAGCGAGAAGGCGCTCCCTGGCGACTTCTCGTACTCGAAGGAGAGTTCGCCCTCCAGAGCCGGGTTGCTCCACGAGTTGGGATCACGTTGGCCGTCTATCACCTCTAGGTGCCGAGCCCGCTCGCGCAGCGTCGCGGCGGTTACTGCATGGGCACGGTTTGCCGGAAGGTCCTCGATCCACCGCCAGAGCTCCTCCACCTGTCCGCTCCCGGGAAAGTCGCTGTGCGCAACGTCCGAACTGAACGAGTGGCCCTTCGGGTTGTGGCTGACCAGCCAGGCCGGAAGACGGTAGTCCGGGTTGTCCTTGAAGAGCACCGACAGCCAAGTCGCGGGCTTCCTTTCATGGACGGTGGAGAACCATTCGTTCTCGATACCGACCCCGGAGTCCGGCAGTGTGTCTGCGCGATCGACATAGTTCTCGTCCACTACAAGGAGCACGTGCCGACAGTCAGTGGCGCTACGCATGAAGCCGTTCAGATCGTCCCCATAGTCCACCCCTGCGTCCACAAGGACGTCGTACCCGATGGCCTTCATGTGCGCAGCCAACAGCCGAACCCATTCTCGGTGCTCAGGAGTGGTCCAAGCGTAGGAGATGAACAGGTCCGCACTCACAGCTCGATCATAGACAGGCGGTTGAGCGCGCTCGGCCAGTAGTCGGGTCCGAGACGTATTGGGGGGCTAGCTTGGGCCGGCGCTGAAAACGCTGCGCGGCTTGACGCGCACTGGGTGAAGGTCCGGGCCATCTGCCTGCAGTTATCGCCGCTCAACGGTGTGCGGATCGCCCTGCGTCTTTTCAGCCGCGAGAGCAGCCAGGTCCCTTAGCCACGGCCCTGGTTGGTCCGAGAACGACAGCGCGATTGAGCGGTAGCATCTTTGCTGACGGAAGTCCCAACAGTTTGGGAGGAGTCTTGACCGACCTTGCGACAGCACTACTGCCGGTACTTCAGAGGTCGTTGGAGGCGCGCTTCAACGTCTTCGATGTGATGCATCACGGAACCCACGAGAAGCAGATTTCGAACGTATTCAGGTGGCTACTGGAAACCGAGGGAAATCACCATCTCGGAGACATGTTCCTGCGCATCTTCATCGACGAGGTGAACCGTGGCCTCGACAAGGTGTACCAAGGCCTCGCCGACGAGGGGAGCCAAGTCCTCGTGGGGCGCGGGTCATTGGCGCCCACAGCGTACTTGGTACTCCAGGAGGTCAACATCTCTGCCGTCGGAGGCGCGGAAGATATCGCAGACCTGGTCCTTAAGAACGACGACGCGGTGATCGTCGTCGAGAACTACTTCACCTCCGATGGACACGGCCACAGCTACGGCGGCTACTTGAGATACAGCCAGCTCGATGGCAGGCAAGGCGCGGTCGTCCTGTTGTGTCACGAAAACGACAGTACGTTGCAGGCGGATGGGTGGCAGTACGCGTCAGTGGTCACGTACGGCAGGTTGTTGGACACGTTGTTGGACACGCTGCGCGTTGCGGTTGAGGGCGACCGTGGTCAGTACCAGCAGAAGCATCCGGAACCCTACTCATTCATCGACCAGATGCACCGCAAGTTCGTCAAGGGGAGAGGTCCTGTGGAAGACCATGAAGTGCTCGACTTCGTCATTGCCATGTGTGCGACGGGACAGGCAGGGCGGTACGGGGAGCATCGGGGGGAAACCTCGGCGGCGGAGAGGTTCGCCAACGACGTTGCGGAGCAGGCGCGCGAACGCTTCGGAGAGGGCCGCGAAATGCTGGGGCGCGTCAAGGTTCAGTTGAGGAACTTTAGTGCGGAGGTCTTGAGCAGCCAATTGAACGAGACCTTGGGTGACGGGTACGTGAGCCAGGTGAGTGCAAGATACTCGGGCACGTACCAGTGGACGGTGAACTTCGACCTACCAGACGATGGGGAGACGTTTAGTGAGGCCAGGCTCCAACTGAAGTTCGGGCCTTCCGCCTGGTTCGCGAACGAGAAGGATCCCAACTGGACCAAGAAAGTCGACCCAGAAGTGGCCGACTACTCACGGCTCTTTCTCACGCGGGCGAAGACGAAGGAAGTCCGCCAGTCAGCGGTGACCCTTCAGGAGGTGCTCGACGGCCTCGAGCCTAGTGATCGACGATTGCAAGACGAGATCGTGCAACTTCTGAGCGACAGCGACTGACCCCGCGTCATCAGATCAGACAGCCCAGCCTGGGTATCTTGCCCCTCTTGCCCGCCGGTCCCGGCCCATGGGGCTCCCGACGCAAGGGCGGCCCGCGTCTGCCCTTGCCATCCTCGGCTTGGGGCGGGGACCGCAGCATTCCGCCGCCTAACGCCCACCGTGGGGCAAGCATCACAGCGCCCACAAAGGCGCAGGCGCCCGTCCCCGACGAAACGCTCGCTCACAGCCGATGT
>JBDTWH010000008.1:0-4628 GCA_040006795.1 Actinomycetota bacterium | reverse complement strand
CGTGGGTGGCGATCATCGGATCCCACTTTCGGCCGGTGGTGATGACCGCGTGCAGTTGGCGCAAGATGGCCGCGGCGAGCACTGCTTGAGCCTGGGTGGGGGTGAGTTTGTTGTGCTCCCGGCTGGTCAGATACGCGTAGCGGGCGTCATAGACCGGGTTGGTGCGCTGGGCTCCCCATACCGCTCGCCACGCGGCAAGACGTAGCCCGGGTCTGCCCTGGCCGGTGAGTTTGGTTCTGCCGGTGAAGTTCCCGGACAGCCTCTCCCGCGGTGCCAGGCCGGCGTGTTTGACCAACGCGCGGCCGGTCGCAAACCGTTTCAGGTCACCGGTTTCGGCCAGGATCGCCGCGGCGCCTAACGCGGTCAGGCCAGTGATCGAGGTCGCCAACTCGGTCAACTGCAGCTCGTCGAGGACCGCGGTCATCCGCGCCTCGGTATCCGCCTGACGTCGGCGCGCCTCCCGCCAGTCCTGAAGCAGCAGCTGGACCCGTTCCAGCGCGCCGGGCCGATGCGGGATCACTCCGGCAGGATCGGTCAGTGCGGCGAACAGCAGGCGCACGATCCGCAGGCACGGCCGCACCCCGCCGCGGCGGGTGACCTCCCGGCGGACCGCGGCCTCGAACCGTGCCAGGCCGCGGCGTCGGGTCCGGGCCAGGTCAGCGCCGTCACGCTCCAGGATCACGCTCATCGCCGCCGCCCAGGTCGCCGACCGGAATGGGTATTGGGCGGTGTCCAAGGCTGCGGGCCATACGCATTCCAGCAGGTCGCGCATCTGCTGGACTTGGCTGGTTGACTCGGTGATCAGCTGCTCCCGGCGGGCACCGAGGTGACGCAGCCGGCCCCAGGTCTCATCCAGCGGCTCGGGGACGTAGCAACGCAGCTGAGCGGTCAGGCGGGCGATCAGGACAGCGTCTTTCTCGTCGGTCTTGTCCGAGGTCAGGTCCTCAGAGCGCCGCGCCCACGACGTCATGAACGGCTGCACGCATACGAACGGCAGCCCCCGCGACTCGGCCAGCTGGCCCAGTACCCGCCACCGGTGCCCGGTCGGCTCACAGGACACCGTCGCCCCGGCGAACCCGGCCCGCGCCGCACGCTCGGCTGCCCAGTCCAGCGCGACTCCCAGGTCCCAGGCCCGGCAGCGGAAGGTCCGCCTCGCCAGCACCTTCGAGTCGTGATCGGTGACCACGACCATCTGCTTCTTGTCGGCCAGATCGATCCCCACGATCGCGTTTGCCGTCGGCACCAGCTCTCGTAGCCGAGTCAGTCGCGCGTTCCTATTGCGGTCACCGCGGGAGACTCCATTACCGTTGTTCATCGAACGTCCTCCTCTGCGAATTGGGACACCAAGCCCGTCAAGCGCATCAGGGGGACGTTCCTACGCCGCGGACCGACACGCAGAACGTCTTTCTATCGCCTTGAGGGGAAGGATTTTCGGTCGTCACAGCCCAGGACCTGCGCCAAAGCGAAGCGGACTGCGGAGCACGTGGACGCTGTGCGCCATCATCTCGCTCGTCCCGTGGCGGGATCGGCATGCGGGGCAGGACTCGTCGTCGCCAGCGAATCATGGGCGCACTACGTCCCTGGCACGTTACAACCCGTCCCGGTACCACAGGAACGGGTTTCGATCGTGAGGCTGGAAACGTCAGGCAGAGACCTGTTCTTTAGTGACGGCCTGCCCGACGGCGTCGGTCGCAAGAGCACGCCGAGCCCGGGCCACGACCGCGAGTCCGGAAAAAGCCCCGACCACGACCGCGGTGGCCCCCCAGCCAAATCCGGCCAGAGCGTGGAGGCCGAGCGCGTTATCTAGCGAGTAGACGCCGGGCCCGGTGAAGGCAAGGGCCGCAGCGGCGGCGACATAGAGAAGTGCCAGCTCGTAGCCGCCTTTTTGGGCCCACAGCCCGCCCGCCCAGTGGACGGACCCGGCCACGACGAGTGTGCCGATGACAGCCGCTGACGCCAGCGGAGTCAGCAGGCCCAGTACGAGCAGCACACCGGCTCCAGCCTCGGAGGCACCGGCGACGATCGCCATGGGCTTGCCGGGTCGGAACCCGAGGGAATGGAAGAGGCCTCCGGCGCCGTCCAGACCAGGACCCCCGAACAGACCGAAGAGCTTCTGGCTGCCATGGCCGACCAACAGAAGACCCAAGACGAGCCGAAGGACGAGCAAACCTGTATTCACGGTGATCCCTTAGAAGAGCCTGGACGATCTATGTCACCGTCACTGTAGCTTAATTTAGTTGACAGTTCAACATTCTCGTCCCGGTAGCCAAACGGAGACCGGAACTGGTGAACGCTGACAAAGGCGCTTGATCATCCCGTGGCGGGATCCTCGTGCGACGCATCTGAGACCGCGGGCCTCGTGTACGGCCTGGCCCTGCCAACCCTCAGTTCACTTTGGCTCGACTGGTTGGCGTCGGTGTGGCTGGGATCGTCGAGCTGACACGACAACGGCCAACGGCCACAGGGCCTGTGATCCGGCAGCCACGCGTTCGGCCAGACCGACCCTCTGGCCGCTCACGAGCTGCTCGAGGAAGAACCAGACCAGGAGCACCAGAAGCGTGCAAGCCGCGACGGCGGATGCTTGCGGCCGAAGAAGGACGGGGAAGGTTCGCCTGGGCGCAGGCGGGTACTTCCAAGCGAAGGCGGGCCACACTGCGAGCGAGACGAAGGCGGCGGTTGCCGCGGCGGTGTGCGCTTCGGAGGAACGGTCACCAGCCGGCAGCGGAAACGCCGCCACCAGGAAGGTGGCCAACCCGCCCAGTCCTAACACAAGTCTGCCCGCTGCCCTCGCGCAGCCAAGTGCGCTGGCTGTAGCGATGTGCGAGAGGCCGACACCGACCAAGGCACCGGTCATCAGCCATCGGTGGGGAGTGTCGCGTGCCGCGAGGTCGCTTATCGTGCGCATAGTGGCGTCAAAGTGCATCGGCTGCATGCCTGCTGCCAGGGTCCAGCCCCCGATGAGCAATAGTGGCGCGGCAACAGAGGACAACAGTCCCCACCATGGCACGCGACGCACGAAAGTACGGTACGCCGCGGCCCGCCGGGGAACCACGGTCAGATCGTCGCCCGGCGCCGTCAATGATCCACCGTGGCCCGATCCCCATGCGGCGAGCGCCTCCAGGCTGCGGTCTTGGGTCAGATCTCCAAGGTCCGCCGGTTGGTCCTGTCCGGTCATCCTGTCGTGGGCGTCTGCGACCCCTGTCGGTCGTGTCCGGTCAGCCGAGGGTGCGCATCATGAAGTGGGCGAGGTTGTACTCCGGTAGGCAATGTCTTGGTGCCGATCACCGGAGGGCGAGCGTGTGCTCGTAGCCTGCGGCCGCCGAGACTCATCGGGTGTGTCAACCACCAGGATCTCGAGATCGCAGCCGGGCAGCTGTGGCCATAGACGCGCTCACAGAGCTATTTTGAGGGTGGAGATTGGTCGAGAGGGAAGGGGAAGCGCATGTCGGCCGCAATGACCTGGCTCTTCCACACCCGCAGGACCGAAGAGGGCTCGGGCGAATTTAGCCGCACGTCTCGTCGGCTTGCGAAAGAAGAGATAGGACAAGAACGGCGCTGGGAGTCCACGGCCGCTGAGGGCGGGGTGTGCGCTGGCCTGACCCAACGTTCAGCCTGGCCCCTTTTCCTTGACTTCGCGGCCCTGGCACAACGACAGGACGCACTCTTTGGGGGTTTGACTCCCCTTGGCGATACGACCGCCTTGGTCACTTTCGTGGGGATGGGGATCACAGATGCGAATCGCTACGAGGATCCGGCAGCAGCGTTCAAGGAACTCCGACGCATGGCACCTGCTCATAACGGCGCGCTCATCGAGGTCTTCACGCAGAGACACCGCGAGGAGTCCAGGGGCAGCGACTTCCTTTACTTCCACTTCGCAGGCGACCGGCTGGCTTTCGGCCTCCAGATTTGCGCGCTGACCAGTGGCGGTCTCATGGCAGGCTGGCAACTCGGCTGATGCGCCCCGCTGACTGACGGATCTTAAACGCCTCGAGCTGGACGCCGACGAACAGGTTCCCGCTGCACGGTTCGGGGATCCCTGCCGTGAACATCTGTCTGTCGGCCGAGGTGGCCACCGATCACCGGTAGCCCATCGGCTACCGGCGCCGCTGGTCCACCAGGATGGTGGCGCCGAAGGCGTTGAGTGCGTCCTCGAAGAATGCGAAGTGGTGCGCGCACCAGAGCAGCGAACCGCCATGGGTCATTAGAGTCTCGACCGCCGCACGAGCTGGGCATCGGTCACACAGGTCAGCGGCTGTCAGAGGTCGGGTCGGTTTGTTGTCGAGTGAAGCTTTCATTTCAGTCACCCCTCCGCGTCCGTCTGGGGACTTCTTGGACATCTACTGCGGTTCGGCTTACTCCGGTCGGAGCTCCAGGTCGGACTGATCAACGTAACGACCCGAAGCGCCCTGCTGGACAACAACATCATCTCGCTTGCTGGGAACGAAACAAAGACTTAGGGGAGACTTACCTTCGTAGGTGGATCGGTGACCGGGCATCACGGCGCACTCTTCGCGCCTATGACAGTGAATCCCGATCAGCTGATCGTTGCACTTCGTGGGGGTCTTACGGAAGGCGGCAATGGTGACCCGTCTTCATGATCCTCAGCGTTTGGCCCGCGAGCCGGCGTC
>JBDTWH010000007.1:0-5940 GCA_040006795.1 Actinomycetota bacterium | reverse complement strand
CATGCCGTGTCCGACTGGGGGCATGACTTCCGGCCCGACTACCGGCGGGTCGCCGACGTCCTGCAGACGCTCAACCCCCAGACGCCTGTGCTGGCCACCACCGCCACCGCCAACGCGAGGGTGACCCGTGATGTTGCCGCCCAGCTCGGCGAGGCCACCCTGGTCCTGCGCGGACCCCTGGCACGCAGAAGTCTCCAGCTGACCGTGGTCGATGCGCTCTCGCCGATCGAGAGGTTTGCCTGGGTGGTCGATCACCTTCCGCGACTCGCGGGTTCGGGGATCGTCTACACCCTGACCGTGGCAGATGCCCAACGTCTCGCGGCCGCGGTGCAGTTCGTCCACGGAGACAGCTGCCCGGTCGCGGCATACACAGGTCAGCTCGAGTCCGGCGAGCGTGAGCGGCTCGAGGACGCGCTGCATGGCAACCGGTTCAAGGCCCTCATCGCGACCTCGGCGCTGGGTATGGGGTATGACAAGCCAGACCTGGGGTTTGTCGTACACGTCGGTTCGCCTCCGTCGCCGGTCTCGTACTACCAGCAGGTGGGTCGCGCAGGTCGGGGGATCGATCACGCCGTGGTCACTCTGCTGCCCTCCGCTGCCGATGCCGGTGTCTGGGAGTACTTCGCGACAGCGACGATTCCCGAACGGGGGCAGGTCCAGCGGCTGCTCGCGGGTCTCTCGGCGTACGCCGGCGGCAAGCCAGCCACCGTTCCCGCGCTCGAGGCCGAGACGGGTCTGCGTCGCGGCCGTGTCGAGCTGATGCTCAAGCAGCTGGCGGTGGACGGCGCCGTCGAGCGGGTCGAGGGCGGATGGCTCCCCACCGGAGCGGAGTGGGTGTATGACCAGGAGCACTACGAGGGGATCATCGCGACCAGACGACGTGAAGCGGACATCATGCGCGCCTACACGCGCGGTCAGAGATGTCTGATGCAGCTGTTGCAGGAGTCCCTGGACGACGGCAGCGCCCAGCCATGTGGGCGGTGCTCGGTGTGCCTGGGACACCTGCCGGCGCCTCTGCAGAGCCGGCCCGAGCCCGGCACGGTCGAGGCGGTGACCCGCCGGCTCAGAGGTGAGGTGACCGTCCTGGAGCCACGCAAGATGTGGCCGGGGGGAGCGTTCGGCAGCAGGGGTCGGATTCCGTCGGAGCTGATGGCGCAGCCAGGCAGGGCCATCGTGTACGCCGATGCCCCCGAATGGCGCGAGCTGGTCGCCGCGACTTTCGCCCGGGACAACCCGCCGACCCAGGAGCTGTGCGCTGCGGCAGTGGCCGCGCTTGGTCACTGGCGTGACTCGTGGCCCTCGCGCCCGGAGGTCGTCGTGTCACTATCACCGGCCGGGTTCCCGGTGATGACAGGAGGACTGGCCGACCATCTGGCGAGTGTGGGGCGGCTCGGCCGCGCGGATCTGCCCGTCGCCATCGACTCCGGCGGTCCTGGTGACCTGTCCTCGCCTCAGGAGGCGGCACTGTGGCGGGACGCCATCTGCGTCACGGATGAGCTCGGTTCCGCAGTCGAGGGAAAGGTGGTGCTGCTCGTGGTCGATGCCTCGTCCTCGCAGTGGCCGATCACCGTGGCGGCTGCGCATCTTCGTCAGGCCAAGGCGTCGATGGTGCTGCCACTGCTGGTTCACCGTCGACCCTGAGCGAGCCCAGATCTGGTCCTCTAGATCGTGTGCCGGGCTGGAACGCGCCCTGCCGGGGAGGCAGGATGACGGTCATGCCCCACGAGACGGAGCACGTGCCCCCACCATCGGAGTCCAGGCCATCTGGCGAGCTGAGCGCCCGAGCTGGCGCCCGGGGCGTTCTGGCCGCGACATCGCTGGCCCTGATCGCCATCCCGTTCTCGCTGCTGCTGCTGCTGGTGCAGGCAAGGTGGGCGCCCCTGTTGAAGGTCGATCGTGGCACTGGCGACACTCTTCACCGCTATGCGGTGGCCCATGGGGGATTCGTCGCCGTGATGCAGCTGATCAGCAACTTCGGCTCCTCGGTGTTCTGGGTCGTGGCCCTGACTCCGGTCGTGGCCTGGTTGCTCTGGCGCCGGTTGCCCCGGATGGCCCTGTTCGTCGTCGTGACGATGGCCGGGTCATCGCTGCTGAACGCGGTGGTCAAGTCCTCGGTCCATCGACTGCGTCCCGCTCTGAGCGACCCGGTCGCCCGGGCGCAGGGGCTGAGCTTCCCCAGCGCACACGCCCAGGCGGCGATGGCTGGGTACGCCGTTCTCCTGCTGGTCTTCCTGCCTGTCCTGCACGGAGCCTGGCGCAGAACCGGTGCCACCCTTGCCGTGCTCGCGGTCCTGGCGATCGGGTTCTCCAGAATCGCTCTCGGGGTGCACTACGTGTCCGACGTGGTCGCTGGCATCGTCCTGGGTGCCGCCTGGTTCGCCGCCATGGCGGCTGCCTTCAACGTGATGGGCGCCGATCGAGAGCGTCGTGCCCATGTCACCGCACCCAGGTCAGACAGCTCGCAGGGTCTCGGTGGCAAAGCCGGCGTCTAGGAAGCTTCTGAGGATGGGCACCAGCGCACTCGAAGACTCCACGCGCTGCAGATCGTGACCTGCTCCCTGGAGCATGACGAGAGAGGCCCCCGGGATCCGGCGGGCCAGAACTCGGCTGTTGGAGGGAGGCACGACCCGGTCCCGGCTGCCGCAGACCACGAGCGTCCGACTGCGGATCGAGCCCAGGAAGGGGATGCTCGACCAGCTCGACACCGCCATCGACTGCCACAAGAAGCCCAGCGGGTCCGGCAGTGGCCAGGGGCTGGCGACCCGAGGGACCCCAAGGCTGCGAAGCATATCTTGACCGGCGCCGGGCGTAGCGCCCATGCCGCACGAGGTGGCGGCGAGAATCAGGCCCCGCACCCTGTCCGGGGCCTGGTGAGCGAGCTCCTGGGCAACGGCACCGCCGTGGGAGTACCCGAGAACATCGGCATCGGCGAACCCGGCAGCATCGAGCACCGACTCTGCCACGGTCGCGAGCTCGGCTATTGAGAGCGGCCTGACCGACGTCGGGCTCGCGCCGACGCCGGGGGCGTCGAAACTGACGACCGTTCGATCCTCCAAACCGCCGATGACGTTGGCCCAGCTCCGCATCGGCCGGGTCATCCCGTTCATCAGCAGCAGTGGATCGCCTTTGCCCTGAACGCGGATGGCGATCCGGAGCCCCGACATGAAGGGCAGCTGGACGTCGATGAAGAGCGATCGTCCTGAGGTCATGCGCGAACGCGCACGTAGCTGCCGGGGGCGCTTTCGATCACCGGGTAGTCCTTGCTACCCAGTGTGGCGGGGGCTGCGACCTTCGATCCGCCCTGCTTGGCGATCCACTTGGTCCAGTCCTCCCACCACGTGCCGGCCTGCAGCGTGGCCTTGTCTTTCCATTCCTGCGGGTCGGCGGGGTGGGCATCGTTGGTCCAGTGCTTGGCCTTGGGGCCGGGAGGGTTGACGATTCCCGCGATGTGCCCGGACGTGCTCAAGACGAATCGGTTGTTACCACCGAAGAGGTGGGTCGTTTTGTAGCCCGACACCCACGGAACGATGTGGTCATCCACCGCAGCCAGCACGTAGGTGTCGATGTCGATCTTCTCCGGGTTGAGCTTCTGCCCATCCACCTCGAACTCTCCCCTCGCGAATTCGTTGTGAAGGTAGCAGGATCTCAGGTACTGAGAGTGCATCCGGGCTGGCATCCGGGTGCTGTCCTTGTTCCACACCAGCAGGTCGAACCCTGGCGGTTTGTTGCCGAGCAGCCAGTTGTTGATGACGTAGTTGAAGATCAGGTCGTTGGCCCGCAACGCGTCGAACGTGTGGGCCATCTTGTTGGAGTCGAGGAAGCCGTCCTTGGCCATCTGCTTCTCCAGGCCGGCGATGGTGGGCTCGTCCGTGAAGACGCCGAGCGCGCCCGGAACTGAGAAGTCGGTGAGGGTGTTCAGGAATGTCGCGGACTTGATCGACTGATCACCGTTGGCGGCGTTGTGAGCCAACGCGAGTGCTGTCAGCGTCCCCCCGAGACAGACCGAGAGGGTGTTGACCTCGGCAGCGCCGGTGATCTCGCGCACCACCCGGACCGCGTCCAGTACGCCTTGATGCAGGTAGTCCTGGAAGCCCAGGTCGCGCATCGTGGCATCAGGGTTGCGGTAGCTGATCGCGAAGCAGGTGTGTCCGTGCTGAACCGCCCACTCGATCAGGCTCCGGCCCGGGGCCAGGTCCATGATGTAGTACTTGTTGATCCACGGCGGGCAGAAGAGCAGCGGCACCGCGTGCACCTGCTTGCCCTGCGGCTCGTACTGGATGAGCTCGATCAGATCGCTGCGGTAAACCACGGAACCGGGGGTTGCCGCCATATTGACGCCGACCTCGAACCCTGTGCTGTCGACCTGCGAGGGCCACCCGCCATTATGGAGGAGGTCGTCCAGCATGTTCTTTGCACCGCGGACGACGCTCATCCCCCCTGTGTCGAACGCACGCCGCAGTGCCGCCGGGTTGCCGGGCAGGGTGTTGGTGGGGGAGAGGGCGTCCACGATGAATCTTGCCGCGAACCGCGCCTTGGTCGCCTCTGTGGCCTCGAGGTCCGCGGTGTCCAGCAGCTCGTCGACGAGCTGGCTGCTCAACAGGTACTCCTGTTCCAACAGGTAGTACAGCGCGTTGTCCGCGAATGCCGCGTCAGCGAAGCGTTTGTCGGATGGCGCCGGAGAGAGCGGGCCGGACTCATTCATGCCCACCGCGCGCGCTCCCGCTGCGCGAACTGCCGCGGCCAGGCCTATCCCCAGCCGGCCGCTCGCCGCGGCCGCCCCTGCCGGATTCTTGGCCAGCGACCCACCCGCGGCGGCCAGAGCACGTAGCAGCGCCACGGGGTCGGCGCTGACAAGCGGGTCCTCGGCAATGCCGAGACGATCCAGAACGGATTTCCCGGCTGACCCGAAGCCATTCACTGCTGACTCGAGGCCACTCATTGCTGACTGGAAGCTATTCACTTCACTCATGCTGTCGAACTCCTCATCGGCCTGCGAACTAGCGGTTCTTGACGGCTCACCCGCGGTGGGGAGTCAGGCTTCGGTGTCGGTGTCACCGACATAGCTACGGTAGACCCCGAGCAGTGCGTGCCGTTGTGCTTCCGTGAGCCTGCGGTCTGTGCGGATCGCGTGCTCAGTCGCCTCATCGTCCAGGTCCCCGGCAGGATCGATAAGGCCGGCTTGCTCGAAAAGCGTCTCGGCGGACACGTTGAGCGCCTCCCCGATGGACTTCAGCACTCGCACGGACGGCTCATGCAGACCGCGTTCGACCTGGCTGAGGTAGGGGTTGGAGACCTTGGCGAGCACGGAGAGCTGGCGCAGCGACAGATTGGCCATCTGTCGCTGCGCCCGGATGAAACCACCCAGCATGCGCCGGGCGTCGTGATCTGTTGCAGCCATGGACTCTGCTTCTTCCTGCGCCGAGCTTGTGTCGCCGGTTGTGCCTGAAGCCGTGTTCGGGGTCAGTTCTTCGCCGCGGGGATGAGGACGTTCGTCAGCTGAAGCGCAAAGTCGCGCTGGGCGTTGAGCAGGTCAGCGGCTACGTCGAAGGTGTACTTGGTGACGGCTTCCAGACCCGGGAGGGCGGGGAGGCCAGGAATCGCGGGAAGCTCGGGAACGGGAAGAACCGAAACGGCCTTGACCCACGTCTGGGCGGCATCGATGGACATCTTCTGCCCCTGCTGGACGCTGGAGACCAGCTGCTCACGGAACTTCTCGGCCATGTTGGTCAGGTCGGTCGGGTTCGCGGTCTTGGTGCTGGGTGTTGCCATGGTGAACTCTCCTAAGCAGTCTTGAAAGGTGTTCGGCGACGCCGACACATCTAGAAGATAACGACCGGATGCTTGGTATGTCAAGCATCCGGTAGTTATCTTCAGCCTTCAGTCCTGCCGGTCAGCAGCTACATGTCCAGGCCGCCGTTGACACCCCATACCTGGCCGGTG
>JBDTWH010000006.1:0-22400 GCA_040006795.1 Actinomycetota bacterium | reverse complement strand
CGGACAGGCGTCCCTTGCCGCGCAGGTTCTTGAAGGTGGCGGTCAGTCGGTCAGACAGGCTGGTGAACACCAGGCAAGGTTATCTTCCCGCTGGTGGTGACGCGTCGCATGCCACCAGGAGCATGGAGATCGTCTGGGCGACCCGCTCGGGCGAGAGCGTCCGGCCCCCGAACTCGCTCACGTAGAACGTGTCCAGGGTCTGACCGGCATAAGTGGCGATATGGGCGCTGTGCACGCTCAGACCCGCGCGCGCGAACGTCATACCCACCTCGTGCAGCAGTCCTGGCCGGTCCTGGGCCCGGATCTCGAACACCGTCGACTCCTGCGAACCATGCGGCACCACCGCTGCCCGCGCCTTCGGACGAGATGCTGACCCGGCACCGCGGCCCGTGGGGACTCGGCGGCGCTCCAGAGCCCGCAACGGCTGACGATCACCCTGTGCCAGGCTTGAGAGCCCGCGGCCGATCGCGACCCCGTCCGGGGCGTCACCGCCGGGTGAGTCGACCTGCCACTGGTTGGCCGCGATGCCCTCCTGGGTCCGTACGCGGGCTGTCCGCACGATGAAGCCGTATGCCGCGAGCAGACCCGCGGTGTCACCGAACAGACCCAGACGGTCACGGTCGTAGACATCGATTCGGTAGGCGCCTGCGATGGGGCTGACCACGACGTACGGCTCGCCCATGGCGACCCCGGCCACGACATCCGGGGACAGGAGGTCCGCGACCTCCTCTGCCAGGGCGACCGGCTTAGCCGAGTCGCCCAGGGTCGCGCGCGCGCCGACGACGAGCTGCTCAAGCAGGTGGGCTCGCCAGTCCGTCCAGGCGGCACCACCCACGGCGCTCGCATCCGCCTCGGTCAGGGCACGTAGCAGCTCCAGCACATCCCGGCGTCCGGCGACGGCATCGGTCACCGCCGCGATGGTCTGCGAGTCAGAGGGGTCGCGGCGGGTTGCCAGCTCGATCAGCCTCAGATGCTCACGGGTCAGCAGCTCGACAACCTCGACCTCGGACTCGTCCAGGCCCAGCCGGCGGGCAACCGTCGCGGCACGCGGCGCCCCGACCTCGGCGTGATCTTGGGCCCCGGCGATCTTGCCGATGTCATGCAGCAGGGCTGCCAGCAACAAGAGGTCGGGGCGCTCGACGTCGGGCAGGAAGGCGGTCGCCATCACGACCGTCTCGATCAGGTGCCGGTCCACCGTGTGCCTGTGCACGAGGTTGCGCTGGGGCCGGCTCCGCACCTGCGCCCACTCGGGCAGCCAGGAGTCAACCACCCCGGCGAGGTCCAGCCCCTCCCACACCGGGATCAGCCCGGGGCCCGCGGCCAGCAGGTCGGTGAACAACGAACGGGCCACCGGACTCCACGGCACGGGGATCTCCGGCGAGTTCTCAGCCAGGTTGGTCAGGGTTGCCGGGGCCAGGGGAAGACCACGGCGAGCCGCGGCGCCAGCCGCGCGAAGAACCAGCAGCGGGTCCCGCGAGGGGTCCAGGTGGGCGCCGAGCACCACCTCCCCGTCATGCTCGAAGAGCCCGAAGCCCAGCGTCTTCAGCGCCGGCCGGCGCGGACCCACCCGCAAGGTGCGCGCCCTCTGGGACTGGGCGGCACGTCGTACCGTCCCGTCCATCGCATAGCTGAGCGTCCGTGCCGCAGTTCCGAGCACCGACAGCATCGTGTCGGCATCCGGGTGACCCAGCAGCGCGGCCACCACGTCGTGGTCCTCGATACCAAGCCGGTCGCGGCCGCGCCCTGTCACCACGTGTATGGCATCCCGGGCATCCAGCAGCGTGCGGTATGCCCCATCGACCTGACCGTGCGGGCGGTCGGCCAGCCATGCCGCGGTCAGGGCACGCAGCACAGACATGTCGCGCAGGCCGCCTCTCGCCTCCTTCAGGTCTGGTTCGATGCTCTGCGCCAGGTCTCCGTGGCGGTGGTGGCGTGCCTCGAGCGACTCGACCAGCTCCGGCAGCCTCCGCCGGGCATTCGCGCGCCAGTCGTGTCCCAGAGTTGAGCGTGCGGCGGCGACCACCTGCTCGTCACCGGCCACCAGCTCGAGATCCAGCAGCCCGACGGCGGCAGACAGATCGCTGGCGGCCACGCTGCGGCACTCACCAACCGTCCGGACGCTGTGGTCGAGGCTCGCGCCGCCATCCCAGATCGGGTACCAGATGCGGTCGGCCAGGGACGTGATCTCCTTGCCCGACATGGATCGGCCGTCGTGCAGCAGGACCAGGTCGAAGTCACTGAGCGGTCCGGCGTCACCCCGGGCGAGGCTGCCGACGCTGGCAAGGGCAACCCCGTCCATCCGGGCTCCGTACGTTGCCGCCGCCCATACCTCGTCGATCCAGCCCCGGCTCAGCTCGGCCATGGCCGTCCGCCTCACCTCACCCGCGCCGGGGGCCGTGAAGCCCCCGGCGCGGGCGAGGTCAAGACGCTGCTGGTTGAGGTCCACCTTCTCAGCCTGCCCGAGTCCGCTCATAAGGGACAACGCCTTCCAGAGATGGCTGTCTGCCTACAACGCGTCCGGGCCTCGTTCGCCGGTACGGACCCGCATCACATCCTCCACGGCGACGGTCCAGATCTTGCCGTCACCGATCCGTCCCGTCTGAGCCGCCTTGAGGATGACCGACGCGACGTCTGCGGCATCGACGTCGTCCACGACGACCTCCACGCGTACCTTGGGCACGAAGTCGACCTTGTACTCGGCGCCCCGGTAGACCTCACTGTGTCCGCGCTGACGCCCGTACCCGCTGGCTTCGCTGACCGTCATACCGGTGACTCCGAAGGCCTCGAGGGCCTGCTTGACCTCATCGAGCTTGAACGGCTTGATGATCGCGGTGACCAGTCTCATGATGATGCTCCCTGCCGGTTGGACTTGGCCGCCGTGGCGTTCGAGCTCGTAGCGGTTGTACTCGGAGGAGTCGGGCTCGTATCGTGCGAACCGAACATCGAGGCTCCCGCGTGGATGAGGCCGCCGCCGCCCAGTGAGCCGAGATCGTACGACGTCTCAGCGTGCTCCTCGATATCGATGCCCGACACCTCGGCGTCACGCTCGATGCGGAAGCCCAGCGTCTTGTGCAGAGCCAGTCCGATCAGGCCAGTCATCACGAAGGAGTAGACCAGCACCGCGCCAGCGCCGACTGCCTGACGCCACAGCTGGTCCAGACCACCGCCGTAGAAGAGCCCGTCCACGCCCGCCGGAGCGGAGGCAGAGGCGAAGAACCCGATGAGAAGGGTGCCCGCAAGGCCGCCGACGAGGTGGACGCCGACGACATCAAGGCTGTCGTCGTAGCCCAGGCGGTACTTCAGGCTGATCGCCAGTGCGCACAGGACTCCGGCGATGAGGCCGATGGCCACGGCGCCCAGCGGGGTGACCGCCGAACAGGCCGGGGTGATCGCGACCAGACCGGCAACGATGCCGGAGGCAGCACCCAGCGAGGTCGCGTGACCGTTCCGGATCCGCTCCGTGGCCAGCCACCCGATACAGGCTGCCGCGGTGGCCACCATGGTGTTGACCCAGGTCACCGCTGCCGTGTTGTTGGCACCCAGCGCCGAGCCTGCGTTGAACCCGAACCAGCCGAACCACAGCAGTGCGGCTCCGAGCATGACCATGGTCAGGTTGTGCGGTCGCATCGGGTCCTTGGCGAACCCGACACGCTTGCCCAGGATGATGGCCAGGACCAGGGCGGCGGCCCCGGCGTTGATGTGAACAGCCGTTCCGCCGGCGAAGTCGATGGTCTTGAGCTGGTTGGCGATCCAGCCGCCCTTCTGAGCCGCGTAACCGTCGAAGGCGAAGACCCAGTTCGCGACCGGGAAGTAGACGACGGTCGCCCAGATCACGGTGAAGATCAACCAGGTCGAGTACTTCGCCCGGTCGGCGATCGCTCCGCTGATCAGGGCCACGGTGATGATGGCGAACATCGCCTGGAAAGCCACGAAGGCCATGGCCGGGATGCCCCCGTGGGCCGGAACCCCGTCTGCGGCCGCCTGGTAGCCGAAGATGGCCGCGTCGCCGCTGAGGAGGTTTCCGAGCCCGAAGTGCTGGAACGGGTTGCCTATCAGCCCGTGCCACGAGTTACCGAAAGCCTCGCTGTAGCCCCAGAGCACCCAGGTGACGCCGATCGTCGCCATCGCTCCGAAACTCATCATCATCATGTTCAGGGCACTCTTGGCCCTGACCATGCCGCCGTAGAAGAGGGCTAGGCCCGGTGTCATCAGCAGCACCAGAGCGGCACTGACGAGGATCCAGGCGGTGTCGCCGCTGTCAATTGTCATGGCTTGACTCTGACCGGCGCTGGTTACCGATCGTGCCGCTTCTTGTTACATCCGTGTTAGCAAAGGCCCTCCCCTGTAAGCATCAGGTAACTCCCGCGATCCGGCCGCTGTGCTCCTTCAGGCGAGACGGGACCTGGCGTCTGGGACCAGCCAGGCTTTCGGACGCTCCCCAGACCGGACACCTGCGCGCCGCAGCAGGCCTGCACCGGGCAACCCCCCGCACCGGGAGGTAGCAGGCATAATCATTGCCATGAGCTCCGCCACCTCGCGACTGGTCGGCGCTGCCCGCCCGCTGCACGACCGGCTGCGCCGCCGCGTCGCGATCGCGCTGCGTGACCGGGTTGCCGGGCAGGACAACGCGGCCAAGGCCGCTCTCATCTGGGACGCTCCGGGCAAGCGCTGGTTCAGCGACGCAGACCCCATCTGGCGGGTGCACGCCGATGCCTCGATGTTCGTCGCGGGTATCCGGGCGCTGCTGCTCCAGTCGCTGCACCCGCTCGCCATGGCGGGCGTGGCCGGGCACTCGGGATACAAGGGCGACCCCTGGGGGCGGCTGCAGCGAACCAGCACGTTCCTGGCGACCACGACCTTCGGGACCATCGAGGACGCCGAGGCCCTTATCCAGCGGATCCGCGGGATCCACGAGCGCGTGCGTGGCCGGGCTCCTGATGGGCGCCCGTACGCCGCCAGTGACCCGCATCTGCTGAAGTGGGTGCACCTCGCCGAGACCGACAGCTTCCTGCGGACCCACCAGCGCTATGGCGTGACTCCCCTGACGGCCGCCGAGGCCGACCGCTACGTGGCTCAGTCATGTGTGGTGGCGAGCAGGCTCGGGGTCATCAACCCGCCGACCACCGTTCGCGGGCTCGACGCCGCGATCGAGTCCTACCAGCCCGAGCTCACGGGCACTGCGCAGGCGCGGGACGCAGCCCGCTTCCTGCTGCTTCACCCGCCGCTGCCCTGGAGCGCCCGGCCGGGATACGGCGCGCTGGCGGGCGCCGGGGTCGCCATGCTGCCCACCTGGGCCCGCCGGGACCTCGCACTCCCACTGCTGCCGCTCGCCGACCGGGCAATCGCGCTGCCGCTCGGAGGAGCCGCCACCAGCGTCATCCGCTGGGCGCTGCGGCACCCCCACGAGGCTCACGAACAGCAGCGCTGAGCACGGCCTCGTTGTCCTGGACCCACTCAGCGTCAAGACGTGCGTCCCGAGAGACGCCCAGATCGACCAGCCGGGCGAACGCCGGGTCGGTCACCGCCAAGGCCTCGACCTGGTCAGCGTGTTTGACCATCTGAGCCACGCAGGCTTCCACCAGCGTCCAGCGCTGGTCTATCGAGGCCTTGTACCCGTCGGCCAGCGCCGCCAGCTTCGTGCCCGCCTCCAGCGCCGTCATGGCTCCCCCGTGCCCATGTGCCACGGCTGCCTTGTCGGCCCACAGGGGAACCCACTGCCATGCGGCAAAGGCCAGGTCCTCGATCGGGTCGCCTGGGGCGCAGAAGTCCCAGTCGACAACGGTCAGGCCGCCGAAGGGCCGCAGGATGGTGTTGTAGGGGGCGGCGTCGTGGTGGACCACGACCTCTCCCGGTCTCAGCCGACGCCCCGGAACCATCCGCCATGGAAGGGCAGGGTCGGGTCTGAACCCATACTGAGCCTCGTGGCACCGGCGCAGCCAGTCCCCGATCGCCGTACATGCTGCGGTCGTACGAAACCACGGCGGCAGCGGATGTTCGGGATCGAGAAGGCCGGCCTCGCCGTCGACGAAGAGCAGAACCTCACGACCCAGGTAATCCGTGGACAGGACTTTGGGGGCATCGCCGAAGCCGACCAGCTCCAGGTACTTGAGCAGGGCGTGGACGGCCGGAGTCCAGTGCCCTGTCTGGCGACGGACCGTGTCTCCAACCCGCACGACGACGTTGGTGTTGCCCCCGTGAAGGATCTCCTCCCCCTCTGCATCTTCCACGGGTCAGGAGATGAGCGCGTCGACGAAGGCCTCGGGGTCGAAAGGCGCCAGGTCATCTGGGCCCTCGCCAAGACCGACCAGCTTGACGGGGACGCCGAGCTTGCGCTGAACGGCCACGACGATGCCGCCCTTGGCCGTCCCGTCGAGCTTGGTCAGGACGATCCCGGTGACGTTGACGACCTCAGCGAAGACCTCCGCCTGGCGCAGACCGTTCTGTCCGGTCGTGGCGTCGAGCACCAGCAGGACCTCGTCGATCGGGCTCTGCTTCTCAACGACACGCTTGACCTTGCTGAGCTCGTCCATGAGCCCGACCTTGTTGTGAAGGCGGCCTGCGGTGTCGATCACGACCACGTCGGCCTCCATCTCGATCGCGGCCTTGACCGCATCGAAGGCCACCGAGGCAGGGTCTGCGCCCTCTCGGTCGGAGCGCACGGTCGGCACCCCGACGCGCTCCCCCCAGGTCTGTAGCTGATCGGCGGCGGCGGCACGGAAGGTGTCTGCGGCGCCTAGCAGGACATCCTTGTCCTGCGCCACGAAGACGCGCGCGAGCTTGCCGACCGTGGTGGTCTTGCCCGTCCCGTTGACCCCGACCACCATGACCACGGCCGGGCGGCCCTCCACCCGTGATGAGGCGATCGAGCGGTCCATCGAACGATCGACGAGCCTGAGCAGGTCCTCCCGCAACCAGCCCCGGACGATCTCCTCGTCACGTGTCCCCTCGACGGTGACCCTGGCTCGCAGCGAGCTGACCAGCTCGTTGGTTGCCTCGACACCCAGGTCCGAGCTGAGCAGGGTGTCCTCGACATCCTCCCAGGCCTGCTCATCCAGTCCCCCGCTGGACAGCAGAGACAACAACCCCTTGCCCAGGACCGTGTTGGAGCGCGCCAGCCGTGCCCGAAGACGTTGCAGGCGCCCGGTAGCCGACTCCGGCCGCTCGATCGACGGGGCAGTGACGGACTCTTCGAAGAGATCGGGCTCATCGGTGGTGACGATCTGAGCGCCGTCCGGACCGGGGGGCGCCACCCCTGACTCAGGTTCGGAGCCTTCGACCCCGCGAGTCGGAGGCCTCTGGGCAGGGAGCGTCCCGCTCTTGGTGCCACGGCGGACCCTGCCACGTTGCAGCCCGACTAAGAGCACGATCCCCGCGAGGGCGACGACAACCACGAGCGCGATGACTACCTGGATTTGGGTCACAGTTGGCGATTCTCCCAGATCCCGGTGTCAACGCTGTCGCCAACTGGCTCCCCTCGGCTTCTTTGGTCCACAGCCCTCCTGAAGTGCGAAGGCGGTGGCGACAATAAAGCGAGCCTGGTCTTCAAGGGCAGTGCTCAGGACCTTGGCCCTGATGCGAGGGCCGCAGCGGTATGCGTCCTCACCGGGTTCAGTCCTCGTTGGCCCTGGTGACGTCGGACACCTTTTCTCGTGCCGCGCCGAAAGCCTCGCCGGTCTTCTCTCGTGCGGTCTCCAGGGCGTCGCCGGTCTTCTCGCGAACCAGGGACACCACGTCTTCCCCCTTGGCAGTGAGCACGTCACGGCCTTCGCGGCGTGCGGGGACGGCAACGACGAACAACGTGGCCAACCCGAGGCCGACACTGAGGAGCATTCCTAGCACGAGGAGAAGCATGGACCCATGGTGCCCCAGGAGGGCACCATGATCAACAGCCGAGTCGCGAGATGGGACCGGCGCCGCCCGGCTTTCGGCTGCTGGGCCCGAGGTCAGGCACGCTGGAGGTCTCTGATGCGTTGCGAGACAACCGTGCTGACCCCGTCGCCGCGCATCGTGACGCCGTAGAGGGCGTCGGCGATCTCCATCGTGCGCTTCTGATGGGTGATCACAATCAGCTGGCTGGAGGCACGCAGCTCCTCGAACAGGGTGATCAACCTGCCCAGGTTGGCGTCGTCGAGAGACGCCTCCACCTCGTCCAGGATGTAGAACGGACTGGGCCTTGCCTTGAAGATGGCCACCAGCAGCCCGACTGCCACCAGAGAGCGCTCGCCACCGGACAGCAGGGAGAGCCGCTTGATCTTCTTGCCCGGAGGACGCGCCTCGATCTCGATCCCGCTGGTCAGCATGTTGCCCGGGTCGGTAAGGATCAGTCGACCCTCACCTCCGGGAAACAGCCGCCTGAACACGCCCTCGAACTCGGCCGCGGTGTCCCAGTAGGCCTCCGTGAAGACCTTTTCGACGCGCTCGTCGACCTCGCGCACGATGTCCAGGAGATCGCGCTTGGAGTTCTTGAGGTCCTCGAGCTGCCCGGTCAGGAACTTGTGGCGTTCCTCCAGCGCTGCGTACTCCTCCAACGCGAGCGGGTTGACCCGACCAAGTGTTGAGAGCTTCCGCTCAGCGGAGCGCAGACGTTTGGCCTGGACCTCTCGCACGTAGGGAACGCTGGTCACCTCGGCGCCGGCAGCATCATCGGTGTCCGCATCAGTGTCGGTGATCACCGGCACCATCTGATGCGGGCCGAAGTCCGCGACCAGCACCTTCGGGTCGATGCCGTGCTCCTCGAGCGCCTTGGTCTGCAGCGCCTCGATGTGAAGCCGCTGCTGGGTACGGGCGACTTCGTCACGATGAACCAGGTTGGTGAGGTCGCCCAGCTGGTCGCCCGTCGCAATGATCTCGCGCCGCACGATCGTCAGCGCGGCCTCTCGTCGGGTGCGCCCCTGATCGGCGTCGGCTCGCTCTGCGGTCCCCTGGGCGAGGGCGCAGGTCACCCACTGCACGGCGTACGCGGCACCGCTACGCACCGCGTCCGCCACCGTGGCCTCCCGGCGGCGACGCTCCCGACGCGCCGCGGCCCTCTCGCGGGCTGCGAGCTCGGAGCGCGCCGCCGCGTCCAGGGACTCGGCCCGGGCCGACATGGCGCGGGCTCGTTCCTCGCGGGTTCGCAGCGTCAGGCGTAGCTCGGTCTCGGCTGCCCGGGCCTGGGTGACGCCGGCCTCCAGGCGGTCGCGTTCCTCGTTGGTGGGCTCATGCTCGCCCGGTTCGGCGCTGGCTGCCTCGAGACGCTCGCTGAGGGCGAGATGCTCGGCCCGATCGCTGCCCAGGGCCGTCTCGGCCGCGGCGATGGCGCGCTGGATGCGCTCAGCCTCGGCACGCCCCGCACGGACCGTGCCACCGAGCAGCCCCAGCCGCTCGGCGACGGCCGCCAACCTGGCGTCGGACTGATGCAGGCGCTCGAGCGCATCCTTCATCGAGCCATGAGCGATCGCCACCCGCTCGTTCGAGACTTCCAGGGCGAGCCTGGCCTGCTCCCCGCGCAAGGCAGCCTCCCCGACCGTGTCAGCAGTCTCGTCGACGGCAGCCTGAATCTCGATGAGGCTCGGCGCAGACGCACTCCCGCCACGGACAAAGCCCGGGGCGAAGACGTCTCCATCACGGGTGACCGCTGTTATCCCCTGGCCGAGTGCAACCAGATCCACTGCGGTCGCGGGATCCTCCACCAGGGCAACCCGACTCAGCAGCTGATCAAGGGCGGGCCGCACACTCTCAGGGCAGGTGACCACGTCTCTGGCCCAGACAGCCCGCCCTGCCAGTCCCTCCAGTCCCGGCCAGGTGCCCGACTCGGGCGTATCTGCCGTTGCAGAGACGAGCAGGCCTGCCCGGCCGGCGTCATGCTCGCGCAACGAGGCGATGGCGCGTCGGGCCCCCTCGGCCGAGTCGACGGCCAGCGCATCTGCTGCCCAGCCGAGAGCTGCTGCAATACCGCTCTGGTACCCCGGCCTGATCTGCAGGAGAGCTGAGATAGAGCCGATCAGCCCGTGCGCCGTCTCCCCCGCCGCGAGCAGTGCAGCCGCACCGTCCTTACGCCGCAGGCTGAGCTGGAGCGCCTCCAGCCTGGCCACGCGGCTGGAGCGGTCACCGTCGGCATCTCGCGCCGCCTGGCGCCATTGCAGGACCTCCGCCTCGGCCACCGCCAAGGCGGCCGCAGCCTGCTCGTAGGCGGTGTCCAGACCCACCTCGCCTTCCTCGTCCGCGGCGACCGATCCTTCCAGAGCTGCAAACTCATCCTCGGCCCGGGCCGCCCTGCCCCTGCTCTGCTCGACGGACTGCTGGAGCCGGCCGATCTCGGCCTCACCAGCGTCGATCCTGCTACGGCGTGCACCCACCTGGCCTGCCAGCCTGGCCAGCCCTTCGCGGCGATCCGCAGCGGCCCGGACGAGACGGGTGAGCCTGGCGGCCTCGGCCGCATACGCCATCTCGATCTGGGTGCGGTGGGTGACCGCGGCGTCAAGACCCTGCCTGGCCCGTTCGGACTCGGCGATCAACGCCTGCTCCTCCTTGCGCGCCGAGTCCGCCTGGGCGCGAAGCAGCTCGGGGTCCCGGGCTGTGTTGCCGGCGTTCTCGGCCTCATCCTCGGAGAGGAGCCGCACCCGGTCGGCAGCCAGCGAACCTGTCGCGTTCAGTCGCTCACGCAGCGACGACAGCGCGAACCAGCGCTCCTGAGCCCGGGCCAGCAGCGGCGCCGACTCCTGAGCCTCGAGCTCGAGAGCGGCCAGACGCGATCGGAGAGCGGTCAATGCTCCCTCAGCCTCGCTGCGCCGGGCGATGAGGGCGGTCTCGTCGGCAACCTCCTGCTCGAAGGTGGCGGTCAGCTGGGTCAGGTCGTCGGCGAGAAGCCGAAGCCGCGAGTCCCGCGCCTCTGCCTGGATGGTTGCCGCGCGCAGCGCCGCCTGGGCCTGGCGACCGAGAGGCCCGAGCTGGCGGCGGATCTCACCCGTCAGGTCGTTGACCCGGATGAGGTTGGTCTCCATCGTCTCCATCTTGCGCAGCGCTCGCTCCTTGCGCTTGCGATGCTTCAGAACTCCGGCAGCCTCCTCGATGAAGCCACGTCGTTCCTCCGGGGTGGCGCGCAGAATCGCCTCGAGCTGGCCCTGGCCGACGATGACGTGCATCTCGCGGCCGATGCCGGAGTCGGAGAGCAGCTCCTGAACGTCCAGCAGCCGGCAGCTCGTGCCGTTGATGGCGTACTCCGAGCCGCCGTTGCGAAACATCGTCCGGGCGATGGTGACCTCGGTGTAGTCGATCGGCAGCGCGCCGTCGGTGTTGTCGATGGTCAGGGAGACCTCTGCACGCCCCAGCGGAGCACGCACGGAGGTGCCGGCGAAGATGACATCCTCCATCTTGCCGCCCCGTAGGCTCTTTGCACCCTGCTCGCCCATCACCCAGGCCAGGGCGTCGGCGACATTTGACTTGCCGGAGCCGTTCGGTCCCACGATGCACGTGATGCCCGGTTCGAGCCGCAGGGAGGTGGCCGAGGCGAACGACTTGAAGCCCCGCAGGGTCAGGCTCTTGACATACACGAGCGATGGGCTCCTCTGGGGCGACGGTAAACAGTCCCACTGTACCGGCGAGGAGCGGTAGGCACCGGAGCGCAGGCTCAAGAGAGGTGAGTGTGCCCGCTGCAGTCGTTAGGCAGGCTCGACACCCTGTCGTGCTACTCGATGTTTGTCGTGCCGGATAAGCAACGTGCCGGATGGGCAACGTGCTCAGCAAGCAGGTTGCTCAGTATGCCGGTTGAGGAGTCGCCTCGATCTCTGCAGGCAGATCTGCGCGCAGCCGATCATTGTCGAGCTTCAGATCCTCGATCAGGCTCTCAAGATCGCGCACCCGCGACCTGAGCCTTGCGCTCTCCAGCACGAGACGATCATTGAAATACACCCGTTGACCCAGTAGCGCTTTCGCCATACCAACTCCGAGGAGATCCTTCGCGCGTGCGAAGGGCGAATGGACACCAATTACAGACGCCTCCGATGCTCAGACCGCCCGGGGGTGTACCCATAGAATCTCACCGACGTCGCGGCAGGTCAACGCCAAAAAGCTTCTCACCACTCCTGGAACCCGGACAGGTCCTGCCGGAGAGCACCCTCTTGGACCACGCACGCCCCCACGTGACCTGGGCGACCCGTGGTTGAGGGCTCCTCCCCGATCAGCCCGCAGAGCGCCTCGATCGCCTCTGGCGGCCCCTGGGCGCAGATCTCGACCCGGCCGTCGTCCATGTTGCGGGCGAATCCGATCAGACCCAGCTCGAGGGCCCGCGCGCGCGTCCACCACCGGAAGCCGACACCCTGGACCCGCCCCCGGACGAAGATCGTGGCACGTTGCATGGGCCGAGCCTACGAGGCCAGGCGTTCCCGGGCACCGGCGCCGGGAACTAGGCTCCAGACATGTCCAGCATCGTGGCGGGCGCTCCGATCCGTTGGGGGTTCCTCGGCGCCGGCGGCATCGCCGAGTCGATGGCTGCGGACCTTCATCACGGCAACAACACGCTGTATGCCGTTGGGGCACGAGACGCCGACCGCGCGGCGGCCTTCGCCGCACGCTTCGGAGCTACCCACAGCCACGGGAGCTACCACGCGGTGATCGAGGATCCCGACGTCGACATCGTCTACATCGCCACCACGCACCCCTTCCACCGCGAGCAGGCGATGATGGCGATTGACGCCGGCAAGCCTGTCCTGGTCGAGAAACCCCTGACCCTGAACGCGGCCCACGCCCGTGAGGTGCTCACTGCCGCCCGGGGCAAGGGAGTCTTCGCCATGGAGGCCGTGTGGATGCGGGCCAACCCGCTGATCCTCAAGGCTGTCGAGATCGTCACGAGCGGCGCCATCGGCGATGTGGTGGCGGTGCACGCCGACTTCTCCATCGGGGTCGACTTCGACGCTGGTCACCGCCTCTATGACCTGGCCAACGGAGGAGGAGCCCTGCTCGACCTCGGTGTCTATCCGATGAACCTCGCCTGGCTCTTTCTCGGGCGTCCCGACACCCAGCAGGTCCTCGGCACCCTCTCCCCGACGGGCTCAGATGCCAGTGTCGCGATCCAGTGGGGCTATGCCTCGGGCGCGACCGCCCAGCTGCGTTGCGCGATGACTGCGTGGGCACCCGGGCGGGCGACGATCGCCGGAACGGCCGGGTCGCTCTCGGTCGAACCATGGTTCGTCAGTCCCGAGCGGCTGGTGGTCACGTTGAACACCGGAGGTGAGTCCCGGGTGGAACGAGAGGGGACGGGATACGGCCCTCAGATCGAGGAGGTCGAGCGTTGCCTTCGCGAGGGCCTGATCGAGAGCCCGGTGGCTCCCCACGCTGACACCATCGCCATCCTCGAGCTGATCGACCGGGCACGGGCCGACCTCGGCGTTCGCTACCCCGCTGAGGGCTAGCCGACGAGCTCTCTGTCCCAGGAGCCCTCTGTCCCGCGAGCTCTCTGTCCCACGGGCTCTGTCCCACGGGCTCTGTCCCACGGGCGCTCTGCCAGCGTGCCTGGTCATCACAGCTAGCCATCAGTGTCTGGCGCCGGGGCCCGGCGAGCCGTTCTGGGCCGCAATGGCTGGCAGCGCGGGCAGGAGTATGACGAGCGGTTCATGAATGCGTCGCGCCGGATGAGCGCGCCGCACCGCCTGCAGGGAAGGCCTTCCCTGCCGTAGACCTCCAGGGACCGGGCGAAGAAGCCGCTTGCGCCACTGACGTCGACGTACAACGCGTCGAAGCTCGTGCCACCCTGCCCCAACGCCTCGCCCATCACTGCGCGAGCCTGCTCGATCAGCCTTCCCAGAGCGGGTCTCGACATTGCGGCCGCCTCCCGCTGCCCGTGAACCCGCGCCCGCCACAGCGCCTCGTCGGCATAGATGTTGCCGATGCCGGAGATGAGCCCCTGGTCCAGAAGGCATCGCTTGATCCCGGAGTGTCGATGTCTCAGCCGCGTGATGACCGCAGCCTTGTCGAATGCCGGCTCAAGAGGGTCCGGCGCGATGTGGGTGATGCTCTCGGGCACGCCCCACAGGCGCGGCTTCCCGGGGACGTCGGGAGAAGGGGGATCAGCCTCGGAAGGGTCCGCCATCCGGGGACCAGCCACCCGGACGTCCGGGACCAGATCCGCGAGAGCCATTCCTCCGAATGTCCGCTGGTCGACGAAACGCAGCTGGGATCCCCCGTCGACAAAGTCGAACGCTGCGTGCAGGTGGGCCTCATGAGGGGCGGCCGGCGCCTCGACGAGAAGCTGGCCACTCATACCGAGATGGATGACCAGGGCGTGCCGATGACCATCGGGTGCCTCAAGGACCAGCCAGAGGTACTTTCCCCGACGTTTGGCAGCCTGAACCACGTTGCCGCGAAGGCGATCTGCCAGATCGACCGGACCGGCAAGATGGCGCCGGGTTACGCGCCCCCCGATGAACAGGACGCTCTCGATACGACGGCCGACAATGTGGTCCTGCAGGCCACGACGAACGACCTCGACCTCTGGAAGCTCAGGCATCCTGCCGGTCGACGTGCTCTGTCCCGACCGGCGCGGCCAGATCAGCGCCATCCTTCTCAGCGCCGACGTGCTTCTCGGAGCCGGCACCGTGCCCGGGTGCTGCGTCGGGCAGAGAGCCGTCGGGATCTGCGCGCACCAGGGCAACGCCGTTGGACAGGAGCGCTTGCGCCCTGCGGTTCAGCTCAGTCCAGGCGACCTCGGCCGCCATCTGCTCCGCTTCCTTCTTGCTGCTTCCCGACCCCGACCCCATGAGCTCCAAACCGACTTTCACCGCGGCGTGGAAGCTCTTCTTGTGGTCTGGGCCCTCTTCGGTGACGTAGTACTCCGGCCCCCCCAGCGAGCCGGAGGCGCTCAGCTCCTGCAGGCTCGTCTTCCAGTCCAGCCCTGCGCCCAGGCTGGCAGAGAACTCCATCAACGGGTCGAGCAGGCGGTGGATGAACGTTGTGGCGGCCGGCAGACCGCCGGAGAGGTAGACGGCGGCGATGACGGCCTCCATGGTGTCGGCCAGGATCGAGGCCTTGTCACGGCCGCCGGTGCTCTCCTCGCCCTTGCCCAGGAAGATGTAGTCGCCCAGGCCCATCGTGCGCGCCACCTCGGCCAGAGCGCGCATGTTGACGACCGCAGCCCGCAGCTTGGCCAGCTGGCCCTCGGCGAGGTCCGGATGGTCGGCATACAGGCTGTCGGTGACCACCAGCCCCAGGACCGAGTCCCCGAGGAACTCGAGGCGCTCGTTGTTCGGCAGTCCTCCGTGCTCGTAGGCATAGGAGCGATGGGTCAGGGCGCGAACGAGCAGCGGCTCGTCGATCACCTCATCGACCACCTCTAACAGGTGGGCGGCCAGATGATCCACGGGCCGCTCCAACGCGCTGTCCCCGCCCGGGGAGTGAGAAGAACTCACGCGCGGATGTTACCGGATCAGCTCTGGTGCTCGCTACGCTCCGCAACGCCATAATGGCGTCCGGCGTAGGTGCCACAGGACGGGCACGCGATGTGCGGCTGCTTGGGTGCAGAGCACTGCGGGCATGAGGTCAGCGTGGTCGCGGTCGTTTTCCAGTTCGCACGGCGCGAACGGGTGTTGGACCGCGAAGTCTTCCGCTTCGGGACAGCCACGTCAGTTCCTTTTCTCTAGGTTGCTTCGCTGTGATGTCGATGGAGGCTCTGGGTTGCCAGGAGGCGTCGCGATGTTCTGCAACGCCGCCCATCGTGGGTCAAGCTGGTCGTGGTGGTGCGCCGGATCATCAGCCAGGTGCGCCCCACACTCGGAGCACAGGCCCGGACAGTCACTCCGGCATACGGGCTGGAACGGCATGGCCGGAACCATGGTGTCCCTGAGCACGGGCTCGAGGTCGAAAAGGTCTCCCACGAGCTCGTACACGTCGTCATCGTCTTCGTCCTCAGCCGCCACCTCATGGTGGTGAGTCGCGCGATCGGCGTAAGCGAACAGCTCCTGGAAATGTCCCCCCACGTGGCGGGTCATCGGGTCCAGGCAACGCACGCAAGCACCGGTTGCCGTGGCATGCGCCGAGCCGGTCACCAGAACGCCCTCCATGACCGACTCCAACCGCAGTTCCAGCTCGATGGGCTGGCCCGGAGGTATGGCAATCACGTCGATGTCACCGAGGTCGTCCGGAGCCGGGACGGTCCGCTGCATCTCGAGCATGGAGCCTGGGCGTCGGCTGAGCTCCGAGGTGTCAAACACCAGGGGCAGGCGCGGGTTCAGGCGGTTCATGGCTTCCGATGGTGGAGGTCCGTCGTCGATTCCGTTGTGAACGGCTCGACCCACGTCACACAAGACGTAGATCGACACGTCAGATTACCGGAGGGGACCGTGTTCACCCAAATTCTGGGTCCACGAGCTCAGGGGACTCAGCGGCGGCAGGACCCTGATGGTGCGCGGAGCCACCATCACGCACGGTGCCAGATCGGGAATAGGTACCCGGGAGCTCCTCCTGCTCGCCGACAGCGGTCTTGTCCTCCCCCTGAAAGCGAGCAAGATCGGCCTCACGACGGAAGGTCAGACGGAGTCGGCCGTTGTTGACCTGCGAGGTGAGCTGCCCCAGAAAGACCTCAAACTCAGACAGCTTGGCGTCAACATAGTCGTCGGCGTCGGCGAGTAGACGCGTCGACTCCGCACGCGCCTGGCTGGTGAGCATGCCGGCGCGCGACCGGGCGGCCGCCAGTACGTCCGTCGCCTCGATCAGCTGCTCACGCTCACCGCGAGCAGCCTCCAGGAATGCCTCGGCCTCTGCGCGACCAGCGACAAGGACCGCCTCCCGGTCGGCCAGAAGCGCATCGGCGTGATCGAGATCGGCCGGGAGCTCTTCTCGCAGCCTCTCGAGGAGCTCGAGCATCTCGGCCCGGTTGACCAGACACGATGCGGACATCGGCATGGCCTTGGCACCGTGCACTGTGGCTGTCAGCTCATTGAGCCGGTCGTGGACGTTCACTTCGATGTCAGCTTCCTTCTGGGTTCTGACGTCGCGCCAGGAGGGCCGTGCGCACGCCTTCAGGCACGAGTCCGGTGATGTCGCCGCCGAGCGCGGCCACCTCCTTGATCAGCGAGCTCGAGATGTGACCAAACCTGGGGTCGCCCGGCAGGAACACCGTCTCCACGCCGGACAGGTGGCGGTTCATCAGGGCCATGGGCAGCTCGTAGGCAAAGTCGGTGTCGCTACGCAGCCCCTTGACGATCGCCTGCGCCCCCGCCTCGCGGCAGACATCCACCAGAAGTCGTCCGGCGAACGCCTCGATGCGCACGTTGGGGACACCTGCCAGCGCCTTGTCGAGCAGGCTCATCCTCTCGTCGACGCCGAAAGTGCCGTGCTTGGTGCTGTTGTGCAGCACGACGACCACGACCTCGTCATAGAGCGCGGCGGCCCGGGTGATCACGTCGACATGGCCCATGGTCACCGGGTCATACGAGCCCGGACACACGCACCGACGCCGTTGGTTCGTCACACAACCGAACCTAGCAGCGACGATGGCCGCCGTTTGGAAGGCACGACCGGCGCAACCCCAGCGGTGAAGGCAAGGAGCCCGAGCCGCAGGCGACCGGTCAGAGGCTCAGGCGACGCCGCGAGGCCCCGCGAAGTCGGCGAACCACATCTTGGTATCCCCGTAGCGGCGCTCCCCTGCACCATCGAGACCCTGCGGCCAGCGAGGTTCGGGTGAACGCGCGGATCGCTCGACCACCACGAAGGCATCCTCACTGAGCCACTGACGGGTGATCAGGAGTGTGAGCACGTCACACAGGGCCTCGTCGGTGACGTCGTAGGGCGGGTCGGCCAGGACCAGATTGCGCCGCCCCTGCCCGGAGCCGGGACCGCCGAGCAGCGCCCGCTCAACGGTATCGGCGCGAACACTGATCCCGGGCAGGCCCAGCTCGGCGATGTTCTTGCGGATCACGGCCACGGCGGCCCAGTCCGACTCAACAAGGATGACGCTCGTCGCGCCTCGGCTTGCCGCTTCGAGCCCAAGGGCCCCCGACCCGGCATACAGGTCGAGGACGTTCGCCTGGTGAACCACGTCCAGGTGCTCGAGCCGTGAGAACAGCGCCTCGCGGACCCTGTCGCTGGTCGGGCGCGTGCCGCTCCCGGGCGGCGTGCTGATCCGTCGGCCACCCGCCAGGCCCGAGATGATTCGCGTCACCGGCCGCTCACCCGCGCTCGAGATAGGCGGCCTGCTCGTCATCCAGGGCCGAGGCGATGACGCTGCGCAGAGCGGGATGGCGCCGCAGACCTGGATCGGCGCCGACGATGGCGAAGGCGTCCTCGCGTGCCGCCAGGATGAGGTCCTCGTCACGCAGGAGCTGCAAGAGCCGCAGCTGGGACTTGCCACCGCTCTGGCGGGCCCCGAGGACATCGCCCTCCCGTCGCTGCTCAAGGTCGAGCCGGGCCAGCGTGAACCCGTCATTGGTGGCTGCGACGCTCTGCAGCCGCTGCCGGACCATCTCGGACTCGGTCTCGTTGACCAGCAGGCACAGGCCCGCAGAGGTGCCGCGACCCACCCGACCCCTGAGCTGGTGAAGCTGAGAGATCCCGAACCGGTCGGCATCCATGATGACCATGACGGTGGCGTTCGCCACGTCGACGCCCACCTCGATCACCGTCGTGGCGACGAGAACATCGATCGTGCCCGCTGCGAAGGCCTGCATGACGTCATCCTTGTCGTCGGCAGCCATCCGCCCATGCAGGATCGAGATGCGCAGACCCGCCAGGGCAGGGTTGTCCCTCAGTTCTGCCTCCATCTCCAGGACGCTGCGCAGCTCACGGGTTGGTGCCGGCGACGAGTCATCATCCGTGAAGGCCACCTCCACGTCCTCATCCGACCACTCCCTCCCCCGGGCGCCAGACTCACCGGCACCCTCCGGGGCGCCGATCCTCGGACACACGACATAGGTCTGGTGGCCGGCGCGGACCTCTTCGGCGACCCGCTCCCACGTTCGCTGGAACCAGCGAGGGTTGCTGACCACATGGGTCGCGATGGGCGAGCGCCCGGTGGGCAGCTCGGTCAGCGTCGAGGTCTCCATGTCGCCGAAGACGGTCATCGCGACCGTCCGCGGGATCGGCGTCGCGGTCATCACCAGAACGTGCGGCGGCTGCTTTCCCTTGCCGCGCAACGCATCTCGCTGCTCGACCCCGAAGCGGTGCTGCTCGTCGACGACAACGAGCCCGAGGTCGAAAAACTGGACGTGCTCCTGGATGAGGGCGTGGGTGCCGATGACGATGCCCGAGTCGCCCGATGCGGCGTCGAGCAACGACTTACGCCGTATGCCGGTGGGCTGGCTGCCGGTCAGCAGGGTCACCCGGGTGCCGATCTCGCTACCGCCCAGCATGCCGCCCTCCGCAAGGTCGCCGAGCATCGAGGTGATCGACCGAAAGTGCTGAGACGCAAGGACCTCGGTGGGTGCGAGCAGTGCGGCCTGTCCACCGGAGTCGATCACCGACAGCATCGCCCGCAACGCCACGACGGTCTTGCCGGATCCGACCTCGCCCTGCAGGAGCCGGTGCATGGGGTGCTCGCAGGCGAGGTCCGTGGCGATCTCGGCGCTGACCTCCTGCTGACCGGCGGTGAGCGTGAACGGCAGGCGCGCGTCGAAGGCTTCGAGCAGCCCACCGTCAACGTGTGCCCGCGGAGTCGTCCGGAGCTTTTCGCCCGCCACGCGGCGTTGGGCCAGAACCGTCTGGATGGTGAAGGCCTCGTCATACTTGCGCCGATGCCTGGCCCGCGACACATCCTTCTCGGTGGAGGGTTGGTGCAGCAGGCGGTACATCGAGTCGAGGTCGACCAGCCCGCGCCATGCGCGGACCTCGGGGGGCACGTGATCCGGGATCTCTCCGAGCGAGGTGAGGACGATCTGGGCGACGTTGCGGACCTTCCACGACGGCATCTGCTTGCCCGCCGCCAGGTAGATCGGGATCAGGTTGCCGGTGTACTGCTCGACAGCCTCCTGTTCCTCCTCCGGCTCGAAGATCTGGTAGTCGGGATGGGTCAGCTGCCACGTCTGGTGGTAACGACCGACTGTTCCCGCGAACAGCCCCCTCGCCCCCTGGACGAGCCGTCCCTCATGGCCGTACGCGCTGAAGAAGGTCAGGTCCAGCTCACGAGCTCCGTCGGTGATGGTGGCGTTGAGCATCCTGCCCTTGCGTTGACGCATGGGACGGGTGGTGACCCTCTCGACCCGGGCCACGATGGTCACGTCCTCTCCCTCGACCAGGCTGGACAGGTCGGTGAGCCTGCCGGGTTCGAAGTACCTGCGGGGAACGTAGTCGAGCAGGTCGCCGACGGTGTGGAGCCCGCGATGCTTGGCCAGCGGGCTGGCCGACGGCTGACCGATGACCTTGCCCAGCGGAGTGCTCAGATCAGCCACGTCATTCGACCCCGAGCAAGAGCGCGTATGTCGCCTGGCCGCCGTCGATGATGCTGACCTCGACGTCGCCACGACCCACCTGTGCCGAGGCCGCGACCGCAGCCGAGAGCTCCGGTCCACCGCCGGCACCACTGATCACGGTGAGCAGCTCCCCGCCACCGGCCAGGAGCCGGCCAACCACGTCGGCACCGACCACGGCCAGATCATTGCCGACGACCACCACATCCCCGTCGACCGCGCCCAGGACGTCGCCCGGATGACACCACCCGGCGTTGGTCAGCGAATCCCTGCCGGCCACGGTGACTGCTCCCTGGCGCGTTGCGGCAGCAGCCCCGCTCATCGTCGTCAGGTTGTCCCGACCACTGGCGGTTGGCTCGAAGACGGCAAGCGCCGCGATGCCCTGCACGGCCGACTGCGAACGCACGACGTGCACCTCGATGCCGCCCTCGGCCGCGGCTGAGGCTGCCGCCTCCGCCGCGAGCATCGTGTCCTTCTCGTTGGGCAGGACGATGACGCACCGCGAGCCGCACGAGCGGATGGCCTCCAGCAGCTGACCCGCGGAAGCACGCCGGCCCGGCCCGTTGAACACCGGGAACGCGCCTGCTGAGGTAAACACGTCGGCAAGGCCCGCGCCGGCAGCGCAGGCAACCACGGCCACCGAGCCGTGGGCCCACCGTGCTGTCCTGGCCCGCTGCTGGTCGCCGAAGTGGGTGACCGCGATGCGATGCGGTCGGCCCGCCTCGATTCCCGCCTGGATCGCCGCGCCGACGTCGTCCACGTGCACATGCACGTTCCAGAGGTCATCGCCGCCGACCACCAGGACCGAGTCGCCCAGCACATCAAGGCGCGCGCGCAGTAGTGCCACCGCTGCTTCGTCGCTGTCGGAGAGCAGGTACATGACCTCGTATGACGGTGCTCCTGGCTCGCGCCTACCGCCCGGGTCGCTCCTGGCGTCCTCATCGGCATGGGCGGCGGCCCGGAGCTCGTCCGGGCTGACCCGGGCCGCGGTCGGGGGCGGCGAGTCGCCAGGAGGCTCACCGCTGATCACCTGCTCGAGCGCCTCCAGGACGAGGACATAGCCCAGGCCGCCGGCATCGACCACCCCGGCACGGGCCAGAACCGGCAGCTGGCTGGTGGTGGCAGCCAGTGCCACCCGGGCAGCCGCCAGCGCGGCATGGGCGACGGCATACAGGTCGGAGCCCCTAGAGGCGGCCAGCTCGGCTGCGCTCGCAGCCGCAGCCGCAACGGACAGGATCGTCCCCTCGACCGGGCGGGTCACGCTCGCGTAGGCACGGTCGCTGGCCCGTCGCACCGCGCGTGCCAAGGTCGGCCCGTCGAAGCCTTCCGTAAGCGGCTGCGCCTGCATGAGCCGGGTGCCCGGGGTGGCCTGTCCGTCCTTCGCGCCGGTGGCGCCACCCTCACGGGCACCGGGGTCCGCGGCCTCGGCGATGACCTCGCTCAGACCCCGGACGAGCTGGCTGAGGATTACCCCGGAGTTGCCGCGAGCAGCCATGAGGGTGGCCCGGGCCAACGTGGCGGCGTCACGGGCAAGCGTCCGCTCAGTGCCCGGTCCTGATCCCGGTCGCTGTTCCTGGGGCTCTCGCGCTGCCTCCAGGGCAGAGTCCAGGGTGATGTACAGGTTCGTTCCGGTGTCCCCGTCGGGCACCGGGAACACGTTCAGATCGTCGATCTCGGCCCGGTGCGCGGCAAAGGCAGAGCGCGTGGCCAGAGCCCAGCGGCGGGCCGCCCGGGCATCCAGCCGCTCGAGCCGACTACTGTCCGCATTCAGATCCACCGCCTCCTCCATGCCGTGAGGCTAACGCGGTCGCACGCCGGATCGACGTAGGGCAGCGCCTGCCGACTACTCATTTTGGCTCAGACCGCTGACTCGGCTACGATTGACCGGTTCCCTTGGTGAGCGCGCTCTGTCCGCCTGCCTCGGGACCTTTGATGTGCATGGCAACACCTTATTTACAGCAACACCCTGCTGAAGGCAACAACCTCAGCACCCCATCGAAACTCAGGAGAAACCGTGGCTGCCAACTGCGA
>JBDTWH010000005.1:0-8816 GCA_040006795.1 Actinomycetota bacterium | reverse complement strand
CGACGACGTTGGTAGCGGGGGCAGGATTTGAACCTGCGACCTCCGGGTTATGAGCCCGGCGAGCTACCGAGCTGCTCCACCCCGCGTCGGTAGACACAACCCTACGCGAACCGGACGGACGCGCCAAATCCGTCCGGTTCCCAGCGCCTCCCGGCCTCTAGGGAGTGGCAGTCGGACTGGGCGCTGGTGCCGTCGGGGTCCCTGTGGCGGTGGGCGTCGGAAGGGTCACCGAGCCCGAGGGCGCCGCAGCCACGGCGTCCGCGATGGCAGCCTGGAGCCGCTTCTGCGCAGCTCCGTATGCCGTGAAGTCACCCTTCTTGAGGGCGTCCTGACCGTCGGAGAACGCCTTCTGAACGTCCGCGAGGGCAGCCTCCAACGCTGCCGCAGAAGCCGTCCCGCCAGTGCTGGGAGTAGGCCCACCGGAAACCGGAGGCGTTGTCGGGGTGCCAGTTGGCGAATCCTCGGTGACCGCCCCAGAACTGCCGCCAAACAGCCCGTCCAAAGCGCCGCTCAGGGTGTCCGACCACGCCAGCTGGTTGCCGAAGGACGCAACGATCGCCCGAGCCAACGGGAACGAGGACCCGGACTTGGCACTGACGTAGATGGGCTCGACATAGAGCAGCCCACCGCCGACCGGCAGCGTGAGCTGGTTGCCCAACGTGACCTGCGAGCCCTGGGTTCGGTTGTTGGTCAGGAACTGGCTGAGGGTCAGGGTGAACCGCGGAGAGGAGATGTTGGACGACTCGATGTCGTTCTGGACCTGCCCCGGACCCTTGACGGTGGTGTCCTTCGGCAGCTCCAGCAGCCGTATGGCGCCATACCCTGCCCTCTTCTTGCCGGCGACGTCTCCGGCGTTGGCGTCGACAGCCATAAATCCGGCCAGCACCGGCCGATCTCCTTGTGGCTTGAAGGTCGTCGTCAACGAGAACGACGGCTCCTTCGTGCCCGGCATGGCGATGCTGAGGTAGTACGGAGGCTGGTCAACAGTCCGCTGTTCCTGGGTGGGGTCATCGGGAACCGCCCAGTAGTCCTGCCCGCCAAAGAACGCACGGGGGTCCGTGATGTGGTATTTGGTCATCAGGCTGCGCTGCACCTTGAACAGGTCCTCGGGGTAGCGCATGTGCGACATCTGGTCGCTGGTGAGCTGCGACATCGGGCGGACGGTGCCGCCGAAGGCCTTCGACCATGCCTTCAGAATCGGGTCCTGCTCGTCCCAGGCGTAAAGCTTGACACTGCCGTCGAAGGCGTCAACGGTCGCTTTCACCGAGTTGCGGATGTAGTTGACCTGCCCGACCTGCAACGCCTGGATGCTGTTGGTACGCGCCGTCAGCGAGTCGGAGGTCGCGCTGTCGATCTGCTGGAGCCTGGAGTACGGGTAGTCGGCCGACGTCGTGTAGCCATCGACGATCCACTGAACCCGGCCGTCGACCACCGCCGGATAGGTGTTGCCGTCCAGGGTGAGCCATGGCGCCACGCGTTCGACCCGCTCGCGCGGACTGCGGTGGTCGAGCAGCCGCGAGTCGGCGTTGACCGTGTCCGAGAGCATGATCTTGAGCTCGCGGTACTTGAGCGCATAGGCCGCCTTGCGGGCGAAGCTGCCGATCTTGACGCCCCCGTTGCCTGCATAGGTGTTGTTCGCCTGGCCGCTCGCGCTCGAGTCGGGGAAGTCGAGCTCCCTCTTCGGTCCGGCCTCGGGGCCACCGGCGATGGAGTACTCAGGCGAGGACTCACCGAAGTAGATTCGCGGCTCGAAGGTGCCAAGGGGTCCCACCGGCGGGATGTTCTGCTGGTAGAAGACCGGCTGACCATCGACACCGCTGCGGTTGCCGTAGGCGGCGACCGCACCGAAACCGTGCGTGTAGACCGTATGGTCGGTGACCCAGTTCCGTGAGCCGGCCGGCAACCCGGCCAGATCCAGCTCGCGCACCCCGATCACGGTGTCTCTCGTCTTGCCGTCGATGGTGTACCGGTCCACGTCGAGGGCATCGGGGAACTGGTAGTAGTTCTTGACCGCCTGCAGCTGCTTGAACGTCGGGGACACGACGCCCGGGTCGACCAGGCGGATCCCCGGGATCGTGGCGGTGTCGTTGCGCAGCTGACCCCTGGAGGGGGTGGTCGACGCCTTGTATTCCGAGACCTTCGTGGCGTCCAGACCATAGGCCGTCCTTGTGGCCTTGATATTGCGATCGATGAAGGGCGCCTCCAGGGACTGCTCGGACGGCTTGACCTTGAAGGACTGGACCAACGCGGGGTAGATGCCGCCCGCGACGATCGCCACCACGACCAGGGCGACCAGCCCCACAGCCGGCAGGCGCCAGGAGTGGGTCCAGATCGTGGCCACGAAGAAGCCGGCGCACATGACCGCGGCAACCGCCAGAATTGCCTTAGTGGGCAGGACTGCGTGCTGGTCGGTGTAGGTCAGACCGGTGATGAGGCGGGAGTCCTTTGCCGTCAGGGAGTAGCGGTCCAGCCACCAGGTGGCCGCCCGGACAAGCACGAGCCCGGCCATCAGTAGCGAGAGGTGAATGCGGGCCGCAGAGGTGGTGCGCTCACCCTTGGTCTGCAGCTGCAGTCCGCCGTACACGTAGTGCGTCACGGCCGCAGCCAGCACGCCCAGGAGCAGAGTCATCGTGAGGAAGCCGACAATGAATCGAAGCCATGGCAGGGTGAAGACGAAGAACCCGATGTCGAGGCCGAACTGAGCGTCCTTGGACCCGAATGGCACCCGGTTGACCCAGAGCAGGAAGGTCTGCCACTGACTGGCGCCGGCCGATCCGGCAAAGATGCCGAGAACCGCCGGAGCGGCGATGGTGGCCAGCTTGCGCAGTGGCTCGAGCAGCTCGCGGTAGTGATCCAGGTTCTGCTGCTCCTCCGAGACCGGCGGATAGACCGGGCGCGTGCGGTACCCGATCAGCAGGCTCGAGGCCACGACGGCTGCCGTGATCGAGCCGCACACCACAAACAGCCCGACCTTGGTCCACAGCTCGACCCAGAACACCTTGGTGAAGCCGACACTGTCGTACCAGAGCACATCGGTCCACAGCTGGGCCGTCAGGGTGACAGCCAGAATGAGGATGCCCAGGATGACCAGGGTCGGCACCAGCGGACCTCGGCGACGCAGCGAGAACTGCGGCATCGCGGGTCTTGTCGGGCCACCTCCCGGACGACCGGCTCCGAACCCTCCGCCACCGGAGGCGCCACCGGAACCCCCGCCGGGTCCGCCAGACCCTGCGCCCCCTGCACCGCCGAACCAACTTCCTTGACTCAAAACATCGCCCGATCTCGCCGTTTGCCGCGCAGGGATTGCGCGACCTATTGGATACTCCAACTTACCCACACATCATCCGGTTCCCGTCAGCGCATGGAGATACGGCAACATTGAGCCGTGACCAGTCCTTTCCAGCCGATCTTCAGCCCCCTCGTAACGTCCGCCATCGAGACCGAACGCCACGTCGCGGCGGCGGGCTGGGACCAGCCACCACGTCTGTTCGCGCTGGTCAGGACCGCCGGCCTGCTCGACCGCGAGCCACACCTGCAGGCGCAGCTCGGCCACGGCGAGGAGGGCGCGCTCACCGCGATCGAACAGGAGGGGCTGCCCCGCACGTCATCCCTGGAGTCCCTCCTGGCCCAGCTCGCCTGGCCGGAGGAGGTCGACGGTGTGGCATTGGCCGTCGAACGGCTGGTGGTGCCGCCAGAGGCCGAGCTTGATCTGCCCGAGGACGCGGAGCGGGCTGCGCAGGCCCTGGCTGAGCACCCCGACCGCAAAGACGTCCGACTGCTCGTGGCGGTGCTGCGTGACGGCGAGTCCGCCTGCCTGCTGCGCCAGCGCGATCACGACACCGACGACAAGGTCGCCTCCGGGCCGGACATCGCACCCGGCCTCGTGCAGGCGCTCAGCGCCACGTTGCAGGACTGAGCGGCCCCTTACGTGCAGGTCGGCAGCGACGACCCCCGCTTGGCCGCGATCGACTCGACTGCATCGCGAGCCTGGTTGAACGTTGCCACCTTCACGACTCTCAGCCCGTCCGGGATGTGCCCCACGACCTCGCTGCAGTTGTCCGCCGGAGCGAGGAACCACGCGGCTCCGCCCCTCTTGGCGCCTACAAGCTTCTGCTGGATGCCACCGATCGGCCCGACTGTGCCGGTCGAGTCGATCGTCCCGGTGCCGGCGATTTCGGCGCCCCCGGTGAGCGAGCCAGGTGTGAGCTTGTCATAGATCCCCAGGGAGAACATCAGTCCGGCCGATGGTCCGCCGACATCGCCCGCGTTGATGCTGACCTTGGTCGGGAAGACAAACTCGGACCGCAGGAAGACGCCCACCGCTGCAGCGCCCTTGACGCCCATGGTCTTGACCTTCAGGACCTGTTCCTTGCGGTCCCGCAGGACGGTGAAAGTGACACTCTCGCCAGGCTTGCGCGTCTGGACGCCCTTCTTGACAGAGTCAGGGCTGGTGACCGCCTTACCTTCGACGGAGACCAGGACGTCACCCTCGCGCAGGACACCCGAGGCCGGCGAGTCCTTGGTCAGCGCGGCGATGGACACGACTTCGGGAACCGTCTGACCGAGTGCGCGCAGGGCGACCGTAATGGCCTCCTGCTGCGAGTCGGCCATCTCGACGGCACCCTGGTGGTCAACCTCCTTGCTCGTGATCCCCTTGGGGAACAGCTCATCCTCTGGCACCACCGTGTTGGTCTGGTCGAGATGCCCGCTGATCCACTCCCACGCGTTGACCGGGTTCGTCGGCCCCCCCAGCACCGCGACCGTGGTGAAGTCCAGAGTTCCGGTTGCCGGGTAGGTCGTGGTGCCAGAGACCGAGATCAGCGGTTTGCCGGACGGATCGTTACCCAGGGTGTTGGTGACCGGACCCGGCTGCAGGATGGCATAAGGCAGATGGACCATGCCCATGACCGCGCCCAGGGCGATTCCCACGAACATCGCCATGAGCCAGATACTTGTCCGCCTGCCCAGACCGTTGGGCTGTTCCTGGACAGCGGCGACCGGCTGGCCCTCAGTGTCGATCACGGCATCCCCACCCACTCGTCGCTTCCGTCCTCAAAGATCTGGTGCTTCCAGATCGGGACAGTGGCTTTCACAGCGTCGATCAGGTCGCGACATGCATCCAGCGCTGTGCCGCGGTGCACGGCACTGACCGCCACGACCACCGCGGTGTCCCCGATCTGCAGGTGGCCGACGCGGTGCACGACCGCGACGCGGATGACGTCCCGTCCGATCGCCAGACGCTCGGCAAGCTCCCGCAGGACCACTGGCGCGCCCGGATGGGACGTGTAGTCCAGAGCCTCGACCTCCCGGCCGTGGTCGCCCGCACGAACAACACCCACGAAGGTGGCAATCCCGCCTGCCCTGGGGTGCCGTACCGCCTCGAGCACCTCATCGACAGAGAGCGTGGCCTCCCGGATGTCGGCGAGCACGACCTTCGCCACGACTCCGGCCTCTGCCTGGTCACGGGTGTCTGCGTGGTCACCCGTGCCAAGGCTGCCCGGCATCGTTTCGCTCACGTTATAGCTCCCTTACGGCGACGTCGTCGCATGATGGCGGCGGTGCCCACGAGTGCCACCGCTGCACTCGCTGCGCCGAGCGCCGCGTCCTTGCGGTCAAGCCTGCGGGCGGCCATGGCATGGTGGCCTCTGTTGCTCTCGATGAGGGCAGCCAAGCAGGTCGCATTGTCGTATGCCGGTTGCCATCCTGCCCCGGACAAGGTTGCCGAGGAGATCGCCCAGGGATAGACCGCGTAGGCCAGATCACTTGCCGGAAAGGGCAGTATGCCAACTCGGTGCAGCCGCTGGCCAATCCCCAGGGCCATGCTCTCACTGAGCTCGACCGCAAGCATCCCGGTGACCGACTCGACCTCTGACTGTGCCATCCAGCCATGCGACCCCACGTTGACCACGGGTCCGAGACCCAGCTCGACCGTTCTGACCAGGGCGGTCGCGAGATCCTCGATGTGGCAGAACTGCCACGCGGGGGTGCCACCCCTGACCGTCAACAGGCGCGGGGCCTCGAAGTGCCGGGTGATGACCGTGTCGATGCCCGGACCGACCAGAGCCGCCGGACGCACCACGGTGATGGCCAGGCCGGGGTGAACCTCCCCGGCCGCTCTCAGGACCTGTTCGACGGCCAGCAGGTCACCCACCATTCCCTCATCAGGGTCGGCCGCCAGGGGGGCGTCTTCGGGAATCGGCACCGGGTTCTGCGGCGACGCGCCGTACGTCATGGCGCTCGTGACGACGACCAGTCGGGCGACGCCGGCGGCTGCTGCCGAGATCACGACGGTCTGGATCTGGCTCGTCGCCCGCTCTCTGCGAGTCCGGGCGGTCATTCTGAGGTCCGCCGACAGGTCCGTGCTGGCCGCCACGTGGATGAGGGCGTCGACGCCCCGCAGAGAGCCGGCCAGGTCCGGAGAGCCCAGGTCGACCAGTCGCCAGTGCGCCCCGTCGGCACTCCCACGCTCTGTCCCGAGCCCGACCACGGTGCCGATGGCACCGCCGTCGGCAGAACGCGCCAGCAGCGCACGCACGATACGATCGCCCACCGGCGTTGCCGCGCCGGTTACTGCGACATTCAACGTTGTGCGCCGGGAACGAATCCGTTCCCTGGGGGAACTCACTGGGACCTCCTCATGTTTACCTATGAGAGATCATCTTCTCAGGAGATCAAGGAGTCACGCGTGTCTGATCATCCCCGACAAGGGCCAGCCGACCCGGACGAGCCTGAAGAACCGGACTTTTCGGCGATGCTCGCCTCGATGCTCGGCGCTGCCGACAACCCCGAGGTGGCCAACGCGCTGGCGGCCATGGGTATCGACAAGATGGACCCGGCAGCCATGGCCATCGTCGAGGCTCAGCTCAAGTCCATGTTCTCCGCCGGCACCACGGAGCCGTTCAACGTCGAGCTCGCCACCGACGTGGCTCGCAAGTCCGTGGCGGCAGAGGGTGACTCGACGGTGGGCGATCTCGCCCGCCGGGAGATCGAGCAGGCCGTCGAGGTCGCTCAGCTCTGGATCGACGACGTGACAGATCTGCCCGCCCCCGCCGGCGCGGTCCACGCCTGGAGCCGGGCGGAGTGGGTCGAGCAGACCATGCCGACGTGGCGCCGGCTCGTGGAGCCTGTGGCTGCCGGGGTGAGCACAGCCGTGGTGGCCACCATGCGCTCCCAGATGGGTGAGCTCGAGGCGGGCGAGGACTTTCCCGCGATACCAGGGCTGCCTGCGGGCTTTGACCCCCGCGCGCTCATGGGCCAGGTCGAGCCCATGCTCGAGCAGATGAGCGGAACAATGTTCGGGGTTCAGGTGGGCCAGGCAGTGGGCGCGCTGGCCGGATCCCTGGTCAGCGGAACCGACGTCGGACTCCCGCTCGTGCCAGGCCATGCGGTCGCCCTTCTGCCGGCCAATATCGCGAACTTCGCCGAGGGCCTCGAGGTCGATCTCGCCGAGGTGCGCCTGTATCTCGCGGTGCGGGAAGCCGCCCGGGTACGACTCTTCGCGGAGGTGTCCTGGCTCGGCCCCCAGCTCGTGGCAGCCGTCCAGGCCTATGCCAGGGACATCAGCATCGACACCGAGGGCATCGAGTCGGCACTCCGGTCGATAGACCCGTCCGACCCCGAGGCCATGCAGTCGGCACTGTCCAACTCGCTGTTCGCCCCCGATCCGAGCCCGGCGCAGCGCTCGGCGCTGGTCCAGCTCGAGACGTACCTCGCTCTCGTCGAGGGCTGGGTGACCGTCATCGCCGACCGAGCCACCACCAGGCACCTCCCGCACCCCGCTGCCCTGGACGAGGCCGTCCGGCGCCAACGCGCCTCAGCCGGCCCGGCCGGGCAGATCTTCAGCCAGCTCGTGGGCCTGGAGCTACACCCTCGCCGGCTGCGCGATGCAGCCAACCTGTGGGCTGCCCTCGAGTCCAGGGGCGGCGCCACGGCGCGCGACAGTGCGTGGGAACACCCCGACGTGGCGCCCACCGCTGCCGACCTGGACGACCCGCTGGGGTATGTCGACCGGTTCATGGACAGGGGCACCAAGGACGAGATGGACACGGCGCTGGACGCTCTGCTCTGCCAGGGCGGAGCGGTCGATCAGGCCAACCCGGACGACGAGGCTGACCCGGGCGCGGAAGGCCACGCAGGCAGGGAAGACGAGCCCGGCTGACCTAGGTTGACCTAGGTTGACCAGATGAGTCTCCCCGCGGCATACCACCGTCTCCACCAGGAAGTGACCCGGCAGCTCACCGACTGGAAGGCGCCGAGCTCGAGCCAGGAGCGCCTCCGGGCCGGTTATCTCGCACACCTCGCCGCGCACCCGGCGGCAATGTGGAAACAGGGTCCGTCAGCCCATTTCACCGCAAGCTGCCTCGTGCTGAGCAGCACGGGGTCGCAGGCGCTGCTGACGCTGCACCGGAGGGCAGGGGCGTGGTTCCAGTTCGGCGGGCACTTTGAGCCGGGCGACAGCGATGCCCGCGGGGCCGCCCAGCGCGAGACCAGGGAGGAGTCCGGAATCACGACTCTGGTCCCCTGCGCTGAGCTCGTCCAGCTTGACCGACACGCGCTGGTCGGGTCGTTCGGCCGATGCCGGGAGCACCTGGACCTGCGATTCGTGGCGGTGGCCGATGACAACGCGATACACGCGGTCAGCGATGAGTCCCTCGACGTCCGGTGGTGGCCCACCGATGCGCTGCCCCGTCAGAACCGTCAGGATCTCGAGCCACTCGTGACGGCGGCCAGGTCCGTGCTCGGCCTCACCTGAGCTCGCGCCTCAGATCTCGGCAGGTCGGTCAAGGCGGTTCACGCCGTCGGTCAGGCCATCGGTC
>JBDTWH010000004.1:0-1800 GCA_040006795.1 Actinomycetota bacterium | reverse complement strand
CCGTCGCGTGCGCGGCATACAGGGTGTCGCCGGCGAAGCTGAACATCTTGATCGCTACCCACGGCGCGAACCCACCCATGAGCAGGATCAGCGACCCTGCGGCGAGCTGGGTGCCCACCTGAGAGGCGCCGGACCCGACCTGCCCTGCGCCGTCGAGCACCGAGACTCCGATGCTGAGGATGATGACCAGGAGCAGCTTGGAGACGACCATCGCGGCGACGAACTCGATCCACTTGCGGACCCAGCTGCGGGTCAGGTCTGAGGTTGCGCCGGCGAACGCCAGTGGGGCCAGGACCGCTGCGATGAGCAGCATCATCTTGCGGATCATCATGGCGGCCCACACGACGACCACTGCGCACATGATGACGATCGCGAAGATCAGCGTGACGGCGGGGTTCTGGATGGAGGCAAGGTTGGTGAAGGCCAGCTTCGATCCGAGTCCTGCAATGTTGGTGCCCATCGTGTAGCGCACAACACCGTCGCTGAGCGCATCGACGGCGCCCAGTAGCACCCGGGTCGCCGCCAAGGCCAGGGCCGATCCGAGGAAGCTGACGAGCAACCCGCGCACGGCACGGCCCAGTCCGCCAGGCTCTCGCCTGAGAGCTGAGGCGATGACCTGGACCAGGAACAGCCCGAGGCACAGGACCCCGGCGATCGATGCGGTCGCGACCATCTCCTTGGCCAGGGCCGGCGAGGCCAGGTCCAGGGTCGTCGCGTCGTTGATCTGGTCCCAGAGCCAGGTCGTGGCGTTCATCGCCGCCATGCCGAAGAAGCCGGCGATGTGGGAGAAGGCGTCGTCAACCGCGCCCGTGGCCCGGCTGGTGACCATCTCGGATGCCTGGCAGAACGGGTTGAGTGCCTGCGCGCCGTCGCAGCTCATCGTTGGGTAACCGGGATCTGCGTGTATGTGACGACGGTGACGAAGCCCCAGTCGGGTCGGACCGGCGGTCCCTCGAGATTCAGCGTCAGGGCGACGCTGGCAACCGACGCACTGGCCCGGCCGTCCGCCGCGGTGTGCAGCGTCACCAGTGCGGTGACCTCGCGGCCGGTCAATCCCGGGTCGGTGATCCGTCCCGACGACACGGCGGAGCTCCAGGCCATTGGTTCGCTCACCCGTTGCACCTCAACGGTGGTGTACCCCTGGAGCTGGGCCAACCGGGCCCATTGGTCTTCGACGGGGATGGGTGCCATGCCGCCGGTTGGGTCTGTCACCGAGAAGAGCGCCCACTTGTCCAGCAGCTGCTGGGGGACCAGCCCGATCACCAGAGGCTCGGATGTCTGCACGGCCTCGGACTGGACCCATGCCAGGAGGTGAGCTCGCGGTGTTCGGTAGTCCTGGGTCAGCAGGTGCTTGACGAACTCGCCTGCGTACAGGTCCGGGTGCCTGGTTGCCTCGTCGGTGATGGAACCAGGACTTGCCGGTGGCGCAGGGGCGACGGGTGTCATCGCGCGTAGGCGAGCGATCTGGTCGTCGAGTGCGACCGACTGGCCTGGGTTCAGCGGAGGGACACCCCGGCCTGCCGCGGGTGACGGCGTCGTTCGGGTCGGCGTGACCTCAGCGTGCTGCGAGCCCACCCTCGCCACGGCGCCGGTGAGTACAAGGATCGCCAGAACCAGGAACAGCACCAAGGCGAGGCCGATCATCCGTGCTCGCCAGGACAGTGGTGAGATGAGCTCGCGCATCAGCGCACCGCCGCACCCGCGGTGGTGAAGAAGGTAACCAGGGTGTTGGCTGCCCCGATGAGCATGGCGGCTGCGCCCGCGACGAGCACGCCGCTCTTGCCCTTGCCGGCCACGTGC
>JBDTWH010000003.1:0-2951 GCA_040006795.1 Actinomycetota bacterium | reverse complement strand
ATGTGCGCGAAAAACCCGGAGCGCCTCGATGGCGCATGGCATGCGCGATCCCGCCCACACCGGCGGCCCTGTGCACGAAAGACGTTGCAGCACAGGTAAGGCGAGTAGCTGCCCCTACCCCGTGAATATCGCCCTGACCATCGGGGCCATGGGGGACTCACCGCGATGCACGGCGCGGATGGCGTCAACCAACACGTTGGGGGAAGACTCTTTGAGCAGGTAGCCCTGCGCTCCGGCGTCGAAGGCTCTGCGGACCAACGACCCTGTGTAGTGCGAAGTCAGCACCAGCACCCTGACCGCAGGGTCGGCACGCGTGATCTCACGAGTGGCCTCGACCCCATCCAGAACTGGCATGGACAGATCCATGAGCACGACATCGGGAGGGTCGTCCACTGCCATGGAGACGGCGGCAGCGCCATCGGCTGCCATGCCGATGACCGCGATGTCAGGCTCGTTGCCCAGCAGCGACTGCAGCCCGAACCTGATCTCCGGGTGGTCGTCAACGACGAGCAGTCGAATCATCAGGTCACCTCCAGCTTGCCGACATAGACCTGTAGCGTCGCACGGCCGGCTTGGGAATACCTTTGGCTTACGGCCTTCTCAAGAGGTAACGAGCGTGATCGGGAAAGACGCCTCGAGCACGGTGCCTCCGCCTGACGCAGATCGCAGGGTCATCTGCCCTCCGAAGTCACGGACGGTGTCCTCCAGCAGTCGCAGACCCAGATGACCCGCGGTCACCTGCCCGTCCGGGACACCACGACCGTTGTCAGACACGGACACGACGATACTTTCCAAGTATTCCTGGATCTCCACCTTCACAGCGGTTGCCTGCGCGTGCTTGGCGACGTTCCGGAGCCCCTCGCGCACCACACGGTAGGCGAGACGTGCCACGTCCACTGGCGCTGACAGGCCCGGTGCCACGTCGACCTGCACCTTTAGCCCGCTTTCCCCTGCGCCGCGCCCCAGATCCTGGACCGCCGCCACGAGCCCCGGGCCCTCGAGGTCGGGAGGGTAGATGTCAGTAATCATCGAACGCAGGGCGGTGACGTCACGCTTCAGAATCTGGGAGACCCGCCGCGACGTCGCCTGTGCCGCCGGAGTGGCCGAAGAGCCTGCAAGCTCAGCTTCCAGCCCAGGCATCGCGTAACAGACCCCGGCCAGGTCCTGGATCACACCGTCATGGAGGTCCTGAGCGATCCGTCGTCGCTCCAGGTCGGACGCCAGCAAGGCATGCTTCATCCATCTGGAGCGTTCCGCCAGTCCCCGTTCCACCCGCCGGGCCAGGGACATCGCCATCGGCAGTACGGCGACCTGGAAGAGCAGCAGGGCGCCGATGATGACCGGCGAGAGGCCGTAGATGATCGCCTGCTCGTCTCTACGCATGCTTTCGGCGGAGAAATAGGCTTCGAAGACCATGGGGACCTGATCCGCATCACGGGCGCCGGCATACACCTCGAGCAGCTCGACCGATCTTCGCTCCCCCCCGTTATCGGCCTCACTGAGGTCGGAAACTTTTGACGTCACTCCCTCGGTGCCGAAGAGAGCCTTCACCTCCTTCGTCAGGGTAAAGCGCCGCCCCACGAGCTCGCTCTCGTCAGACCACAGGACCACGCCGTCCTGGCTCCAGATCTTGACGTGGACCACTGACCCGTCGCCCATGCGGTTGCGCATCACTCTCGTCAGCTCGTCGCTCGTGCCCGGCACACGGTTTCGCACGTCGGCATTGACCAATGGTCCGGCCATCAGGTTGGCGATGTTGGATCCGCGCATCCGGGCATCACGCAGCGCCTCCCCCGTTGCGATCCGATTCGCAACCACGAGTACCGCCATCATGAGGACCAGCAACAGGACCGCACTTGACGCCGCAAAGCGAAAGAGTGCACCTCGCACGACGGACTTCTGTCCCCGTTCTTGCGCAAGCACCACCTCAGCGATGGGGCCCGACACTGACCAGGCCGTTGTTCGTCGCGATCACCACGGCCTCAAGCTGGGAGTGCGCATCCAGCTTCAGCAGCACGTTCTTCACGTAGCCGCGGCAGGTGCTGACCGAGATCGCCAGTCCTTTGGCAATTACCCGTGCGTCGTACCCGTCGGCGAGCATCCTCAGCACGTCAAGCTCCCGTGGCGTCAGCGGCGGGAGGTGGGCACCCCTTGCTGGCCGCGACATGACCAAAGCCTTGAGCAGCTCAGGATGGACGACAAGCCCGCCTCGACGCGCGCTGCGCAGGGCCTGGAGCATGTCCGGCAGCGAACCATCCTTGGGCAGGAGGCAGCAGGCGCCGGCGTCCGCGGCCCGCTGCATCAGCGCAGTGTCGCTGTGAGCCGTCAGGACGACGACACGAAGCTCTGGATAGATCTGGGTCAGCTCCGCCGTGGCGGCGACCCCGTCACCGTCGCCCAGGTGCACATCCATGAGGACCAGGTCCGGCCTCAGCTCGTCAACCATGGCGAGTGCCTTGGCCACGCTGGAGGCTGTCCCGACACACGTGAAGTCCGGTTGGCCCTCCAACGCCAGGGCCAGAAGATCCGAGAAGGTCGTGTGATCGTCAACTACCAGGACGCTCACCGTTGACGTCCCGGCATCCGGGCGTGTAGCCGTAGCGTTTGTGCTCATGCTCCCGATCCCCCAGTAAGGCCAACTTTATGTGGCAGTCACCAAGACGAGATCGTCAAGACGAAGTCGTCGGTTAAACAACTATCCCCGATTTGATCGTACCATGACGTTCTACTGGCCATTTTTTTACGAATCCTTGGGGATGGCACCCTCAAGTTTGGTCTATTCAAGGACCACGAAGCGTGTTATAAGCTCCCTCGTCGGCACGCCCTGGACCTGGATCGCATAAGCGCTGGCGTTGGGGTCGGCGCGACCCACCGTCACGATCGGAATGGCGTCGTCCACCCGTCCGCCCCTGCCGGTCCGCACCGCACGCGCACCCGCACGCGCACCCGCA
>JBDTWH010000002.1:0-30764 GCA_040006795.1 Actinomycetota bacterium | reverse complement strand
GCGTTCAACCAGCTGAAGCCGTACCGGTCGCGGCCGGGGGCAGGACCGGGCTCCATGGGAGGAGGTCGTCGAGCACCATGCTGCTTGTCGACTGCCCGTAGATCGACAAACGGTCGAGCAAGCTCTCGAAGGCAGGTATGTCCTCGACCACCACCAGCAGCACCGAGCAGTCATCGCCGGTGACCCGGTGCATCGTCTGCACCTCGGGCCAGAGGGTCACCGCCGGGTCCCGGAGAATGCAGGTGGGTCCATAGCAGTGCATCCGCACGAGGGCTCGCACTCCCCTGCCAGCCCGCAGCGGGTCGACCTGAGCGTGGTAGCCGGTGATCACGCCGCTCTCCTGCAACCGGCGCACCCGATCGGCCACCGCCGGCGGCGACAGGTTCACCCGCCGGGACAGCTCGTTGAACGACAGCCTGGCGTCGTCCTGAAGCTCGGCGAGAATACGCCAGTCAACCCGATCCATGGACCCTCCTTGCGATCGTGCCCGTTGAGCGGCGAATACGTTTCCAACAGAAGGTACAGGCCACGATCCAGACGCCAACGGGACTTCACGAAAGTGCCGTACCGGCGCACCATCGTGGACATGAGCGAACCGATGTATCACACCATCATCGAGCCCTTCCGGATCCACTCGGTGGAGCCGCTGCGGCTGACCACCCCGGAGCAGCGAAAGGTGGCGATCGCGTCCGCCGGTTACAACCTGTTCAAGGTGAACGCCCAGGACGTGCTCATCGACCTGCTGACCGACTCGGGAACCGGCGCCATGAGCCGCGACCAGTGGGCCGCGATACAGCACGGGGACGAGTCGTATGCCGGATCACCGTCGTACTTCATCTTCCGTGACGCCGTGCGCGAGCTGTTCCCGTTCGAGCACATCCTGCCGACCCACCAGGGGCGCGCCGCCGAGAAGATCATCTTCAGCGTCCTGGGCGGGCCCGGGAAGGTCGTGCCGAACAACACGCACTTCGACACCACCCGCGCGAACGTCGAGGCCTCGGGCGCGACGGCCGTCGACCTGGTCATCGCCGAGGGTCGCGACCCCCAGGCCGACCACCCGTTCAAGGGCAACATGGACGTCGTCGCACTCGAGTCGCTGCTGCGCGAGCGCGGGAACGACGTGCCGGTGGTGTTCGTGACCATCACCAACAACAGCGGGGGCGGGCAGCCGGTGTCGCTGGCGAACCTGCACGCAGTCCGCAAGGTCTGCGACCGGTACGGCAAGAAGCTGTTCCTGGATGCCTGCCGCTTCGCCGAGAACGCGTGGTTCATCCACGAGCGCGAGCCGGGGCACGGCGAGCGCGAGGTGGCCGACATCGTGCGCGAGATGGCCTCGCTGGCCGACGGCATGACGATGAGCGCGAAGAAGGACCCGATGGGCAACATCGGCGGCTGGCTGGCGATGGATGACGACGACCTGGCCCGCGAGTGCCGCAACGTGCTGATCCTCACCGAGGGATTCCCCACGTACGGCGGTCTGGCCGGCCGCGACCTCGAGGCGCTCGCGCAGGGGCTCAAAGAGGTCATCAGCCACGACTACCTGAGGTACCGGATCCGCTCGACCGGCTACCTCGGCGACGCGCTGGTGAAAGCCGGGGTGCCGGTGCTGACCCCGATCGGCGGACACGCCGTGTACCTGGACGCTCGGGCCCTCCTGCCGCACATCCCGCCGCTGGAGTATCCGGGTGAGGCGCTCGCCGTTGCCCTGTACGAGGCCGGCGGGGTCCGCAGCATCGAGATCGGCACGGTGATGTTCGGCCGCCAGCCGGACGGCTCCGAGATTCCGGCCGCGCTGGACCTCGTGCGGCTGGCCATCCCCCGGCGGACGTACACGCAGAGCCACATCGACTACGTCATCGAGGTCTGTGAGCACGTCGCCCGACATGCCGGTGAGCTCAGGGGCTACCGCATCGTGGACGAGCCGCCGGCACTGCGACACTTCACAGCCACCTTCGAGCCGCTGGCCTGACCCCCTACCAGCCGGGCAGCCACCGGCAGGACAGAGTGAAGGTGCTGCCGTTTGTTACGCGGATCAGACGCCAGATGTGCCAACCTGCGACAGCGAGAACGATGCGATGGGCAGACCCTTGCCGGCCTCGAAGTCGCCCCGAACACGCGCGAAGGTAGCCACCAGCCAGTCGTTGGTCAGGACGGCGCTGTGAAGGCAGTCGGACCGATTACACCGCAGCACGACGGCCCCGCGTCCACCCGGATCGTTGTCCCAGGCTCCCTTGACTCCCTCACCGCCGAAGGTGATCTCCCCAGAACGAGGAGACATCCACACGCGCATCAGGAGCACCCCGTGCGTGTCGCAGATGAAGTCGAGAGCCACCGCGCCAGCCGGCCGTGACATCTTCGGATCTGAGACGAAGTCCTTGACGAAGTCTGCGGGGCGGAGCGGGATTCTGGATCTGACCCCTCGCACGTGGGCCAGGATCGACTCGCCGAGCGTCGGCCTGTCGGTGAAGCTCATACCCCATCGCCTCGCTTCTCCCCTTCGGCTACACAGTTCTGTTGCACAGTTCAGCCACAAAGAGCCAGTGCCGCCGCGGTAGATGAGCACGCCCCGGGGGTCGCCGCTCGTATAGCTCAAGTGTAGGTCGATCCGTGGCGACGGAGCCGGCGCACCGAGCTCTTTCGGACACATCGACCAGAGTCCGGTGGCGCCCATCGGGAGGTCCACCGACTCTCGTCGTCAGACTGCTCCTGCTCCGGCCGGCCACAGGTGGCACCCGCTTGGGTACGGCGCGCCGCGGTGCCCCGATGGGCGTCGTCGTGCGAGGCTGACGCACATGTCAGATCTCTTCGAGTACGTCCGGCACCCCCATGTGGGCCGACGGGAAGAGACCGGCCCGCCAAAGGTCGCGCAGGCGGTTGCAGCGATGCACGGTCCCGGCCCGATCGGGCGGTTCAACGCCAGGTTCGGGCTGAAGATCACGCTGATCGTGGGCACGATGTGGACGGCATACATCTTCACGCTGCTCGCCCTCGTGAGCGCACCAGCCGCGTTCCACAGCGGCGACAGGATCATCATCGTCGCGTGGATCGCCCAGACGTTCCTCCAGCTCGTCCTCCTGCCGATCATCATCGTCGGGCAGAACGTGCAGGCCACTGCCGCCGACGCCCGCTCCCTGGCGACCTACAACGACGCGTCGGCGGTGCTGGAGGAGGCCAGGCAGATCCAGGCCCACCTGATGGTCCAGGACGAGGCGATCAAGCAGATCCTCACGAAGCTCTCGGCCCTGGAGCCGTCTTGAACGAGGGGGACCCGGTGCGGGTCGCGGGCACGACCTCCCTCTCCCGTATGGCGTGCCGCTCCCACCGAGTGCAGGTGGGTGCTTAGTACGGCGTGGGGATGAACCTGAACGGGTATTCGGGCTGCTCGTAGCCGTGAGCCTTCTGCCCGCGCGGAAGCTTGACGTCCAGCACCTCTTGCGGCTCGTACGGGACCTGCGCCAGCAGGTGACTGATGATGTTGAGCCGCCCACGTCTCTTGTCATCGGTGTTCGCGAGATACCACGGAGCCCAGGCCGTGTCCGTCGCCAGGATCATCGCGTCCCGTGCCCGCGAGTAGTCGAACCAGCGGCTGTATGACTTCAGATCCAGTGGTGAGAGCTTCCAGGTCTTGCGCCCGTCGTGGATCCGGCTCTCCAGCCGCTTGGTCTGCTCCTCCCTGTCGACCTCCAGCCAGTACTTGATCAGGTGGATCCCGGAGTCGACCATCACCTTCTCGATAACCGGAGCCAGAGCCAGGAAGCTTTCCGTCTCCGCGGGGGTGCAGAAACCCATGACCTTTTCCACGCCGGCCCGGTTGTACCAGGAGCGGTCGAAGATCACCACCTCGCCGGCGGCCGGGAAGTGGGAGATGTACCGCTGCAAGTACAGCTGACTCTTCTCACGCTCGGTTGGGGCAGGCAAGGCCACGACCCGGAATACACGCGGGCTGACACGTTCCGTCAGTGCCTTGATGGTGCCGCCCTTACCGGCTGTGTCACGGCCCTCGAAGACGATGCAGATGCGAGCCCGGGACTGTTTCACCCACTCCTGCATCGAGACCAGCTCGACCTGCAGCCGGCGCAGCTCCTTGTCGTACTTCTTGCGCTTCATCCGCCTGGTGTCGCCGGTCTCGGATGCAGGATCGCGGAGCTCCTGCTTCGGCTCATGATGACTCTTCCCGTCCATGCCGGCCAGACTGCCACGACACACCGCAGCGTTGCCAGGGCTGATGCGACTGAGCCCTCTGGCAACCCGGTATCACGCGCTCGATCTTTCACCCTCCCAAGACCTTCTAACGTGCCGCACGAGCAGGCAACATGTACGGCATGACAAAGCGAGGTCGGTTCCAGATCGGGGAGTTGGACATCTCGGCACGGGCGGGGCTTCTTCTTGGGGCGTATGCCACGGGAATGTCCTACCAACCCAACCTGTTGTCCCGCGGCACCCGCGACCAGGCGATCATCACCGGTGTTGCCGCGGCCTCGGCGTATGGCTGGGGGTCGACCGCACACTCGTTCCTGCGCTCGACCGCGGATCGGTTGCCTTCCGCTCACGACTCCATGAACAGCCGTGTCACCACCGGCGCGCTGGTTGACGGCGCGGCCTTCCTCGCGGGGCTCGCCGTGAGCCGGCTCCGCCCGCCCCAGGAGCACGAACCGGGCCGCCGTGCCCTGGTCCGGCTCAGCGCGACGACCACGATGGCCGCTGCCGTGTGCGGGCTCGTCGCCGATGCCCTGGAACTCGGTCGCGGCCAGCGGGGCGGCCGGGCCGTCGCAATCGGGACGGCCTTTCTTGGTGCTGCGGCCGGGTATGCCGTCACCAGGCCACGTAAGAGCAGCACGGGGGCGCACGACTGGGACCCCGATACGGGCCGCAACACCGGTGAGGACCGTGAGAACGTGCATCGCGAGGTGTCACCGGCCAAGGCAATCGCCTCCGGCTTGGCAGTCACTGCGGCACTGGTCGGGGTGGCGCGCGGCGAGACGGCGCTCAGCGGAAGAGCGGCCCGGGTGGCCGCCGCCATACTCGGGGGGTCGCCTCAGGACCACCGCTCACTGGGACGGCTCGGATCGTTCGGAGCCATGGGCGCCGCGGGGTGGGGCGCGGTGGTCCTGGTGAACAGGATGCTGACCAGGCCGGGTGACTCCATAGAGGCAACACATCGCGAAGCCCCGTCACTGCCGGAGGTCACCGGTGGTCCGGGGTCGCCGATCCCGTGGTCCGACCAGTCCAGGGAGTCCGCCCGATGGCTGTCCATGACGCTCACCGCTGACACCGTCAGAGACGTCATGGGCGACCCGGCCAAGCAGCCGATCCGGGTGTACTCCTCGCTCGACGCGGCTGCCAATGCGCAGGAACGTGCCGCACTGCTGCTGGACGAGATCGACCGCACGCGCGCCCTGGAGAGGTCTGCTTTCGCCATCTTCTCCCCCACCGGGTCGGGCTACATCAACTACGTCGCGTGCGAGACGTTCGAGTACCTCACCCGGGGCGACTGCGCGTCCGCGGGCATCCAGTACTCGGTGCTCCCGTCGGCACTGTCCCTCACGCAGGTAGAGGGCGCCACCAACCAGACCCGCATCCTGATCAACGGCATCGTCGCGCGCCTCATGGCGATGCCGGCTGGGAATCGGCCCAAGTTCTACCTGTTCGGCGAGAGTCTGGGATCCCAGGTCAGCGAGGAGATGTTCCTCGGCCAGGGCGTCACCGGTCCCGAGGGTATCGGCCTGGATGCCGCCGTCTGGATCGGGACTCCGGCCTCCACCAAGTGGTGGCGCGAGCTGTGGGGAACCCGAACCGTCGCGAGTGCACCCGAGGTCGGCCCCGGATCGGCCTACCTGCCCCGGGCCATCCGCGACTGGCGCGCCCTGCCGCCGCAGGAGAAGGCACGGGTGAAGTTCCTCTTCCTGCAGAACGGCGACGACCCCATCCCGAAGTTCGGCACACCGGTGCTGTGGCGCCGGCCGGACTGGCTGGGCCCCAGCGACCAGCGGCCACCCGGCGCTCCGCGCGGCACCCGGTGGATGCCGGTCACCACGTTCTTCATGACCTTCCTGGACATGCAGAACGCCCTGTTGCCCACCCCCGGCATCTTCGACGAGGGCGGGCACGACTACCGCAGTGAGATCCCCGATGCGATTCGCACGGTCTGGGGCCTTGACGCGAGCGACGAGCAGATGGAGCGGGTTCAGCAGGCCCTGCGCAAACGAGAGCTCGTCTGGGCGGTCCGGCGCAGCTGGCAGAGCGCCGAGGCCAAACCCACCCCCGAACGGCCGGCGGCCGAGCAGGAGCTCGCCGACAAGGTCTCGATCTGGATGGGAAAGAAGATCGACGTTGACGGGTTGCGGGCCCTAGCCGAGGACGACGCCACGGCATGACCAGGACGGCACGTGGGCTGGCCGGCGACGGATCGTCGTTAGCCACCGGCACCTTCTACCCCATCGACGGCGGCTACCTGGCCGGGTGAGCGACGATCGCCAGCAGCTCGGGATGAACCTGGCTCGCCGTCTCGACGATGCCCAGCTCGGTGATGACGGCGTTGATGAGGTCGTGCGGCGTCACGTCGAACGCGGGGTTGAAGCCTCTGACGCCCGTCGGCGTTGTCCGGACTCCGGCGAAACCGAGCACCTCGTCCTCGTGCCGCTCCTCGATGGCGATGTCCTCGCCGCGCTTGATGCTCAGGTCGACCGTGGATGACGGCGCGGCGACGACAAAGGGAATCCCGGCTCGCTGACACGCGAGGGCGAGGCCCACCGAACCAACTTTGTTCGCCGTGTCACCGTTCGCGGCGATCCGGTCGGCGCCGATGATCGCCACGTCGACCAGACCCCGCAGGATGGTGCTCGCGGCCGCGCTGTCGGCCTGCACCACGTGCTTGATCCCATCGTGCAGGAGCTCCCAGCTCGTCAGGCGAGCACCTTGCAGCAGCGGCCTTGTCTCGTCGGCGTACACCAGTCCAAGACGCCCGCGGTTGTGCAGCTCATGGATGATTCCGTATGCGGTGCCCCAGCCGCTGGTGGCCAACGCCCCCGTATTGCAGTGGGTGATCACCCGCACTTCCTGCCTCTCCACGTGGGCAAGCACCCAGTCGGCGCCACGCCGGGAGAGCTCACGGTTGGCGGCCTCGTCCTCGGCCAGGACCTGCAGGGCCAGCCGGAGAACCTCCGCGGTCCCCCGGTCCATCGACCCCCTGACCTGGTTGACGCCCCAGGCGAGGTTGACCGCCGTGGGCCGGGCGTCACGGATCCGGTCGATCTCGGTCCCGAGCCTTTCGGTGTCCCAACGCTCGTCAACGGCCTGGACCATCGCCAGAGCGACACCCAACGCGCCGGCTGACCCCAGGGCAGGCGCGCCGCGGACGACGAGGTCGCCGATCGCCTCAACCAGGACGTCCACCGTCGTGATATCGACATACCGCTCAGTTTCCGGGAGCAATGTCTGGTCGATGAGCCGGATCGTCGGTCTTGGAACATCCAGCCACTCAATCGCGCGCACCATCGAGGCTCTCCCTTGCAGAACGAGGTTGTCCCGACAACGTGGAAGAAGAGGAGACATCGGGGTGAAACACCTACGGTTGTCGGACAACGCAACGATAACCGGGTGGCATGACGATGGAGGACAGCACCGTGCACGACGAGTTGGCACTGCGCGAGCAGATCTGCGACATCGGCAAGAACCTCTGGAGTCGCGGCATGGTGGCGTCGAACGATGGGAACATCTCCGCGCTGATGCCCGGCGGAAGGGTTCTTTGCACCCCGACCGCTGTCAGCAAGGGATACCTGACGCCGTCGATGCTGGCAGTGGTCGACCTGGCAGGCACCGTCCTTGAGCAGCACGGCGAATACAGCCCGTCGTCAGAGATCAAGATGCACCTGCGCATCTACCAGGTCTCAACGGCAACCAGGGCAGTCGTTCACGCTCATCCGCTGTACGGCACCGTGTTCGCGGTCATGGGCGAGGCGATACGCACGACAATGATGCCCGAGTCGGTGGTCACGATGCCCGAGGTCCCGCTGGCGCCCTATGCGACCCCCTCGACCGAGGCCGTATCCGACTCCGTCGAACCTTTCGCGCTCACCCACACCGCGTGCCTGCTGGAGCATCACGGGGCACTGTCGTGGGGACCCGACCTGATGACCGCCTACCTGACGATGGAACGTCTGGAGTACACCGCGCAGATGACCTACCTGCTGCGTCAGATCGGCGGCGAGCGCGACCTTCCGGACGAGGAGATCGCCCGGCTCAAAGAGCTGAGGTACGGCGCCGCGGACGAGTCTCTGATCCGATGAGCGGACATCGGGCGGGAAGCCCACAGCACATCTCCGGTCTTCTCACACAGCCCGTGGGCCCGACCTCGTAGACGGAGCCAGGGGGATGGTCTGGTTCCGGTGCCCGGCAAGTGCCAGTGCGACTTGCGCTCGGGTGGGCCGGGCACACCGCCAGGGGTGACGGAGCAGATCCAAGCTCGTGGGTATCCCCCCTGCCGTGCACCCTACGCCTCACCTGTCGAAGGTTCTGGTGACCAGAGTCACATCCGAGCTCAGCGGCGAATCGGACCGTCGTGCTCTGACCACCCGCTTCCTGACCGCCCTGTCAGCCACTCGTGGTGCCTCCAGAGCACCTCCGGTTCCTTGGTCGCTGAGCGTTGCCGGGCTTACCGACCCGGTCGCCGGCTCATTGACCAGCAGCGTCATTAATGAGTCGGCTCGGATCTTGACCGGTCAGTCAGTCAGCGTGAAACTGGAGGTGCCCGGTCCGTCTTCGGAACGGCGGACCATCAGTTCGGAAGGTGGTTGGTTCGCATGAGTAAATGGACACACCCTCAGGGTCTGGCCGCACTTGTTGCGGGGATCTATGCGGCGCTGTCCCCCATCTGGACAAACAATCCGACAGACACCAGCAAGGGCACTGCCACGATGATCACCCTGGGCGTCATCACTGCAGCTCTTGCGCTGTTCGACCTGGCTCTGCCGGGCAGGATTGCTTTCGAGGGACTCATCGCTTTGATGGGCGTGCTGTTCATTCTGTCGCCGTGGGTCATGAGCTTCACCGCCACCGCTTACAGGCCGATGGCGTGGACAGCTTGGATCGTTGGCCTGGTGGCGCTGGTGGCAGGCGCCGCGGATGTACAGATGACCCGCTCGGAGCAGCGTTCCCATGGCGTTGTCACCCAGTAGGGATCTGGCACACCTCTGAGGAGGCGGGATTCGATGGCGCGGGTTCGCACGGCATCATTCAGCCTGCGTGGCCGCGCCATCGCTCCTGTGGACTCCGTCAGTCCCCGGGAGCCCGTTACGGGCGCCGACACCTCTTCGGGTGACGACGAGAACAGCCGTCGCGGTGAGGCCCGCGAACGGATCCTGGACGCGGCCGAAGATCTCTTTGCCGAAGATGGCTTCGACGCGACGCCCACATCCCGTATCGCACACCGGGCGGCCGTGGCCAAGGGCCTGCTCTTCTACTACTTCCCGAGCAAGATCGACCTGTTGCGAACACTGTTTGCCGAACGGCTGCCCCTGCACCCGTTGTTCAGCGTTGCCGGGGTCGCAGTCAAGGGCGACCTGGCTGGCTCGCTCGTGCGTCTGGCAGAGAGGATCGGCCTCACTCGTCATCACCCGGACGTGCTCAGCGACGTCCTCTTCCGCGAGGTCAGCACTCACCCAGACGTTGGCGAGCACGTGCGTGCGCTGTACACCGCGCTGATGGACGTCACCGAAGAGGTGATGGAGGCAGCCAGCCCGCGAGCGCTGGACCGCGGTCGGCGCAAAGCGGCCGCCAACACGTTTGTTGCGGTGCTGATGCACGAAGCAAACTTCAACCGCTTCAACGGCCCGGTGCCAGACCTTGGCGCGACGGCCGAGATCGTCGCGTCCGGACTGCTCGCGTGACAACATCTGGCTACACTCTGCGCACATGTGCCACTTGCCTGTCGCCGCTCCTGCTCCCTGGCTCGTCGCCGTACCGGGTCTGGTGCCCCCAAACCGCTTATCGGGTCAGACCGCCCGGCAGGTCGGCTGCGACGTGATCCCGACACGGGTGAGGCTGCTCGACTCCGCACTCCGTGGCATTCGACATCGACCGGGTTCCTCGCTCGGCCAGGTGGTGATGTCATGACGGATCTGCGTCACGTCGAAAAGATGTGGGCAGACGACGAGGCGTCGCGTTCGCTGGGCATAGAGCTCCTGGACCTGGCGGTTGACCGTGCGCGGGTGCGGATGATCATCAGCCCCGCGATGGTCAACGGTCACGGGATCGCGCACGGGGGGTATCTCTTCATGCTGGCCGACTCGGCATTCTCACTGGCCTGCAACTCCCGCGGCCGGCTCACCGTGGCCGCGGGGGCTGACATCAACTTCGTGGCGGTCGCCCGACTCGGCGATGTCCTGGTGGCGGACGCGACCCAGCAGACGACATACGGGCGCAGTGGGCTCACCGACGTCACCCTCACCCGTGAGGCCGATGAAGCCGTGATTGCCGAGTTCCGCGGCCGGTCCAGGTCTCTGGCCAGCGCCAAGGAGTAGGCGTACCAGCAGAAGCGCAAGCTCGATATCTGGGTGATCTTCGCGGACATCTCACCGGTGATGACCCGCCGGTCTAGGGCCGATGGCCTCCGAGGTCGGGCCCACCCCCACGGCAACGAACACCTGGTTCAGCTGCCCTGATCGGGGTACTAGGGCCAAGGTCGCATGGCGCGCAGACCATGCACTCAGCCACTCTGACTTTCATCAGCAAGTTGGTCACCCAGGCGCTTTCGAGGATCGGTCGAGAAAGAGGACGTCCATGATATTGCGCCCCACCGCTGAGGCGACCTTGGTTAGAGATCGACGCCAGAGGTCCGCGGTACGCCAGTCCATCATTCGATTCACGATATCCACGGTTGCGCTGTCAGTGATGCTGATGTTGGGCATGCTGCTGCTCGCCAATCGGATCGCGACTCGGGAGGCGTTGCAGGACGCGGGATCGAAGGGATACGCGATCGGCAACCTGATCGGGCCGCTGATCGACGCCAAGGTCCGCGCTCAAGTACCGGGAGCAGGCAGAGAGCTGACGGAAGTGATGGACAAGCGGATGAGCGACGGCTCAGTGATCCACATCAAGATGTGGGACAGGAACGGCACGGTGTTCTGGTCCGACGAGAAGCAGCTCATGGGCCAGCGTTTTCCCTTCACGGACGACGAGGAGCAGCTCTTCGGCACTCAGCAGGTGACAGCTGAGGTCTCCCATCTGGCCAAGGCCGAGAACGCCGGAGAGCGAAAGGCCGGCGAGCTGATCGAGGTGTACGCCGGCGCCCGAGATGCGGACCTGCAGCCCATGGTGTTCGAGGTGTATTTCTCCAGCGACAGCATCCGTCACGACCAGCAGACCATCTTTGGGAACTACCTGCGAGTCGTCATGGCCGCTCTGCTGATCTTCGCGCTCGCGGTACTTCCTCTGGGGCTGTTGCTGGCGCGGCGGGTGGAGCGGGGGCTCGCCCAGGGCTCCAGCTGGATGCGGCACGCGGTGCTGGAATCCGACCTCGAGCGGCGACGGATCGCCCAGGAACTGCACGAAGGGGTGATCCAGGACCTTGCAGGATTGCGCTACACCCTGCCGACGTTGCAGATGCAGCTCGCAGACGACTCCGTCGCCGCCTCGGCCCGCGAGATTACCCAAAGGATCGCCGAGATCCTCAGGCACGACGTCGCTTCCCTGCGGTCGATGATCACTGATATCTACCCTCCCGACCTGGAGGGTACCGGGTTCGCATCGGCGCTCCAGGACCTCGCGAACAACGCAATGGAGCGGGGGGTCCAGGTGGAGGTCGAGATGGCACCGGACCTGACGGTCCCCGTGGACACAGCCCGGCTTGCCCACCGCGTCGTGCGCGAGGGACTACGCAACGTCGCCAAGCACGCCCAGGCCACGGCCGCGAAGGTAGAGGTCCGTCGAGAGTCCCAGCGCCTTCTCGTGAGTGTCTCCGACAATGGCCGGGGCCTCCAGGCCACACCGTCACCAGAAGGTCACCTCGGCCTGCATTTGTTGGAAGACACCGTGCGTGACCTGGGCGGGCAGCTGACGCTGCGGCCCTCGCCCTCCGGTGGCGCTGTGCTCGAGGCGTCCTTCCCGGTGTGGCGCGTGCAGCCCTGAGGCGTACCCCAAAGATGTAGCCCGCCCGGGCGCGGTTGCCAGGGCGCCGGCCCTGTAGTGGAGCGGCTTCGGGATAAGGGCCGCCGGGGTTCTCGCTGCGAGCCGCCCAGCACGGCTTGGGCGGCTGTCCTCGGTGGCTTCAGGCCTTGGCCGCGACGAGTGCCCGTCGCCGTCCGCGAAGGAGACTCACCCACGCCACGAGGCCGAGCAGCCCGATCACTCCGAACACCAGCTGCACCACCCAGTCAGCTGGTGAGGATTTCGTGTAGAACGGCACGCCGGCGACCTCGACGAGCAGGAACAGGGCTAGCCGACACAGGCTTTCAACCAACTTGTTGTCCCATTCGTCGTGGGTGCCCGCGCCGCCACCCTGGATGAACAGGATCTGCCGATCCTCTGTCATGGAGGTCCTCGGGCGGGCCCGACAGTCAGACGCCGGACGGCGTCGGTTGACCCCCCGCTTTGTCAGTGCACCCGAACTTTGGCGACAACACCTGCGTGGTCGGATGCCCAGAATGGCGGGGCAGCCTGGAAGGGCGTATTGCCAACCACCTTGGAGGACAGTGGTCGAACCGCGCCGTGGGTGAGCACCAAGTCGATCCGGCTGGTGAACGCAGAGACCGGGTTGGTCAACGTTGAGTTCTGACAGCACGTGAGGCCGGCATGATGTCTATTGACCGACCACGAGTCCTTGAACCAGGACTTCGTCAGGTCGGCGTATGACGTCGTGGTGGTGCCGTCGGCTGCGGAGTTGAAGTCACCCGTTGCGATGACCGCTCCGGCGCCCCGAGCCGGTCCGGCGAGAAACTCTCGTACCTGGGCCTCCTGCACGGCAGGCGAGTCCTCGACCTCGAGGTGAGTATTCGCGTAGTGGAACTTCTTGCCGTCAAACACACCGTCGATCGAAGCCCATCCGCGGTCGAACGACACCGGGGCACCCACCGGCGGCTGGAAGGTCTGCTGGGCCGTGTAGTTACCGTTCTGCGGGTTCGACCAGCGAAGCCTGGGGGTTTTTGTGTTCACCAGGATGACGTCACGGTCTTGCAGAGTCACGACGCAGTCCTGCGCCGTAAAGCCACAGCCGAACGCTGGGGAGACCAACGGCGCTGGACCGATGTTGGCGTTGTGTGACACGGATGCAACCTCATAGTGCAGGCCCTTCGCGGCCAACGCCTGTTGCAGGATCTGGAGGAAGTCGTAGCTCGGCGGAGTCGCCGCCCCGTTCGTCGCCTGAGCGATCCAGTTGGAGACCTCTTGCAGCCCCACCAGGTCGGGCCGTTCCTTCGCGATCGTCTCCGCTATCGCCGTTGCTCGCGTGGGGAAGTCGGTGAAGAGCATGGTCCCGTAGATCTGCGCGACCGCTGCCACGAAGGAGGGGCCGTCTGAAGCCTGAAGCGCCGGCTCAAGGCTCGAGCCAAGGTAAAGATTTTGGGTCATGACGGTGAGCTCGCGTTTGTCCATCGCCTGCGCCGCACCCGAGCCGGCAAGAGGCAAGGCCACCGCAACGAGTGCGGCCAGCCAGAGACGTAGTCCAGTGCGAAGCCACATGGAAGCCCTCGATTCCAGAACGCGTCGTGCCTGCCACGACGGTGGTCGCTCTACTGCAGTATGCCGCCGTTCCACGGCCTAGCCCAGGGATCGTTCCCGATACAACGATGGTCTCGCTCGGGGCACGTCGCTACCGAGGGCGCGGGTACCTCAGCTCAAAGCGCTCGAGCACCAGCGGCACGGTGGTGTCGAACACGGCGCCGCGCGCCGCCAGACTCCGGCGGAAGTAGGCCTCGTGGCCCACGCGCCACATCTGGAGCGACCGGTCGTCCTCGCCCTCGAGCCGGGCGAACTCGGCATCGACCTCTGCGAAGGGGAGCGTCTGGACCGCGGTCGTGCGCACGAGTGCCCGCGGGTGCCCACGCCCGTCGAGGATGATCGACAGGTCACCCTCCTGCGGGACCATCTCGTCGCCGCTCTCGTACTCCCAGGCCCCGCACGACGTCGCCGTCTTGGTCCCCGCGAGCACGAGGGCGAGCAGCTCGTCCGCGAGCCGGGGCGAGTCGCCGAAGGCCCACGCCGGCGGCGCAACGTCATCTGCGGGGCTAAACCCGACGATCGCGTGGAGCCGCCCCAGCCCCACGCTCTTGCGTGCCAGCTCCCAGAACGCGACAATCTCGCCGCCGCCGGGCACCCCTTCCACAGACTCCACTTCGCTCACCCGCCCATCATCCCCCTCCTCGAGCGCAGAATGGTCCTGCTCGTCGATGAGCTGCTCGGCGAAGGGCGCAAGTGTTAGAGCCCACGGTCAACGGCCGGCACGCCGTGCTCCGCCAGGACCGCCGACACGACATCAGCGTCCGCGTTCCGATACCAGAGGGATGTGCTCTCGTCGTCGTGTACCGGCTTACCAGACCTCCGAGGCATGTATTCCGCGTAAGGACGGTCCATGCCAGCCAATCTAGGCGAGAAGATCCCCTCTCTCGCTGGATCCCCGAAACGTCCGCTCTTGCTTGTCGTGCGCTCGATCGTGACCGATGAGCGAACGCCCAAGGGCTCGGGCTCTGCCGGGAGCCGGGCTGTACAGTGACCACCGGGCCCCGGCCGCGATTCGCTCGATCTGGTCACCGGTCAGCGCTGCACGGAGGCGGGACATCACGCGCGTCGTGGCACCGAATCCTGGAGAAGCAGCAATGGAGATCCGTTCCACGACCGACCAGGACCTCCGCGTCTTCGTCGACACAGTTCATGCCGCGTTCGGGCGGTTCCCGGAAACGCCGACCGATGGCGGCGGGCTCTGGTGGTCCGCGCTCGAGATGGACCGCAGCCTGCTTGCCTTCACGGCGGACGGGCGGCCCGTCGGAACCGCCGCCGCGTACTCGTTCGAACTCACCTTGCCCGGCGAGGTCATCGCCCCAGCCGCCGGGGTGAGCGCCGTCGGCGTCCTGCCCTCCCACCGACGCCAGGGCGTACTCACCGCGATGATGCGGCACCAGCTCGCCGAGCTGCGGGCCCGAGGGGAGTTTCTCGCCGTACTGCTGGCCACCGAGGACACGATCTACCAGCGGTTCGGCTACGGAATGGCGACCTACACCCGGTGGCTGACGCTGCAGCGCCACCGGGCCGCTTTCGCCCAACCGAGGGCGCGCGCAACGACCGACGCCTCAGCGACAAGCTCGCACACCGGCTCGGTCGAGGTGCTGCGGCGCGCGGAGTGCGGCAAGGTCCTCGAACAGGTCTACGACCGCTACCGCCGTACCCAACCCGGCGCGCTGGGCCGTCCGCACCGATGGTGGGCCTTGGGCGCGGGAGCGCCCCCGGTCACTCCGACGCCGCGCTACGTCGCCGTCCACCGGGACGCCGACGGTGTCCCGGATGGGTACGCCAGCTACTCGATCGACGGCGAGACCCTGACGGTCGACGAGACCATCACCACCGACGACACCGTCTTCACTGCCCTCGCCCGGTTCGTGCTCGGACACGACCTGGTCACCCAGTGCGTGTTCAAGCGCTTCCCGCCCGATCACCCGCTGCCCTGGCAGCTCGCCGACTTCGATGCCGCCGAGGTGAGCAACGACGGAGTCTGGCTCTGGTTGCGGCTGCTGGACGTTCCGCGTGCGCTGATCGCGCGCGGCTGGTTCATGGACGGCGAGCTCGTCCTGGACGTCGACGACCCGTTCCTCGGCGAGCACAACCGCTACCTCCTGACCGTTCGGGGCGGCAAGGCGGACTGCGTCCCCACGGACCGGGAGCCCGATCTGTCCCTCGACGTCAGCGACCTGGGCTCGGTCTACCTCGGTGGCACTGCCCCGAGCACACTCGTGCGTGCCGGGCACATCCGTGCCCACCACCAGGCCGCGGCAGCCCTGGCCGACGCCCTCTTCCGCACCGAACGCTCCCCCCACTGCCTGCACTGGTTCTGACCGTCTTCACCCGCACCACACCGCGCACGCCTGACAGCATCCGGACATGCCGCCGATGGGTCTGCGTTCTGGCCCGGTAGGGGATGGTCAACGGCACACTGCTCGAGAACGTCCTGAGCAACACATCACGCATCATCATCGGCGGGCTAAAGAACCTCGACTGCGTTCAAAACGGTGATTCGCCGGGGCGGTTCGAACCAACCGAGTCGTTGCGGCTTGCTCTTCCCGACTTCCAACCCAGCACGTCCTCACCAACCCTCGACACAGTTGTGGGGCACCCCGAACGGGGTGCCCCACAACTGTGATCACAGCACCATCCACGTCGAATCTCGGTGCCAAATCAGTGAGAACGCGGTGCCAAATCAGTGAGAACGCGGTGCCAAATCAGTGAGAACGCGGTGCCAAATCAGTGAGAATACGGTGACACGAAAGTGAGACTCGTCATCAGCTGTCGATTCTCAGGCGAGTGTCACTTCGAGTGTCACACGTCTATCATCCTCAAACTGCGTGACCACGAGTTGGTTCGGCGTAAGCGTCGACGTCAGCGGCTACGACGGTGCCCATCGCCTGAAGGCGTCGGAACAGGCGCAGCACGAAGAAGATCAGTGTCGTCTCCGCAGTGCTGTACTCGGGGTCGAACTCCCGATCCTCGGGCATGTCGAAGGACAGGCTCTGCAGCGCACAACCGATGTCGATGCGGCGGTTGCCGGTGAGCGCACGGAGTTGCCTGACTGCGGCGTCGCCCTTGAGATCAGCCCACCCGTTTCGGGTGGTGAGCATGCCTCCCAGAATGTATTTGGGTGCCTGTGGCTCGAAGACTCCCCCAGCGTGCCGGATGGGCACCGAGGTTCGCTTGAGCCGCCGCACGCTTTCGATTTTCGCGCCGGCGTAGTCACTCAACGTTTTGTTGATCTCTTGCTTGACTTCGAACACGGCGTAAACGCTCTCGGCGGGCACAATGATCGTGCCGTTATTTCCCTGGAAGAAGAGGGGTGAGTACTGACGGTCGTGGATCATGACGTCGATCTGGTCGCTGAGCATCCCAGTGTGGTCGACCACCTGACCGGACGAGACTTGGTAGCGACCCGGCAAGAACTCGGTGAGCATGTTGATCCAATTGGCCTCGGTCTCCTCGCCGACCGTACCTGGGTGCGATGTGAATGCGGGCGTGAGTTCGAGGGCTCCGATGAGATGCTTCTGCTTTTGGAGGTATGCCTCATGCAGGTCAAGCTTGTTGGGCGTGACGTCGTCCGTCATGTTCTTCCTTCAGTTTGGAGTGGCGAAGTCGGCAGTTCCGCCGTGGGAACCATCGGGACGGCGTCATGGGAGTCACCGTTGGGTAGGGCTATGACGGGATGCATTGCGAAGCCCTTGCCGGTTCTGGCGGCGACGAGAAGAATGAGGGCGCTGGCGCTATGTGTTGCGAGTTGGCGCAGGGCGTTCCGGTCAGTGTCACTCGGGTGGGAGGGGATTGGGTGGCTGTGCCACTCCCCGACGTAGCCAACGCTGGGGTCCCCGATGGATTGGCGGGCCAAGTCGAGGGCCTGGGCCGCAGCCCCAGCGTCACGCCGGTAGCGGACGCGGGTGGCACGAGGGTCTGGAACTCCGACGGCATGGGTGATCGCGATCTGCCCGCCTGGATAGTTACCGAGGAGAATTCCGCCTGTTTCACGCGGCCATGCTTCGACGGCGAGGGCCTGAATAAGGTGCTTGGCCGAGTCTGCGAGCACGACGCTGAGAGTGGTGCCGCTCATGTCGGACCCATTGGGCGACGTTCGCCAGCAGGGTGCAAAGGTCGGGCGGTGAGCAGTCCAATCGCGTGCCGAGCTCCCATGCAGGCAGCCTCGATGCAAACACTAGGTGGGGTCGGGCTGATGGGATCACCACAGCCACCTTCGCGAAGGGTGAGGTCAACAGGTAGCAGACCATCCGATGTGAGGGGTGGGGCGCCGTCTAGGGGTGGACACACATCGACGCGGGCGAACTGTCCGTGTCCTTCTACGCAAACTTGGAGGAACGTCTTTCCCAGAATTTCGGCGCTGAACTGAAGGAGCTGCTGGGTCAAGCGATCGCCTGTGGCGTTAATGACAAGGTCGTACTCAGTAAGGAGGGACTGGGTGTCATCAACGGTGGTAGTGAATGGGGCGGTCGAGAACTCTGGGCCCCCACATCGGTCGCCTGTGATTCGGGCGATCACCGCATCGGTCTTGGAGGCGCCCACGAGTTGTTGACCCGACAAGTGTCGAATGACGTTCCCCGGCCTGAGTTTGGCGTAGTCAACAAGGTGAAGGTGGCCAACGCCACTGCGCGCGAGTTGGTCGACCAGGAAGGATCCGACTGCACCCACCCCCACGACGGCAACGCGCTTCTTCGAGAGGATGTCCTGGTTGTTGCCCCCTCTGAGAGTCAGGACCTCAGGTCGTGATTCCGCTGTTGGAATCACGAAGATCCCGTCGACCCCGGACTGGGTGGAGCTCAGGACGAAACTAACGTAGGCAGGCAGCCCTTGACGGGTGTAGCGAGCAACTACGACGAGTTGACGCTTGTGTAGAAGCTCTCGCGCATCGCCTGTGCGCGACGTTCCCAACCGTTGGAGCAGTTCTTCACGAGTCACGCGTGGCCCGGCAAGCTCACCAAGGTTCAGCGCTCGGCCGACCATAAACCTTTGGATGTGGGTGCGGTTCTTGCTACGCAGGACCATGTAGCTGGTTCGAGGCCTTCCCTCCGGTTCGATGCGACCGCTGATGTCCCCCCGCAGCATGAACCAACGTTCTGCAATCTTGTCCCAGTCGCTCACCACGAGGAGTGGCACCTTGCCGTCCACGTCGATCCACGACGAGTAATACCGCTCAAGGTCAAGGTCGGGACTGTCTTTCACCCAGCCTTCGTCCTCGTTCGTCACCCATTCTTGAGTGCGTTCTAGCAACTGCTTGTGATCCAGCCATGGCAATGAACCACTTGCATGACTGTCCCATAGGCAGAGCGCACCATCGGATTCGGCGTGCCAGGAGTTGCCCGTGTCACGTTTAGGAAGCGTGACGCGGGGCGGCATGAACGGGAAGCCCTCGGGCAGTTTGACCGTGACCGCCTCAGACGAACCGGGGAGATTTCCCTGCCATTGCCAGTCCTTCGGGTTGTCGCCATGGCTCATCGTCTCGAAGCCGCTGGCGTTCAACGCATTGTCGAACCGCCTGATGGTTGCGTCGACTGACGCCTTGAGATCGCTCATCCGAAGGTTGGCGACTCTTTCGATGGGAGTCGGTCCGCACCGGGCATGACCACAACGGCCCGATTCGTGCCATCCGGGTTGCAGCCCGATGGCAAAGGGAAAACCCAGCTGCCGAGGCTGTCCTGCCCGAGGAGCTCACGGAAGGTCTTCGCTGCCGGGCAGTCTTGTTGGCTGGCAAGCGCAGCCATTGCCTTGGAAGATGCCTCTTCCCACTTGGTGGTGATGTTGGCCCACTCCTCGTCGGTTGCTCGAACGCGAAGCTCTTGACCGGGCATTGCGGGGTTCTCGAGTGGCTGCGTGCCGTTCGCATGATTTCGTATGGCGTCGGCCATCACCCTGAGCGTGTTTGCGTAGTACGCCGCCGTCGAGGTGTAGGCGCCGGCGCCGCCTGGCCGTGGATGCGCATCAAATGCGTGGTAGGCAGCCACCTCGACGAACAAGCCGCCCGGCTTCGCCAACCCCAGTAGCGCCCGCCTGGTCTGACGTACGAGCTTTACGACTGGGACGTAGATGGTACCGAACTCGTCGTTGCGCAGCGAGGACAAAATCGAGAAATGCTCAGGGTTGGTTTGGTCCCAGCCATCGCCAGGATTCTTGCATGGGATCTCCCAAACGGCATCGGCTGGACGTGCGGGTACAGCGTCCACGTGCAGTTCGTCGTACTCAGGGAATTCAACCTTGACCGAACGACCCTGGATCTCTGTTCGAGGCTGGCCGTTCCTCGGGGGAAATGCCTTGTCGAGAACGCGTTGCGTGTGCTGCAGCAGTTCCACTGGGTTGTAACTGCTCGGGAGCTTGAGCAGCTTGCAGAAGACGTCTACGTCCTTGACTCGCTTGATGGAGACGTGACGCATGTAGGAGCCGATCAAGATGGATTCCAAACCCCACTGGCTGAACGACGGGTCTGCCTTCAAGGCATCCCGAACCTGCTCGTGCGCCTTCTTTGCGTTGGTCGCGTCCGCATCAGGCTCGATGGCCGTCAGCGCGTCATCGAACTGCTCAGTTAGAACTGCCACTGCTGCTCCTTAGTAGTTTCGCTCGACCCCGGTGAGCCAGACTGTAGGGGTCCGGCACGACAGTCCACGGGGACTAGATCCAGGCGTCATTGGGATCGCGCACTCGTTGTCCTGTGCATACACCTTTGAAGGTCATACCTCCCACAACTAGAGCTACTTACGGCCGGGAAGGTGGCATCCGACAGTTCGGGCTGTGCACAGGGTCGGGTGAGAAGGGTGACCCAAGGTTTGCGTTCGACCTGCTTGCTGTTCGAAGCCCCACGTTTAAGCGCACCAGGACGGACCGCCAGGATTGTGACGAGGATGGCCTGCAGTGTGCTTGGCATGTGCGGTCAGTGTCGCCGTCGCGTGCCGTCTAGTGCTTTTCGGTGACGGTGCCGCCGGGGTTGCGTTTGGCGGCGGCCTTGGTGACGAACTTTCCGCTGCTGGCGGAGCGGGTCACGGTCTGGCCGGTCTTGCTGCCGCCGACATGCTGGGTGACGGTTTTGCCTGGCGACCGGGCGACGGTTGCTTTGCTGACGAATTTTCCGTTGGAGGTGCTGCGGTTCACGCTGCGCCCAGCTGATTTGGGCATGATCTACTCCTTGGTGACGAGACTGAGACGGGTTTGCTGTTCGGGCAGGTAGAGGCGGGTGAACTCGTCCGGCAGGACGCCGGTCAGCTTGCTGAGTTCCTGGACGGTGTAGCCGTTTTGGTGAAGTTGGGCGTTGACGACTCCGGTGAGGAACCTGGTTTGGTCGCGTTCAATCTCGACGGGTTCTTTCTTGAGCCAGCCTTGTTGGCTCATCTGGATGTAGAGACTCTTGGCGCGGCGGGCGGTGATGCAGTCGAGGTCGCGGGCCCGATGAATGATCGCGCTCATGGACACCCGCCAGTAGGTTTTCAGCTGTGCGGCGCGGCCGAGGTCGATGCCGTTGGCGAGTTGGGGCCGGATCTCAGTGGCGGGCATGAGGAATTCGGCGGCGAACTCGTCGGCTTCGGTTTCCTGGGTGGCGCGGGGGCGTTCGTGCATGAGGATGTGTGCCGCTTCGTGGGCGAGGCTGAAGCGTTCACGGTCGGCGCTCATGGAGGCGTTGGACACGAAGATTGGTCGTTCGCCGGGAACCCAATGACTGATTGCACTGATCCTGTGAGTGTCGAGGTCTGTACGGATGACGACACCGCCAGCGTTCTCGATGAGTCGTGCCATGTCGCGGATTGGCCCCATGGGCACCTGCCACATGGCTCGGACCGCTCGGGCGATGTGCTGTGCCGATTCGTAGTCGTCGGGGTCGAAGGGCTCAAAGGAGTAGCGCGACTCGATGTCTAGCCCTTTGGTCAGGAGGTTGGTGCGAAGCCGGGCCAAGTTCAATGTGGCTTGGATCTGCTTCAACCGGTTTTGCGGGAGGGCTTGCTGTTTGCGGTGGTAGAAGCTGGATGAGCCGAAGCCGTACACCTGGGCGTCCCAGTCGAGGACGTCCCGTGTGTAGTGGAGTTCGTCGGCGAGCGCTTGAATTTTCTCTTCGGCGATGGCGATCAGCCCGTTCTCCGCTTTGGAGATGGTTCCTTGCGGCACGCCTGATGCGGCGGCGAGTTGTCCCTGGGTGAGGCCACGGGACTCGCGTGCGACGACGAGCATGTCTGGGTTCACTGCTGTTCGGCTTTCTGTTACTTGTGGGTTCCGGTGGCAGCGCCCGGTTGACCGGACGCCGGGCGGATGATCAGGCCGCGTTCTTCATCGGCGGCCGCGTGGTCGGGCAGGACCGTGAAGGGGAGGAGGTCAGCGGTGGTCTCGAGGTCGAACGAGTACTGCAATTCCAGGCCGAGCCGGCAGGCGGCAGCGATCTTCTTGATGCCAAGGCCGGTCGCGTCCAAGAGGTAACCAACGGTCAGCCATGTGGGGGTGACCTCTGCGTCTGCGACGAGCTGCGTCTGGCCGGTGATGTTGACCTGGCGGTAGGTCCGGTTCCGGCTAACCGTCAAACTCGGGCCGCTGAACTTCTTGAACTCAATCGCGACACGACCATCCACCACGAGGTAGAAGATCTGTCCTTTACGGCGCACCAGGACATGCGGGACGTCGGCGAACTCGGTCTCGACGGCGACTCGGACCCAGTCGCTGATCAGGCTGGACTTCGAGCGGTTTCCGATTTGGAGCAGACCTGCTTTGAACCGCGAGGGCACATTGGGGTCGAGTTGCACGTCCGTCCACTGTCGTACGCCTTGTTCCACAGCCGCCGCTAGGCGTGCCATGTGCGGGGTGATGATCTCGCGGCACTGCTCTTCAGACAGCGGAGACGAGTCCGACTCGACAATGCTCATGGTCCACCTTCGGGTTTTGAAGGTCAGTCACGAACGAACCGGCCTTAACTTTTGCCAGTCTAACATTCATTCTGTAATTCGCAACTGTGTTCGATAACACCCTTGTCACTCCTGCGCCGCGCCGGGGTCTCTCGTCCCGCAACGAGCGACATCCGCACCCACGACCTCCCGTGTGTCCATGTCAACCGGCGCCACGCTGCCGGGCCTGCAGCGGAACGCGACTATAGGAGATTTGAGGCGGTTATAGGAAACTGCTGTACCGCTGCTCGAATCGGTCAGTCGCCCATGGCCTTGGGTCATCATTCGAACTGCGTCGCCAATGCTGATGGAACCACCGGTGGGTCGACCGGTGGTTTCGGGTGGCTTGGGTGGCGTGTATCCGGCGGGTGGGGTGGCACAGTTGCCGGCGCCTTTGTCGAGGCACCAGTGAGGATGGCGCAGGCCATGCTCACCTGCGGGGACGGTCACGTGGCGGTAGGTCTCGTGGTCGGGTCACTTTGCGGCTGGGGGCACACGCGATACGACGATCTTCTGGTAGGGGCCATACCTGCCGTCGAACCGGTCGACTGCGAAGATTCGGTAGCCGGCTGAGATCGCGTCGTCGTGGAGGCGTGCGATGACGGCCTGCGCATCGTCCAGGAGAGTTCCGGCATCCCAACGGGCGAGGGCATCACAGTTGGTGGTGAAGGCGAATGCGGCTTTGTCGATGCTGGTCTTGCGCTCACACTGTTCGACGATCTCGTTCCCGTCGGTCCGTTCGATGGCAGAAACGAAGAGAGTTTCACCCCAGGGCCACTTCGTAGTGCCGAGCTGTTGTGGATCGACATCCCGGAGGAAGTCGGTGAGGTGCTCGCGCCATTGGTCCAAGGGGAGTTCGTGGAGTCTGACCTCGGCAACGAATCCCATGCCCTGGTGGGTGTACAGGAAGCGCCCGTCCATGGCCAGGCGCATCGGTTCCTTCTCGTTGGTTTCAAGGAAGGGGTACCAGGAGAAAATGTGCCCGCCATCGGCGTAGTTGAACGGCGTGATTCTCATGACGTGCAACTTGCGTTTGGATGGGGTTGGCGACTCGCCCTTCTTGACGACGCGGACTCTGGCACGTCGCTTGCTGATCGCGTCGTCAACAGCTTCCAGAAGAGCTACTTGAGCGGCCGCCGTGAAGCCGGAGGACTCGACCACGACGTCGCGTTTCCCAATATGCATGCCCTTCGTCGCCCCCAACCGGAGCCGGATGACCGTCCAACCCGCTTCGTTGAACAGGTCGTTACGGATCCGGTCTTTCCCCTCTTCTCCCCGGTGCGTGGTGCCCCTCGAGGAATCGCACACACCGCAGGGATCAACTTCAACAGCGATCTTGTGCTCGACGAGCACGACGTCCGGAGTTAGAGACAGGTACTTATGCTTCGGGTCGGGATGACGGCACACCACGGCCATCTTCTCCTCCGGCACGGCGTAGCCCGCCTTCACAAAGTGAGCACGCACCGTCTCCTCGATACCCGAGGTGACACGGTTCCGGCTTGGCCGGAGGTCACCAATCTGAAGCATCTGGGCAACATCGTCCAGGACCTGCGGTTCTGCGTCTTCGCTCACGCGGTAATCATCGGCGTGAGCACCGACAGTCCGGATGTCGCTTGGTCGATCATGACGGCAGCAGCAGCAGACCGCTGGTTGGATCCACGACCGCATTAAAGCCAAGAGACACCTGACCAATTCGATCCGATGGGATGGTGATTACTGGTGAGTCGCCGATTTGCACCCCGTAGAAGTCACTGCTGGGCAGGCTCGCCACCGTGAATTTGAAGAGGCAAACCCTCGTTGCGGGAAGGTCAGAAGGCTGTCTTACCCCAGCGGGGAGCACACCGAGACCAACTTTCGTTCCGGCATCATCAGTGATGGTGATACCGGCATTCTGGACGAATCCGCCGTAGGCCCCGCTACCGCCGCAAGAGCCGTCAGGCATGTCATCATCAGTCTGACCGCCGCGAGCGTCGTCATATATGGGCAGCGCAACTGTTCCACTCATCACTTTGTCGTTCAGCACGGTAGCCGCCGTGAAGGTAGGGGTAGGCGATAACCGAACCTCTGAAGTAGGACGGCCACTAGCGCCACAAGCAGCCAGCACCATGACTGCTGCGGCTATCTGCCCGGTCGTTGCCAACGCGCGATAGGAGTGCATACCGTCTATATCGGCTTCGTGAGCATTTGCCTGTACGCCACGGGTGCAGTCGGCAGCCGGCCCTCCCTGCCGCTCAATTCCGTCCCCTCACGGCCCAGCGTCGTCGTCCGTGACGGGCAGATACCCAAGAGACGGACGGCAGGCGCCGCAGCTAGACGTCGCGAATGTCGACGGTGACACCGGTTTGCCGAGCGAGGTCGGCAAGTTCGTCAGCCACGGCCTCGTTGATGCGGATCTTGATCATGACTTCGGCGTAGGACACGTTCTCGTCGTCCACGCGGTCGCCGAGTGCGAGCAGCAGCGCACGCACTTGGTCGCGTGACTCGACTGACAGGCTGCTCCGAAGTGCGAAGGAGATCTGCTTCTCCAAGACGGAGACCTTGGATCCGCCACCAGTCCCGCCACCGCCACCCGAACCCGAACCGCCACCAGTCCCGCCACCGCCACCAGTCCCGCCACTTGGTTCCTCGACCGGGATGGGTTTCGCGAGGCGCAGGCCGGACTGGCCGACTCCGATTTCGCTTGCGCTCGTGACGTGGCGTTCAGTGCTGTCAGCTCCGATGAGGCGCACGGATCCATCAATGACCGCCTGGTAGACGGCACGTTGAAGGTCCGCGTCACCACCGGGCAGGAGGGGCATTCGTGGTGCATTCCAGAACAGGTCCCGGACCTCGTCGAGCGGCCTGTCGTAGTCGTTCTCAACGAGGTTGTGCACCAACGCCTTGCCGCTAAACGTGCCGGCGGCAAAAGCCTTGCTGGCTTCGACAAGGGCCAACCAAACGGTCTGGCCGTCCAGGGATGTCTGGTTTTCTTGCTCGAACGTGATCGTCTTCTCAACGCGCGGGTCGCCCGAGTTTGCGTCCTCCCCCATGTCCAGGTACATCACGTGCTGGTAAGCGCGCTTGACAGCAGTTTCCAGGTTTCGCTTGGCCTCGGCCTTCTCGCTGCGGGCAGTGTCGAGAAGTTCCTGGTCCGCTTTGACGTCAGCCATGTCTGACACCCGGTCCCAGGCAAGGTAGGTGACCGCTTGGCCACGTGCGACGGCACGACGTTGGGTGTTCACGATGGCGTAGATCGCCGAGGACGCCCACTGGACGGGCATCTTGTCTGAGCCGATCCCCATCGCTGCCCGAATAGCTGCGCGGGTGTCCTTGTCGATGCCGTTCAGAAGCGAGAACTGGCCCGGATCGAGTACAACCAAGCGTGTGGAGCGGGCGTCGTCAATTCCAGCCGTCTCCAGCACGGCGCGAGGTCCACGTGCGTGGTCAGCGTGCACGAACAATGGCGTCTTGAACGGCCCGCTGTTCATGAGCCGTTCGGCGGTCCGCGCCAGCACGATGTCCCGCTCGTCGTCGCCGATCGTGGCGCGGGCGGCACGGAAGAGCATGTTGAGGGTCTGTCGGGTTGACATGAACAGGCGGGGAGGTTGGCCTCCCTTGCCGGGGATGATTTCCATTGAGGCGAGGCCGCCACCGTCGATGTCCTTCAGGTCGTTGAGGACGGAGTCGGCGTCGGCCATGCCGAAAGCGGCGTCCGGTACGAACATGGCCGCCTTCATCTCGGGCTCATTGGCACCCTGACGGCCTCCGCCTCGTGACCCGACGACGGAACATAGGAACAGGCACGTGGCGGCCCGTTCGGCGGCTCGAGGGTTGACGTTGGCGAAGAGGGAACCGTGCCGCTTGCGCTCGAGGTCCAATGTGCGAGCTGCCCCCGTGGTGTCGTCGCCGCTGACGATGTCGGCGGAGGCAAGGCTGCGGTAGTTCGACTGGGTGCGGGCGTCACTAATGAGGCCAGACCCGATGACCGCTTCGCGCACGCTCGCCTCAGACAAGGGAAGGTCACCGGCGCCAATGAGTAGCGGGGCCCAGTCGTCACTCTTGGCGCGTTGGCTTAGCGTGTACACGGTCGCCGCGAAGATCCGGATGGTTGACCTGACCCGTTGGAAACCGGACAGCTTGGCCCATTCCAATTCCGCGAGTGCGATCAGTTGTGGGTGGAAGGGATAGCAGCGGTCGACCTCTTCCTCCCACTCGCGAACCCAGCGAGAGCCAAGGACCTCGTACACCTTGCTTTTCCATGGCCCGGTCATCGAGTTGGCGAACGCCTTAGCGGTCGCCGTGACCACCTCGGCCGGAGGGTTCGTCTCGAACAGGCGGCGACGAAGGATGGCAGCGAAGTCGCTGTTGTCGTTGATGGTGGCGGGCTTGCCGTTTCGAACCAGAAGCTGGTCGATCTCGGCACGCCGGGACTGTCCGGCGGTGTCAAGGTCCATGTTGTCGCGTTCGGAGGCGATCATGACAAGGACCATCGCGACGTGTGGCACGTCGTTTACCGAGTCAAGGAGCGCCCGGAGGAAGGCCATGTCTTTGACGGCCAGGTCGCTCAGGGCACTGTCCGACAGTTGCCGGATGTAGTCCATGATTTCGTCCACCAGGATCAGGACCGGCCGGTTCACGGCCCGAAGTGCGTCGATGATCTTGCTTTTGTCGGCGTAGTGGTCCTTGTAGCGGTCGTACAAGGCGCGGTCGCCGCCGAAGAGCCGCCACAGGAAGCGTTCATGCAACGTGACCGCAGGTCCGTCCAGGTCGTAGACGCCCTTGCCGGCGGTCATGTTGTCGGCGGCGAGGACCACAACCTGTGGGTCGTTCAGATCAGATGGAATCTTGGCGCCGATCATCCGTTCCGCCTCGGCGAAAGCTTGACGACCGACGTCCGTGGCTCGTAGCTCCGCAGGACTGGCAGCCAGATGATCCAGGCCGACGAGACCGTGAGACTTTCCTCCACCCATGGCTTGGTCCAGACGCCACAATGCTGGGGCTGCGGTGTAGTTTGCCCCACCAGCCAGCCGGACGGCCACGTTGGCGAGCAGTTGGATGAACTGCGGCGAGGGATGCGTGATCTCGCCGTAGTACGACGCCTTCGCGTACAGCGGCTTGTCGTCACCCTCCGCGTGGACGGCCTGGAACAGTGACATCTGCAGGTCGTCGATCTGCCCCGAGGAATGAACAATCTCCGCCCTGATCTTGAGGGCTTCCCACCACGGTGTCACTGTTGCCCGGCTCACTGGCCTTCTCCTTCGTCTGTCAGGTCGAGTTGACCTTCTACTTTCAGGTCGAGTTGTTCGAACAGGTTTCCCTGACGCGACAAGTCGTCAGCTTCCTCATCGGCACGCTTCTTGTTCGTAACGACCTCACGAGTCGCGGCACCAATGCCTCGCTTCGCCCGGACCAGCCCGGTCCACGCAACGGCATCAGGGTCCGCCTCTGGCAGTTTTGATGACAGGAACCCCATCGCCGCCCACAGGTACGGGTCGTCGAGGCTGCGTTGTGACGCGGCGAGGACTTCTCCGACCGCATCAAGGCCCTCGGGCCACGCCTTCGCCATCGCCAAGGCCACGTCCACGACCGCAGAGGTCGCGTCGATCTCTCCCTTGTGACCTGTCGCCGGGGAGAGCCGCACACCCTTGTCGGCTTCGACGAGGACACCTTTCAAAGCGTCCAGGTCGAGGTCCGAGGCCAGCGCCTGCCAGCGTGCTTCCGACTTGGCTGCGACACCTCGCCCGTAAAGCCGAGCCCATGACAACGCGAACCGGGTTCGCGCATCGAATGTCTCCAGGGGTAGATGGTCGACCTCGATGGATGCAGCTTCCTCGATCGCGCGTCGGGCGACCAAGAGGTACCTGTCAGGTTCGACTGGCTCGCCGAGATTGTCGATGACTTCGCTGTAGCGGCCAACAACCTCCATCGCCGGACCGGCCGAGGCCATCAGTTGGTCCGTCGGGGCGAGACCTGCGGCTTCCCACAAGGGAACACGCGCCTTAACTTCCCGCTTCACTTCAGCTTCCACGAGGTTGGCACGGCCGGGCTTACGATTTTGTGGTGCGGGACGGCAAGACATGGTCAACGTGGTGACGATGTTGGCGGAGCCAGCACCGCCACCGCTCTCCGTCTTGGCAGGCCATGATCCAGTCAGGACGAGACCAGCACTGGTGATCGCACCCAGCAGGCGGTGCCACACTTCTGGGTCACCATGACCGAACACAATCGTGACGACACCGTCCGACTTCACCACCCGTCTGGCTTCGGCAAAAGCCTTTGCGATCATCGAGTCGTAGTGCGCTCGTGTCCTATGGTCGTTGTTCGCGGTTCCGCCCCGCTTCACGATCACCTCGTCGGCCTTCTCTTGAACACCGTTCGGATCTGCCGTAAAACCGAACCACGGATGCGTGCCATTCAACGCGCGTTTCAGCCATACGTAGAACAGGTCGGATGCGTCGGAGTAGTCGATCATGTTGTCGTACGGGGGGTCCGTAATGACGGCGCTCAGAGAGGCGTCTTTCATCGGCAGCTCGACCGCTGTCCCACGACTGATGTGGGCCGCTGTTCCTCGGGGACGACCATCCTGATTGCGAAGGGCTGCGATCGTGCTATCTGCAAGTGAGGGCCACGTCCCTGGACCATCACCCAGCGCCGTCTCGAAGTGGTCGTATGAGAAGGCAACACTCGCCTCGTTCACGAAGATGTGCCCGATCATCACGCGATTGCTGCCTGGGCGCCTGTTGGGATCGAGACTGGCCCCCCGCGTGGAACGCTTTATCTTCCGGACGAGGACAGACGCGGCATAGCCCGTGAGCGCGGCAGCGTAGGCGTTGCTGACGCCGTGCTTGGCGACGAGTTCAGCCCCCATGTCGGCGATCACCCGACAAAGCCGCACCAGCCCGAGAGTCTGGCGTGCATTACAAAGTTCGCCATAGTTCTTCGCTCCGTACGCCGACGCCCGGACCGTGTCGTTGTTGCCATCAGGTATGCGTTCGTTAGGTACCGCAGGGAGCATCGGGGAGAAACCCTGTTCGAGCTGTAGGGCCTTCGCGGCGTCCTCGACAGCCAGCACTTCCTGTTCGGTCGGTTCCCGGAAGAACTTGCCGACGGTCTGGTCGATGTCCGCCGCCACCAGAAGTGCATCCAGCCCGAGCCCCTCGGCGGCGAGGCGAGTGTGCAGAGCCTTGGGGTGAACATGTTCACAAAATGGGCAGACTGCCGACTTGCCCCGCACTGCTTTGCCCGCCTTCACGGTTGCTACCAGGCTGGGCTGACCTATGGGTGGACCACTGTGAACGACAGCGTGGAAGGTGCCAGAGTCGCGGTTCACGTCGATTCGATAGCTCTGGCCCGCGTCATTCTTGGCCGGCAGCGGGTGGCGGAGAACGAGTGAACCCGTCAGCGGGAAACGTCGCCCGCATTCCTGGCAAGGCAATGTGGTCGCCCAGATGTACCCCCAGGGCTGTTTGCCGTTGTGCGGCGGGTAGGCATCACGCATGACGCGGGCGTAGCGCCGACCGATCTCGTCCAAAATTTTTCGAGTGTCGATCAGCAACCGCCCGGCTACATCGAGCGACATCTCTCCGAATGGGAGTTCCGGTTCGGCAGACCAGTCGCGGAGCGGGTAGTCGGCAAGGAGGCTTCCCGCGAGGGTCGCGACCGGGGAGTAGTCGATTCCATGTGCGTCAAGGCCGAGACGGGCGGCCTCCACTGGAATCATGGCCCGCCCGCTGAATGGGTCGAGCATTGAGGCGCCGGATGGGTACGTTCGCTTCAGCTCGGCGACGATCTCGTTTGAAGCGCCATCGCGGTCCTTCATGGCTCGGCGCACCAGGTCCTGAAGTCGGCGCTGCTCCGCCTGGTCATCAGGCCAGGGCAGCAGGCTCGTGAGCACTGCCGCCCTCGCCTGTGCGGCTGGGCGGGCAGCGAACCAAGTGAACAATGCCTTCTCACTCTTGCCGCTCCCCCAGCCGCTCTTGGAGGCGTCGCTGACCTCCGTGCAGGGGAACCAGCGTTCGATCATGCGGGTCATGACTGCATCTCCTGGTCGCGTGCAGCCTTGAGTGCGGAGCCGGGCACGGTGAAGATCGCGTCCTGTTTGATGAGCCCGTCGAACATTGAGATGGGGTCTCGGTAGACGCCGAACATGTTGCCTTCTCCGTTTGCGCAGTTGTCGACGACGTAGAG
>JBDTWH010000001.1:0-25178 GCA_040006795.1 Actinomycetota bacterium | reverse complement strand
GCGAAGAACCGCGTCGGCTGTGTCGATACTCATGAAGTAGTTGACCTCCTTGTATGCCGGCTCCATTGCCGGGTCATGCACTTTCGGTGAGGTTACTCCAGCAAAAGACGGTGGGAGACCTGAAATCAAGTGTCGAACACCATCTGGCGCCCTGTCTACGAGTGATCCAAACGGATCGCCGCCGAGCTGATTCGTTCGTCCGTGGCAGTCAGAGAGATGCGCACATGGTCCCGGCCCGCGACGCCGTAGAAGCTGCCAGGCGCCACCAGAATGCCCAGATGGGCCATCTCAGAAACCAGGGACCAGCAGGAACCGGCCTGGCCAGCCGTGTCCAGGACGGGGCCGGAGAGGCCGTCCTCGCGCCGGTCATCCCTCGTGACCCAGAGGTACAAACCCGCTTCCGAGTGCTCAATTCGGTATCCGGCGCCCTCAAGGGCCGCCCGAAGTCGCCCGCGCCTCATGCCGTAACGCGCCTTCTGTCGGGCGACATCGTCGTCGCCCGACAGGGCCGCGATCATCGCCTGCTGAACCGGCCACGGGACCATCATCCCGGCGTGCTTGCGAATCTCCAGCAGCCGGCCAACAAGGCCCAGGTCCCCAGCCAGGAAGGCGGCACGATAGCCTGCCATGTTGCTCTGCTTGCTCAAGGAGTACACGGCAAGCAAGCCCTCGTGACTTCCATCACAGACACGGGGGTCGAGGATGCTCGGGACCGCTCCGGCAGCCGGCAACCCGTCCGGGCGCGCCCCTGAGCTGTCAACGGATCGCCAGTCGAGCTCGGCGTAACATTCGTCGCTGGCGACGATGACTCCGTGCTGACGCGCCCATCGCACGATCTTCGCAAGATGCTCGACATCAAGAACCTGACCCGTGGGATTGCTCGGGCTGTTGACCCATAACAGCTTTGGCGGGTGCGCGACTGTCAGCGGGGCGCCCAGGGTGTGGCCACCGAGGCCCTCCATCGGCAGGGGTGAGGCACCCGCCAGCCGTGCGCCCACGTCATAGGTCGGGTAGGCAAGAACCGGGAAACCCACGGCATCGCCGCGACCGGCACCCAGCAGGGTGGGCAGCCAGGCCACCAGCTCCTTGCTCCCCACTGTCGGCAGGACCGCGTCGGGGTTCACGTCCGGAACGCCACGACGACGGGCGAACCACGCCGCGACCGACTCCCGGAGGGCGGGGGTGCCCCATGTCTGTGGGTAGCCATGCGCATCAGCGGCGGACGCGAGGGCCGACATGACGGCGTCCGGCGTCGGATCGACGGGTGTTCCCACCGAGAGGTCCACCAGACCCCCAGCATGAGAACTCGCCTGCTCCTTGAAAGGAGCAAGCGAGTCCCATGGAAACTCTGGAAGGCTATCCATCGTGCTGGGCGGAGCGATAGCTCATCATGATCGAGCTGACGTTGTGGGTCCTACTCCTCGTGCTTCTGCGGCGGCAGAGCCATGATCAGCGGGTGGTCCTTGGCGATCTTGCCGAGCTTGGCGGCGCCGCCGGGGCTCCCCAGGTCGTCGAAGAACTCGACGTTGGCCTTGTAGAAGTCCTTCCACTGCTCGGGGGTGTCGTCCTCGTAGAAGATGGCCTCCACCGGGCAGACCGGCTCGCACGCGCCACAGTCGACGCACTCGTCAGGGTGAATGTAGAGCGTGCGCTCACCCTCGTAGATGCAGTCGACCGGACATTCCTCGATACAGGCCTTGTCCTTGACGTCGACGCAAGGTTGAGCGATGACATAAGTCATAGTGAGTGGTCCTCCTGAATGGCGGCTGCAGACGAGACCTAGTATGCGCCCAGTCCGCAGACCATCGTGACCGCGGGGCCAGCCAACGAGAGATCGACCAACGGAAGAAGTGATCATTCGCCATGACCGACCCAGACCCGGTCGACAAGCTCCGGCGGGGAATGCGTGCCGTGGTCCGCCGCCGCATCGACCACGGTGTGACCGACGCGCTGGGCGACGTCGTGGCCATCGACGCGGACACCGTCTCGGTTCTGACCCGGCGAGGCGTGGAGACGATCAGCAGGACGGCCGTCGTGGCAGCCAAGGAGGTCCCGCCCAAGCCTGCGCGGCGCGGGGCCCCGCACCTGGCCATCTCGATCCACGACCTGCAGCGGCTCATGGTCGAGGGATGGCCGCCGCCCGAACGAGCAGAGCTGGGCGGGTGGCTGCTCCGGGCCGGGGCGGGGTTCACCGGTCGGGCCAACTCGGTTCTGCCGCTTGGCGATCCGGGCCTGTCGCTGTCGGAGGCAGTGAGCCGCTGCCAGAGCTGGTATGACGACCGGGGGCTGAGCCGCTTGTTCACTCTCTTCGGCCCGACAGGCTTCGGCGTCGACGAGGACCCGCTGGGTCGCGAGCTGCTCGCACGGGACTACCAGCCATTCAACAGCACGGCGGTTCTGACCGCTGCCACCCGTGACCTGCCACCCGAGCTCCCCCGCACCGGGGGCACCGTACGGCTCGAGTCCGAGCCATCGCCGCTGTGGTGGGATGCCTGGGCCGCCCAGGACCAGCGCAACGCCGGCGCCGACCCGTCTGCGGCCAGGGCGGTGATGTGCGGCTCACCGGATCAGCTCTTCGCCTCCCTGGAGGTCGATGGGTCGGTCGTCGGCGTCGCGCGACTTGCCTTCGCACAGGGCTGGGCCGGGGTCTTCGCGCTGCACGTCAAGCTGGAGCACCGGCGTAACGGCCACGCGCTCCAGCTCATGGGCGCCCTGGCGGACGCATCGCGTTCTCTCGGCATCGCATCCATGTATCTGCAGGTGATGAATGCCAGCACACCTGCACGGGGCCTGTACGGACGGCTTGGGTTCAGCACCCACCACGAGTACTGCTACCTGCGCGGTTGAGCCCCCACGGCCCCTGGTGAGCTCACGTCACGGTGTCTTCAGGGGTGTAGAGAGCGTTGAACCGCCCCGACCACATTCCCCAGGGACCAGCCGACACTTGCGTCCACCGGCTGTCGATCTTCCTTGCGGCCAGTCTCTTTGAGCCTCAGGCCAAGGTCCCGTACCTTCCGCGGTAATACACCAGAGCCTCGCGTGAATGGGTTGCGCTTGTGACAGAAACCACCTCTCCGACCACGATGCTGTGGTCGCCGGCGGGGTGCACATCGGTCGTGCGGCACTCGAAGGTGGCCAGTGCCCCGGTCAGGAGGGCGACCCCGGTCTGCGAGCCGTGGTGGTGCGGGATGCGATCGAGCTGACCTGGCAGAGGTCGCCCTCGAGTGGCCAGCCAGTCGGCAGCCGGTCTGTCGGGACCCGATAGCACGCTCATCCCCCAGACCCCCGCTTCGAGCACGGTGTCGTGGAAGCGCGCCTCGCGTTCGATACAGACGAGCAAGAGCAACGGCTCGAGCGACACCGAGGTCAGCGCGCTGGCGGTCATCGCGTAGTCGACATCGCGGCTCCGCGTCGTCAGCATCGCGACCCCGGTGGCGAAGCGTCCCATCGCCCGCCGGAACGTGTCGATGTCCGGCAGGCCTCTGTTCTCATCGCCCGGTGAGCCCTGGCTCATCTGGGACCCCTCGAGCGCTCCGGCACGCCCTTCCCGGACGAGTCACCCTCCGTGGGACCCCTGCCCGGTGAAGCACTCGTCAACAAGGCGCTCGTCAACAAGCCGCTGTGCCGCGACGCGCTGGGCGTCACCGGCAGGAGATGGCCGGCGACGGGGTCGAAACCCGCAAAACCCTCGCGGCCGCTCAACCTGCTCGCGATGCGGTTGGACAACGTGTAGTAGCCCCTATGGACGACGACCTGGGTCACATGCTGGGCCAGGGCTCGGCTCTGCATCTCGACCAACGTCGGCTCCTCGACTACGTGGGTGACGCTCACATCGGGCACGACTGACGCCGGGAACGGCTCATCCTGTCTCGGGAGAATACAGCTCGCCTCCGGCACGACATGGTCATTGAGCCACTCCCGGTCCTGAGCTGCCCAGCTGGCGGGAGTCAGAATGCAGAATGCGGCCGGCCCGGCCACCCCCTCGGCCTCGGCTTCGGCAGCCAGCATCGACAGGGCTGACATTGTCAGGCGATGGGTCTGGATGTGATCCGGATGTGCATAGCCGCCCTGTTCGTCATAGGTCACGACGACGTCCGGCCGCAGTGCCCTGATGTGATCAGCAACCAGTGCTGCAGCCTCCCCGTGATCGGCCCGGACGAAGGCATCCGGATGCTGCGCGCTCACGGTGCCGGCCATACCTGAGTCCCGATAGCGCGAGGCGACACCCCGCTGCCGATCCTCCCCCAGGACCGAGACGCTGACACCCAGCACCGACATCGCGGCTCTGAGCTCCCCCCTGCGCCAAAGCCCCAGGGTGTCCTCGCGATCAGCCCCGAGGTGGGCAAGTGCAGGCGGGATCACCTCTCCCTCCTCTCCGAGGGTGCAGGTGAGCAGGTGCACATCGTGGTGGCGCGAGGCATACGCGGCCATGGTCAGCCCGGTGGTCAGCGTCTCGTCATCGGGGTGTGCGTGGACGAACAGCAGCCTGGCCGGCCTGCCCTGCGTTGCCATCGAAGAACCGCTCATTGAACTGACACCGTCGCAAGGTCGACCGTGCCGGAGAGCGCCTGGTTGTCGACGTAGCCGGTGACCTTGCTGCCATGGACGAACACCGACTTCGAGCTGGCCAGGGCTATTGCTGCCACAGTATCTGCGAGATCCCGGTCGAGATCGCCCCATGCCTGCTCTCGGCGGGTGGCGTCCGGGATCTTGGCGACGGCGTCGAACTTGTCACTGAGGGCCGGGTCGTCGAAGCGGCCATAGTCCTGACCCGAAGAGCTGGGGCTGAGGTTCAGCCGGCTGTCGAACAAGGATGGAATCACGCTCGAGCCAGATGGCCACTGAGCGGAGCCGACGGCCCACATCACGTCGTAGTTGCGACTGTTCCTGACCAGCGCGATCTTCGTGAAGTAGTCCTTCTTGATGCCCACAAGGCTCACCGAGAACCCGGCGTCCTCCCAGCCCTGCTTCAGCGCCGCCATCGCATTGTCCCCGGGTGAGCCCTGCCGGTAGGCCACCGTGATCTTGACCGGGATGGTCAGTCCAGAAGCCTGCAACAGGGTGCGCGCCTTGGCTGTGTCGCCGGAGGGAGGGACCTGTATGGGGTTGAAGTCGCGATAACCAGGCAGAGACTTGTTGATCATCGCGTAGGTGGACTCGGCGGCCGAGGCACCGCCCAGAGCCCGGACATAGGCCTGCCGGTCCGTGGCCATCGCCAGCGCCTGGCGAACCGTGAGCTTGGTCATCGTCGGTCGGCTGAAGTTTGGCACGAGATAGTCGACGAACGGCCCTCGCGGGTTGGAGGACCGGGCCTTGATCTCCGGGTTGGACATGATGTCGTTCTGCAGCACCTGCGGGGCCGAGTCTGCCGTCACCGCAAAGGAGTCCGGCCCTGCGTTCGTCATGATCCGGCTGAGCGCGGTCTCAACCGGCACATCTTCCTGAAAGATCAGCTCCGCCGGGTGCGCCTCGCGGATCGGGTCGGAGCCCGGATGCCATCGGGGGTTGCGGACGAACGTCCCACCCTTGCCAGCCTTCCATGCACCTTTGAGCATGTAGGGACCATTGGAGAAGATGTCGGTGGCAGACAGGGCGCCGCGGTCGTGGTCAGAGCGCACCGGGGCGAAGGCCGGGAGAGCCACCACCTGGTTGAAGTCCGGCACCGCCCTGGCGAGCTTGAAGGTGATGACCTGGCCTGAACAGCTGACCGCGTGGTCGAACGCTGCCTTGCCGATCTTGGTGTAGGGGCCGGCAAAGTCGCTGGAACCGTCTTCGCCCCGTGATACATCGAGGAAGTCCAGGGCGTAGGTCAGGCCCCCGGTGATCTGACCCGTCGCGTAAGTCCGTGACACGCCGTACTTCACGTCGGCACAGGTGACGGGCTTCCCGTCCTGCCACAAGGCGTCCCGCCGCAGCGTGAAGCTCCACACCCGCCCTCCCTCAGTGACCTTGCCGGTATCCAGGGCCAGGTCGGAGGCCAGCGCCGGCATCTTGTTCTCACCTGTCGCCGGTGCCCACGCCGTCAGCGTCCGCTGAAATACGCGTCCTGCAAAAGCCATGTCGGCTCCGACGTTGAGTCGTTGGGGGTCCCAGGCACCCACCACACCCTGACGCAGGATGTAGAGGTTCCCCCCTGCCTTCGCCGAGACCGCCGAGACACGACCCGCCGTGGGGTCCGTCGACGCGGAACAGGACGTTGCCACCAGGATGAGGCCCAGGCTCATTCCCACCGCCACAGACCTTCTGGCAGGCATCTGGCGGTGTCTCCTCCTGGTGGACGGCCCAATCATGCTGGACCGGTCAGGACCTGGCTGCCGTCTTGGCTCGTGCGGCGGTGCGCGCCCGCTCGTGCTGGGGAAGGACGAGCTTGCGGATACGGACCGCGACCGGGGTGACCTCGACACACTCGTCCTCGCGGCAGAACTCCAGCGCCTGCTCGAGGCTCAGCTTGCGCGACGGGACCAGGCGCTCGAGCACCTCGGAGGTGGCGGAGCGCACATTGGTCAGCTTGCGCTCCTTGCAGATGTTGACGTCCATGTCCTCCACCCGGGAGTTCTCACCGACGATCATCCCCTCGTAGACCTCGGTGGTCGGCTCCAGGAACATCGCGCCGCGCTCCTGCAGGTTGAACATCGCGTATGACGTCGCCGCACCCGTGCGGTCGGCCACCAGCGAGCCGTTCTGCCGGGTCTTGAGCTCGCCCACCCACGGCTCGTAGTCCTCGAAGACGTGGTTGGCGATACCGGTGCCACGGGTGTCCGTGAGGAACTCCGTCCGGAAGCCGATGAGCCCGCGCGAAGGCACGACGAACTCCATCCGCACCCATCCGGTGCCGTGGTTGGTCATCTGCTCCATCCGGCCCTTGCGGATGGCCAGCAGCTGGGTGATCACGCCGAGGTAGTCCTCGGGAGCATCGATGGTGAGGCGCTCGAAAGGCTCGTAGACCTTGCCGTTGATCTCGCGGGTGACGACCTGCGGCTTACCGACGGTCATCTCGTAGCCCTCGCGGCGCATCTGCTCGACGAGGATGGCCAGCGCAAGCTCACCTCTGCCCTGCACCTCCCAGGCGTTGGGGGTCTCGGTGGGCAGGACCCGGATCGAGACGTTGCCGACCAGCTCACGGTCGATCCGGTCCTTGATCAGACGCGCGGTGACCTTGGTGCCCTTGGTCCGGCCCACCAGGGGCGAGGTGTTGGTGCCGATGGTCATCGAGATCGCCGGCTCGTCGACCGTGATCATCGGCAGGGGGATGGGGTTGTCCGGGTCGGTCAGCGTCTCGCCGATGGTGATCTCGGGGATGCCGGCCAGCGCGATGATGTCACCGGGCCCGGCGCTGTCAACCGGCTTGCGCTCCAGCGCCTCAGTCATCAGGAGCTCGGTGATCTTGACCCGCTCGACGGTGCCGTCGGCGCGGCACCAGGCCGCCTGCTGGCCCTTCTTGATCGTGCCGTTGTACACGCGACAGAGCGCGAGGCGACCGAGGAAGGGAGAGGCGTCCAGGTTGGTGACGTGAGCCTGCAACGGGGCCTGGTCGTCATACCGGGGCGCAGGGATGGTCTCCAGGATCGCGGCGAACAGCGACTCGAGGGTGGCCTCGTCCGGCATACCACCGTTCTCGGGCCTGGTCAGCGACGCACGGCCGGCCCGGGCCGAGGCGTAGACGATCGGGAAGTCCAGCTGACCGGTTGACATGGCCGCGTCATCGAGCAGGTCCATGAACAGCTCGTAGGTCTCGTCGACGACCTCGGCGATGCGGGAGTCAGGACGATCGACCTTGTTGATGCACAGGATGACCGGCAGCTTGGCGGCGAGCGCCTTGCGCAGGACGAAACGTGTCTGCGGCAGCGGTCCCTCAGAGGCGTCCACGAGCAGCACGACCCCGTCGACCATGGACAGCCCCCGCTCGACCTCACCACCGAAGTCGGCGTGACCGGGGGTGTCGATGATGTTGACGGTGACCCCGTCCGGGTGTCCGGACTTCTCGGCGGCCAGGCCCTTGTATCGCACCGCAGTGTTCTTGGCGAGAATGGTGATGCCCTTCTCGCGCTCCAGGTCGCCGGAGTCCATTGCGCGCTCATCCACGTGTTGGTGGGCACCGAAAGCGCCGGACTGCCAGAGCATGGCGTCGACGAGCGTGGTCTTTCCGTGGTCTACGTGGGCGACGATGGCAACGTTGCGGATGTCACCGCGGGTTTGCATGGGCATGGCACAATTCTCTCAGCAATTGAGTGCGCTCGTGACCACGCACCGTTGAGGGTGCGGCGAGTTCCGTTGTGGTGTGCCCGGAGGTGTCGCACAACGGCCCGTGAGCCCTTCATCCCATCAGAGCGGCCAACACCGTGATGATCCCGAGATCGGCAGGCAGCCAGGCGACGGAGCCCAGCTCGGCCCTGGTGAGCACACGCAGCTGATCGTGGTCCTGCAGCGGGCGCGGCTCTCCCGCGCTGATCCGCGCCAGCCACACCTGCATGACGTATCGCTCGCCGAGCGGCCAGCCGCCTCCGGCAAGGGGGCCATCCACCCGGGTGCCGAGCTCGATCTCGACCCCGAGCTCCTCGCGGATCTCACGCTGCAGCGCATCGTGTGGCGCCTCCCCCGGCTCGACCTTTCCGCCCGGCAGCTCCCACCCGCCGGCCAGCTCGGGAGGCTCGGTCCGACGCCCGCCGAGCAGGGTGGTCGGGTGGGTCAGGTCGTCGACGATCGCCGCGCCGACAACGAGGGCTGGGGTGCTGGGGGCGTTGGTCATGATTGCTGGACAGTCTGCCCGTTCCAGGGGCCCGACGGCCATGGGGGCCGCAGCCGTTGACAACGACAGCCAAGACGGGTCCGGCACCGCTCGACAAGCCGCCCGGAGGTTGTCAGGGTTGAGCCATGAGCCGACTGCTGACCGACGAGGAGATCACCCGACAGCTGGGCAACCTGCCGGGGTGGCGGCGGGACGGCGAGAGCGTGGTGGCATCCTACGACGCCCCCGACTTTCCCGCAGCGGTGCGGCTGATCGTCGCGGCGGGCGAGGAAGCCGAGCAGATGGGCCATCACCCGGATGTCGACCTGCGCTGGAAGGTCACCCACTGGAGGCTGTCGACCCACTCCGAGGGCGGCCTGACCCAGCTCGACATCGAGCTCGCACATCGAGTCTCAACTGCCGCGGCTCGACTCGGGGCAACAACGATGGAGCCGACACCTTGAGCGAAGGCGATGGTGCGCGCATGACCGAGGAGATCCAGGAGCACGACGAGCCGCACAGGGGCAACATCGCCTCGCGGCTTAACTGGCTGCGGGCCGGTGTCCTCGGGGGCAACGACGGGATCGTGTCGACAGCGGGCATCGTTCTGGGAGTCGCCGGGGCGACGGCGACCCGGAGCACGATCCTGACCGCGGGCGTCGCAGGCCTGGCTGCCGGCGCGATGAGCATGGCGGTGGGCGAGTATGTCTCGGTCAGCTCGCAGCGCGACACTGAGAAGGCGCTGCTCGAGAAGGAACGGGGCGAGCTGCGCGACACCCCGGACGAAGAGCTCGAAGAGCTCACCGGCATGTATGCCGCCAAAGGGCTTTCGCATGACCTGGCCGCCGAGGTGGCAGAAGAGCTGACGGCGCATGACGCCCTCGGCGCGCACGCCGAGGTGGAGCTGGGCATCAACCCCGGCAACCTGACCAGCCCCTGGCACGCGGCCTTCGCGTCAATGGTGGCGTTCACGCTCGGCGCCCTGCTCCCCCTGGTGGCGATCACCGTGCCACCCACGGCTCTGAGAGTGCCGATCACGGTACTCGCAGTTCTGCTGGCACTTGGGGTGACAGGCGTGGTGTCGGGCTGGCTCGGGAAGTCTCCGCTGGCAAGACCATTCTGGCGCAACGTGATTGGCGGATCTGTGGCGATGGCTGTCACCTACGGCATCGGCACCCTGGTGGGGCACGCCATCTGAGCACCGCCCCAACCAGCCCCGCATCGAAAACCAAACCCGCATCGAAGCCCCGGTCGAACCTCTCCCCGCTGGGGCTGCCCCCAGTCGCCGGTGGCGCCTCCGGCAGGTAAACATCCGGTTGCAGAATCGCCATCAGTACCAGTCAACCCGCTCGCCTCTGGTAGACACGCCATATCCGGAATGTGCGCCACCTCACGGACACGCCCAGAACGAGCACGACCGTGGGGAGGCTGCGTCGCAATTACCAGAAGGAAGTATGTAGATGGCTAACAAGATGACGGGGCTTCGCTACGTGATTGCCCTGGTCGGTGTCTCGGCCCTGGCCCTGACGGCCTGCACGAGCAGCACCGGGGGAAGCACCGGCGGAGCCAGTGGCGCCGGTAGCGCGCCGATCACGTTCGGAACCACGGACAAGGTGAGCTCCCTGGACCCTGCCGGCTCCTACGACAACGGCTCCTTCATGGTGATGAACCAGATCTTCCCGTTTGTCCTCAACTCCAAACCAGGCGGCGCGACCCCAGAGCCGGACATGGCAGTGAGCGCGTCCTTCACGAGCCCCAAGGTCTACACGGTGAAGCTGAAGCCCGGACTCAAGTGGGCCAACGGGCACGTGCTCGACTCCAAGGACGTCAAGTTCAGCTTCGACCGCCAGGTGAAGATCAACGACGCCAATGGTCCGGCAACCCTGCTGGGCAACCTGGAAAGCGTCGAGGCCCCAGATCCCACGACCGTGGTCTTCAATCTGAAGCAGGGCAACGACCAGACTTTCGAGCAGATCCTGCTCAGCCCGGCCGGCCCGATCGTTGACGACGAAGTCTTCCCTGCGGACAAGATCATGAGCGACGACGCGATCATCGCATCCAAGGCGTTCGCCGGGCAGTACACGATCGCGGCGTACCAGAAGAACACGCTGATCAGCTTCAAGGCCTACCCGGGCTACGACGGTCTGCTGGGCAAGCCCAAGTCAGACAACGTGATCATCAAGTACTACTCGGACTCCAACAACCTCAAGCTCGATATCCAGCAGGGCAACATCGACGTCGCCTCCCGCCTCCTCACGCCCACGGACATCGCGAGCCTGAAGACCGACTCCAAGGTCACCGTCAATGTCGGCCCCGGTGGGGAGCTCCGCTACATCGTCTTCAACTTCAACACGATGCCGTTCGGCGCCAAGACTCCGGAGGCCGACCCGGCCAAGGCCCTGGCAGTCCGCCAGGCCATGGCCGACTCCATTGACCGCGAGGCCATCGCAGCGCAGGTCTACAAGGGCACCTACCTGCCGGTGTACTCCTACGTTCCGGATGGTTTTTCCGGCGCCACCGAGCCGCTGAAGTCGATGTACGGCGACGGCACCGGGAAGCCAAGCCTGGACAAGGCCAAGAAGGCCCTCTCCGACGCGGGCGTTGCCACCCCGGTGACGCTGAAGCTGCAGTACAACTCGGACCACTACGGCGCGTCCTCCGGAGACGAGTACGCAGCGGTGAAGAGCCAACTCGAGAAGACCGGCCTGTTCACGGTGAACCTGCAGTCCACGGAGTGGGTCACCTACACCAAGGACCGCGTCGTTGACGCCTACCCGCTGTACCAGCTGGGTTGGTTCCCGGACTACTCGGACGCGGACAACTATCTGACGCCGTTCTTCAGCGCCAACAACTTCCTGAAGAACCACTACGACAACAAGAGCGTCCAGGCCATGATCACCGAGCAGGCGACGACGGCCGACAAGGCGGCCCGCGAGGCACTGATCGGTGATATCCAGGAGGCCGTTGCCAAGGACCTGTCCACCCTCCCGATCCTCCAGGGCGCACAGGTTGCCGTCTCCGGCAAGGACGTCAAAGGTGTTCAGGACACGCTGGATGCGTCCTTCAAGATCCGCCTGGGCGTGATGTCCAAGTAGGCGTTTGGCCCACCCGACAGACAGGCCCGCCCCGGCGGACCTACAATTTGTTGACCAGATGCGTGGGGTGGGTGAGGCGTCCTAAGGACTGCCTCACCCACCCCTATGCGTCACAGCGGAAAAGAACCAGGTTGTCATGACAGCATTGATTGACGCCCCCGTTGCCGAGGGCGACGTACTGCCTCCCACGAAGAAGTCCGCGGGTGGCGGCGGGTTGGGCAAGTACATCGTGATCAGGTTCTTCCTGATCTTCCCCACCATCCTGATTCTGGTCACGATGGTCTTCTTCCTGATGAGAATCACCGGCGATCCCGTCACGGCGGCGCTCGGCGGCCGGCTCCCCCCCGACCAGCTGGCCGCAAGAATCCACGAGGCTGGCTATGACCAGCCCCTCATGCTGCAGTACGTGCAGTACCTCGGTCATATCGCCACCGGCGATTTCGGCCGGACGATCTCCGACAACATCAAGGTCACGGACATGCTGGCCACCTACGGCGCGGCCACCCTCGAGCTGGCGATCAACGCGCTGTTCGTCGCGCTGCTGATCGGGATCCCGCTCGGCATGATCGCGGCTCACCGCCGCGACAAGTGGCCGGACGCCGTGCTGCGCATCTTTGCGATCCTGGGCTATGCCACCCCGGTGTTCTTCGCCGGCCTGATGCTCAAGCTGACCTTCTCCGTGGCCCTGGACTGGCTACCCGTGGCCGGCCGGGCGACAATTCAGAACGAGATAACGCTCACCTCGCTGGCCTCGCCCTCGGGCATCTACTGGCTGGACGCGATACGAAGCGGCGACACGGCCGCTCTCGGCGACGTTGCCCTCCACGCGGTGCTGCCCGCGATCACCCTGGGTCTGCTGGTCGGCGGCGTGTTCCTGCGCCTGGTCCGCACCAATGTGATCGGCACCCTGGGCAAGGACTATGTGGAGGCGGGACGTTCGCGCGGCGTGAGCGAGTACCGCCTGGTCACCAAGCACGCCTACAAACCTGCCCTGATCCCGATCATCACCGTGATGGGGCTCCAGATCGCCACCCTGCTGGGTGGTGCCGTTCTGACCGAGAGCACCTTTGGATGGAAAGGCCTCGGCTTCCAGCTCGCGGAGTACCTCAAGGCCCGCGACTTCGTCGCCGTGCAGGGCATTGTCATGCTGCTGGCCGTCATCGTTGCGCTCAGCAACTTCATCGTGGACATCATCGCCGCGCTGATCGACCCCCGGGTGAGGTACTGATCATGGCTGAGGGACTGACCGCGAGAAGACGCGAACCCCTGCTACACCGCCTTCCCGTCATCTCGCACTACCGCAAGAGCATGGGCCTGCAGCGTGGAATGCTCGTGACCGGGATCGTCCTCACCGCAATCTTCCTGCTCACCGCCGCTCTTGCTCCGCTGCTGGCACCGTATGGCTTTGCCGAGCGCTTCGACACCCAGCAACCCCCCTCGTCGGCGCACTTGTGGGGTACGACGTCGGGCGGCTACGACGTGCTCTCCCGGGTGATCTGGGGGGCGCAGACCGCATTCATGGTCATCGTGGTCGCGGTCGTGCTCTCGATCTTTCTGGGCGTGGCGCTGGGTCTGTTCTCCGGCTACTTCGGTGGCTGGACGGACCGAATTCTGGTCGTGGTGGCGGATGCGGTCTACGCGTTCCCGACTCTGCTGCTGGCGATTGTGATGTCCATCGCGATCAGCGGCGGCCGGTCCAGCCTGCGAGGCGGCATCCTCTCCGCCGGCATCTCCATCACGGTGGTCTTCATCCCGCAGTACTTCCGGGTGATCCGGGCCGAGACCATCCGGCTCAAGGCCGAGCCCTTCGTGGAGTCTGCCCAGGTGCTCGGCGCCCCCGCCTTGCGCATCATGGGCCGGCACATCTTCAAGAACGCCACCCGTACGCTGCCGCTGATCTTCACGCTCAACGCCTCCGAGGCGATCCTGACGCTGGCCGGCCTGGGCTTCCTGGGCTTCGGCATCGAACCGACCTCGGCCGCAGAGTGGGGCTATGACCTGGGAAAGGCGCTCTCCGACGCGACCGCCGGCATCTGGTGGACCGGCATCTTCCCGGGCATGGCGATAGTGCTCACCATCCTGGGCCTGACCCTGGTCGGCGAGAGCATGAACGACCTCAACGATCCTCGGCTGCGCGGCCGGCGCCGGGCCGGCAAGACCCCACCGGCCACCCCCGCGGACGACAGCACGGTCCAGGACAAGGTGACAGCATGAGCCACCCCGTGGAAGAGCGCGAGAGCACCGGAGACGGCGGAGATCTGCCCACGCCGCCGGGAGCCAGGGAGACGGTGCTGAGCATCGAGCACCTGAAGGTCACCTTCGCCACCGATGGTGGCGACGTCAAGGCCGTCGACGACGTCTCGCTGAGCGTGGCGCCCGGTGAGGTCCTGGCCATCGTCGGTGAGTCAGGGTCCGGCAAGACGGTGACTGCCAGGACGATTCTGGGCATGCTGGCCGAGACCGCCATCAGCTCCGGCGCGGTGGTGATCAGCGGCAACAACGTGCTCAGCGTCACGCCGGCTGAGCTGCGCCAGATCCGCGGCCAGGAGGTGGCCATGGTGTTCCAGGAGCCGTCCACCGCTCTGAACCCGGTCTTCACCGTGGGCTGGCAGATCGCCGAGGGCCTGCGCGCCCATGGCAAGGTCGGCAAGAAGGAGGCTCGCCTGCGCGCCATCGAGGTACTGGGCAAGGTGGGTATCCCCGATCCGGAGACACGGGTGGACTACTACCCGCACCAGTTCTCCGGCGGGCAGAAACAGCGCGTGGTGATCGCCGCCGCACTCGCACTGGACGCCGGGCTGATCGTGGCCGACGAGCCGACGACGGCACTCGATGTCACGGTGCAGGCAGAGATCCTGGAGCTGCTGCGCGACCTGCGGGACACCTACGGCACCTCCATCGTGCTCATCACGCACAATATGGGCGTTGTCGCCGACCTGGCTGACCGCGTGGTGGTGATGTACGAGGGCAAGGTCGTCGAAGAGGCGGACGCCACCACCCTCTTTGCCTCACCCAAGCAGGACTACACCAAGAGGCTGCTGGCCGCCGTGCCACACCTGGGCCGCAACTCTGCCTCCGCGGGAGCCACAGAGCGCGCGCACCTGAACAGAGAGGTGGTGGTGGAGGCCAGACACCTGGTCATCGAGTACCCCGGACGGCTGGGGACACCGGCCTTCCGGGCCGTGGACGACGTCAGCTTCACCATCTCCGCAGGCGAGGTCTTCGGGCTGGTCGGGGAGTCCGGCTCGGGCAAGACCACCATCGGAAGGGCCATCGCCGGCCTGAACAGGACCACCGGAGGTTCGCTCAACGTCCTCGGCCACGAGATGCTCGATTTCCACGAACGCGCCTTCCGGCCGTTGCGCAGGGACATCGGCTTTGTCTTCCAGGATCCGGCCGCGTCGTTCAACCCGCACCTGAGCATCGGCGAGTGCGTTGCCGAGCCCATCGCCATCCATGAGAAGCGTTCAGGGGCAGAGACGGAGAAGCGGGTCTGCGAGCTGCTCGAGGCGGTGCAGCTGCCGCGGGCCTACGCCGAGCGATTCCCCCACGAGCTCTCCGGCGGCGAGCGCCAGCGCGCCTCGCTCGCCCGGGCACTGGCACTGAACCCGAAGCTCCTGGTTGCCGATGAGCCCACGTCGGCCCTGGACGTCTCGGTGCAGGCGAAGGTGCTGGAGCTGTTCAAGGAGATCCAGGCCGAGTTCGGCTTTGCCGCCCTCTTCATCAGCCATGACCTGGCCGTGGTCGATATCCTCGCCGACTGGGTCGGAGTGCTCTACAAGGGCAAGCTGGTGGAACAGGGGATCGGCAGCCAGGTGATGGGCAACCCACAGGACGACTACACCAAGCGGCTGCTCGCCTCACTACCTGTGCCAGACCCGGTGGAACAGGCCAAGAGGCGCGAGACCCATCGAATGCTGCTCCACGGCTGATCGGTCCGCCGGGACGTCCGCGCCGACGCAGCGATGCCGGCTAACCGCCGGAGCCCAGGGCGGAGGCGCTCTGCGCAGCGGTCGGGAGCTTCTGGGACGGACATCCCGCCAGGATCCGGGTCAGCGCGTCCCTCTCTGCGCCGGTCACCCAGAGCCCGTACTTGGCTTTCACCGCTATCTGCCTTGCGGCGTACGGACAGCGGTACGCCTTGTTGGGCGGCAGCCAGGTGGCGGCGTCGCCGTCGCTCTTGCGCTGGTTGGTGAGCCCGTCCACGGCGAGCAGGTTGAGCGGGTCATTGGCAAGCGCGGTACGGCGCGGCGTTGTCCACCGCTGGGCTCCCTTCTGCCACGCGTCGGAGAGCGCGACGACGTGGTCGATCTGCACCGCGCTGGAGGTGCTGCGGCCGCGAACGAAGGCGATGGTCTTTCCGAGGTAGGGGTCATGAAGCGTGCCGGAGAGGACCAGGCATCCGTTCGTGCCCGACTTGAGCACGTACGGCGCGAGGTCCCGTCGCAGGACGTCGTTACGGGTGTCGCAGCCGTCTCGGTCGACATCCGCCCACGCCTGCCCGAACAGGCCCCGGTCGTACCCCGTCCTGGGTGCACGGCCCTTGACCGCCAAAGTGGCCAGCGCGGCCAGGGCTGAACCCCCTTCTGCCGGCGAGATCGGTTGTCCGGCGTTGTTGCCCTGGTCCGAGCCCGTCGCCGGTGAGGCGCTCTGCACCGGAGTACACGCACCGACCAGGGTCACGAGCAAGGCGGATGTCAACGCCAGGCCCCTCGGGTTGAACCCGACGTGCGACGGACGTCTGAATGGCATCCGGCAACCTTAGCGTCGCCCCGGCAAGACATGGGGACACCGCATCGGACGTCGCCAATCGTGTTGCGGCATGCGCGGATGCGGAGATCGGCGACACGGGCTGCGCGGATGGTCCGCTGCTGAGGCAGACTGCCAACATGGCTCTGGGCATGGTGTGCGCGCTGTTCGCCGCACTTGGCTACGGCAGCGCGTCAGTCTTGCAGAGCGTTGCAGCTCGCAGCGCGGAGTCCAGTCCCGGCCTTGACCCGCGGCTGCTGGTACGCCTCGCCCGATCGGCCCCCTATGTATCAGGGCTCGGCCTCGACCTCGCGGCCTTCCTGGCTTCGCTGGTGGCCTTGCGCACTCTCCCGCTGTTCTTTGTGCAGTCCGCCGTCGCCGCCAGCGTCGGCGTCACGGCCGTCATAGCGGCTGCCATCGGTGTCCGTCTGGAGGGTCGTGAGATCGTCTCACTGGTGGTGCTCGGTGCGGGGCTCCTGTTCCTGGCCGCTTCGGCCCAACCGGATCGGGGAACGCCACTGACGCTCGGAGTCAGGTGGGGACTCCTCTGCTCAGCGGTCGTCCTGGGTGCCGCCGGAGCGTTCGTCGCCCGGCGGAACGGCCGCTCGAGTGCTCAGGCTCTTGCTGCTCTCAGCGGGCTCGCCTTCACGGTCGTCGCCGTCACGGCTAGGAGCCTGACCATGCCCACCCCCTTGTTCCATGTACTGAACGATCCCGGCTTGTGGGCCATCCTCGCCCTCGGCGGGCTGGGGATGCTGCTGTTCACGACGGCTCTCCAACGCGGGTCGGTGACCAGTGCGACCGCCGTGACGTTTGCCGTGGAGACGATCGTTCCCGCAGCCATCGGCCTGGCCTTTCTAGGAGACACCACGCGCCCCGGTCTCGCCCTCCTGGCGGGTGTGGGCTTCGTCCTGACCATCGCAGGAACAGTGGCCCTTGCCACCAGCGCGAAGGTGTCTGGTTAGAATCCGGCCAACGGAACCGTTACCCAAGGAGATGCCCATGCCCTCAACCAGTCCCGGCTACTCGATCACCGTCCGCGTCGAGGTCCCCGCTGGGGCGACCGCGACAGCTGCGCTCACCAGTGCCGTGGGGTCTGCTGGAGGGGCACTCACCGCTCTTGACGTCGTCGAGAGCCAGACGGACCGCATGGTGGTCGACGTCACCTGTGACACCTCAGGGGAGACGCACGCCGAGGTAATCACCAAGGCTATCGCCGAGATCCCTGGCGCGACCGTACGCAATGTCAGCGACCGGACGTTCCTCATGCACCTCGGCGGCAAGATCGAGGTCGTGCCCAAGGTGCCGCTGAAGCATCGCGACGACCTCTCCCGTGCCTACACCCCCGGGGTGGCCCGGGTCTGTCTGGCGATCGCCGAGCACCCCGAGGACGCCCGGCACCTGACCATCAAGCGAAACACGGTGGCCGTGGTCACGGACGGGTCGGCGGTGCTTGGTCTGGGCAACATCGGGGCGGCCGCCTCGCTGCCGGTCATGGAGGGTAAGGCAGCCCTGTTCAAGCAGTTCGGCGGCGTCGATGCCTGGCCGGTCTGCCTGGACACCCAGGACACCGACACCCTGGTTGAGATCGTGAGGGCCATGGCGCCCGTCTACGGCGGTATCAACCTGGAGGACATCTCGGCACCGCGCTGCTTCGAGATCGAGGCCCGGCTGCGCGAGATGCTCGACATCCCCGTCTTCCACGATGACCAGCACGGCACGGCCATCGTGGTGCTTGCTGCGCTGACGAACGCCCTGAAAGTCGTCGACAAGCGCATCGAGGACGTCCGCATCGTGGTGTCCGGCGTCGGAGCCGCGGGGAATGCGATCATTCAGCTTCTTCTCGCCCAGGGCGCCGGTGAGATCATCGGCTGCGGGCGCAACGGCGCCGTGCACTCCGGTCAGAAGGACATGGACCAGTTCCGCACCTGGATTGCCCAGCACACCAACAGCGCCAACCTCACGGGCACCCTCAAGGAGGTTCTCGTCGGAGCGGACGTCTTCATCGGTGTCTCGGCTCCGAACCTGCTGACCGGCGAGGACATCGCGACGATGGCCGACAAGGCCATCGTCTTCGCTCTTGCCAACCCGGTTTCAGAGGTAGACCCGGTGGAGGCGAGCAAGTACGCCGCTGTCGTGGCGACCGGACGCTCGGACTACCCGAACCAGATCAACAACGTGCTCGTCTTTCCCGGCTTTTTCCGTGGCCTGCTTGACGCTGGGGTCTCGGACATCACCGATGACATGCTGATCGCCGCCGCCCACGCCATCGCCGACAAGGTCCAGCCCGAGCAGCTCAACTCCAGCTACATCGTGCCCAGCGTCTTCGACTCCAGCGTGGCTCCGGCCGTAGCGGCCGCAGTCCGGGGGGTGGCCACCCCCCGGGCATGACCGCTGGCGTCGCCAGGAAACGCTCATGCCCGGCCCGGCCGAGCCACAACCGACAAACCCCACGGTCCTTTCGCAGAATTCCGCGAAGGGACCGTGCGACCGACGATGAGTCGGCATCTTTTGAACAGCCCCCCCCCGCAAAGAGGAATGTTCCATCCCATGGGGCTGATTCCAAATCTCCCCAAATGTGTTATGGGCCATTGACTGGGTGATTCTTGTTCGCTTTTGATCACACCACCAGATGCTGCTCGAGACGACGCTGCCCGGTGAGCTTTGCGTCGAGAACCTCAACGGCCTGTTTCGCATCCCGAGGTGTTTGCCGCCGCCCTCATCGTCCCCGCTCCCACGCTGCTGGCCTCCATCATCCTGGGCCACTGGTTCGCCAGTGTCCTGATGCCGGAGCCGTCACGAGCTGACCCGCGGGTGACGGGGGGCCGTCCTGAGCAGGCCTTGCACCCAGGGCCAGCTGCCTGGATCAAGATTCAATCCGAACCGTTGACAGCACCCGCCCGGAATGGGAAAGTGCGATTCTTGGGAAGTGTGGTCGCAGACTTGTCTGTTTGACGCCTCGTCTGTTTATCGCTTCGACGCAGACTCGTCTGATCTTCGTGAATAGAACGCCCTGCTCATCGCAGTTTGATAGCGACACCCTTGTGTGGTCGCGGAAGAACGTCTCGGCGCAGCGCTGCGGACAAGGGGCATAAGGGTTTCGAATGGCTAACGGAAGGAAAACTGATGAGATCCGCACGCAAGTCCATCGCGCTGACAAGCGCCTTGCTCTCGTTGGGGCTCGTAGTCTCGGCCTGTAGCTCGTCCACCACCTCGTCGTCGACGGCGACCTCCGCAGCGACAGGAGCCGTGCCGCAGATCAAGGCGGAGGACTTCACGGCCGACTTCTCCCTCATGAAACAGCTGACCGGACTTGCCTCGCAGGGCAAGGGCCTGGTCGGGGTACTGCTTCCCGACACCACGACATCAACCCGGTACGTCCAGTACGACGCGCCATACCTGAAGCAGGCCTTCGAAGCCGCAGGACTCTCCTCGAGCAACTTCAAGATCGACAACGCCAACGGCAGCGCCTCCACCATGCAGACCCAGGCCGAGGCAGACATCAACGCCGGCGCCTCCGTCCTGCTGGTCGACCCGCTCGACCCGGGCAGCGGTGCCGCAATCGAGTCCAAGGCCAAGGCAGCTGGTGTCAAGGTCATCGACTACGACCGTCTGGTCACCGGTGGGCCGGCCGACCGCTACTACGTCAGCTTCGACAACACGAAGGTCGGCCAGCTGATCGGCGACGGTTTCGTGGCATGCGCAACCGCCTGGAACGTCGCGAAGCCGAACGTCCTGATCATGAACGGCGACCCGTCAGACAACAACGCGAAGCTCTTCGCAACCGGGTACCACAGTGTCGTCGACCCGAAGTTCACTGACGGAGCCTATGTGAAGGTGGGTGAGCCGGCGGGTACCTGGACCCCATCGGTGGCTCAGACAACGTTCGAGCAGCAGCTGACCGCTCACCCGAACATCAACGCGGCCATCACGCCGAACGACGACAACGCCAACGCCGTCATCTCGGTCCTGAAGAAGAACAAGATCGCTGCCAAGACCTTCCCGACCACCGGTCAGGACGCCTCGCTCCCCGGTTTGCAGAACGTCCTCACTGGCTTCCAGTGCGGCACTGTCTACAAGCCGATCTACCTTGAGGCACAGGCCGCCGCAGCACTGGCCCTCTACCTGAGGGCGGGTCAGACACCGCCGGCGACGCTGGCCAACGCGACGACCAAGGACACGGTGCTCAACAAGGACATCGCGTCCGTCTACACGACGCCGATCTGGGTCACCTCGGACAACATGGCAGACACGGTCGTCAAGGACGGTGCCGCCAAGGCATCCGAGCTGTGTGCGGGCTCGGTCGCGAGCGCGTGCACGGCAGCAGGAATCAAGTAAGTCCACCTCGGGCTGTGGCTGGGTCGCGGATGCGACCCAACCACAGTTCACAACTGAGCTAGACGCAGCGCCCCACCGAGCACGTGAAAGAGGGGACGGACAGCATGACCACAGCGGCGGAGGACACCCTCCCGACGAGTCCGGCGGGCGGCGGGGAAGTGCCGCTCCTTCGCCTCCGGGGGGTGAGCAAGCACTTCGGTCCCGTGAACGCGCTCACGGAGGTCGACCTCGACATCCCGGCCGGCCAGGTGACCGCACTGGCGGGCGACAACGGTGCCGGCAAATCGGTCATGATCAAGACCATCTCGGGCATCCATCCCCCTGACGGCGGGCAGATCTGGTGGGACGGCAAGCCCATGCACGTCCACACCCCGGGTGAGGCCGCCACCCTCGGCATCGAGACCGTCTACCAGGACCTCGCGCTGTGCGACAACCTCGACATCGTCCAGAACATGTTCCTGGGTCGCGAACGGATGCATCGCGGGCAGCTGGACGAGAACTCGATGGAGAACGCGGCACGGGAGACGCTCACCAGCCTCGCCGTCACGACTGTGCGTTCGGTCCGGCAGGCAGTTGCGTCCCTCTCGGGTGGTCAGCGCCAGTCCGTGGCGATCGCCAAGGCGGTCCTGTGGAACTCCAAGCTCGTGATCATGGACGAGCCCACTGCAGCGCTGGGGGTTGCCCAGACCGCCATGGTCCTGGCCCTGGTGCGAAGGCTCGCCGATCGGGGCCACGCCGTGATGATCGTCTCGCACAACATGAACGACGTCTTCGAGGTTGCGGACCGGATCGCCGTCCTGCGACTGGGCCGGATGGTCGCCGAACGACCCGCCGCTGAGATGGACCGGCAGATCGTGGTGGACCTCATGACCACGGGTGTGTCGACGCGGGTCGCACAGCCACGACCGAGTGCGGAGTAGGCGATGTCGAAACTTACCGAAGAAGCCCCGACGCCCGACGCGGGACGGTCAGCGGCCGTCGACCCCACGACCGGCGCGACAGCGCAGACAGACTCCGCCGGCGCCTACCTTCGCGCATCCTGGGTGCGCATCAAGGGCGGTGAGACCGGGATCCTGCCGGTGGTGGCGGGCCTGCTGCTGGTCTCAGTTCTGTTCCAGGTCGCCAACAACCACTTCCTGACGGCGGGCAACCTGGTCAACCTCCTGGTGCAGGCTTCCGTCTTCAGCCTGCTGGCGATGGGCGAGGTGTACGCCCTCCTCCTCGGCGAGATCGACCTGTCGATCGGGTTCGTGGCCGGCCTGAGCGCAGTGGTCATGGCCGAGCTGGTCCAGCCTGCCCGAGGCTGGCCCTGGTGGGCGGCGATCCTGGCGGCGCTGGTGGTGTGCGCGTTGATCGGGATCCTGCAGGGAACCCTGATCACCGGGATCGGGCTGCCCTCGTTCGTGGTGACGCTGGCCGGCCTGTTGTTCTGGCAAGGGGTGATGCTCTACATCCTCGGCGACGGCGGGTCGATCCTGATCCAGGACAACATCATCAACGACATCGGCAGCGGGACCCTGACGAGGCTCGCCGGCTGGGTCGTGATGCTGGTGGTCGTCGGTCTCTACGCGATCCAGACCTGGCGCCGCGACCAGCGCCGCCGGGACGCCTCGCTGATGGCGCCTCCGCCTTCACTGAGCGTGGCGAAGATCATCGCCGTCTTCGTGGCGGGCGTGCTGCTCGTCCTGCTGGTAAACGCCGATCGCGGCGTCCTGGTCCCGGTCTATGGGATGCCCTGGGTGATCCTTCTGGTCTTCGCGGTAGTCGCGCTGTGGACTTTCGTGCTCGGCCGGTTGAAGTTCGGACGGTACATCTACGCGATCGGTGGTAACGCTGAAGCGGCACGGCGGGCCGGCATCAACCTGCGACGGATCCGGACGATGGCCTTCATGCTCTGCTCGTTCACAGCCGGGATCGCCGGCATCGTCTACGCGTCACGGCTGCGCTCGATCTCCACCGCGCTGGACGGTGGCACCCTCGTCCTGTACTCAGTCGCAGCGGCTGTCATCGGCGGCACAAGCTTGTTCGGCGGCCGCGGAAAGGCTGTGCACGGCGTGATCGGTGGCATCGTGATCGCCGCGATCGACAACGGCATGGGCCTGCTGGGCTTCAGTGCAGCGGCAAAGTACATCGTCACGGCGCTGGTGCTGCTGATCGCGGTCACGATCGACGCCGTCGCCCGGCGCAACCGTCCGGCGGGTACCTAACACCCGAGGTCCCTAACCCACGGGGTCAGGATGTGTCCGAGGGCAGTCGCCGCGTCTGGGCACATCCGGCATTCCGATGCGGCTTCCGCCGGGTGTGATGTCGACATACATGACAGGGATGCCGCAGGCAGCTGCTGCCTCGGCGACAGGGTACTCCTTGGCCGCAGCCAGGTCCGCGCGCTTCTGAGCCGCGACAAACTTCTGTCCCGCTGCTTTGAGCCGAGCGCTCTGCTCTGCCGAGGCCTTGACCGCAGCGGCCTCGTCGGAGGCGGCCTTAGCCGAGGCAGAGGCCGAGGCCCGCGCTTCCCCGGCCGTTGGGCCGGCCGGCGAGGATGAGCATCCCGAAAGAAATGCCCATGGAGCCCAGCACAACCGCAGCCCCCGCCGCGGCCCGAGTCCTCGACCGAGAATGCGCGAAACTGCTCGCCATACAGACGTCTCCTTGGTGTGAGCGAAAGTCGCAGACCCAGAGAACCGAGTCGTGTCGGCGGAGCCAGGAATTGCGTGACCCAGAGGCTGCACCGCGTCGCCTCACCGGCACTTTAGGTCATTTCAAGAGCAGATGCAGCAGCAGACTCGTCGTGCTCTCTCAGCTGGCCCCGGACATGATGGCTCTGGCGGATGGGAAGCGCGACAGTAACTCATGACCTTCCCCCTGACGATGTTCTGCTGATATCGGCTCCAAGCGAGTCAGACTCAGCCCTGCTGTCTGAGCTTCCGGGTGGCGGCGGGTTTGCACCATGCGCAGAATCGTCCTGCGGTGATGGGACCACCTGCACTTCTGACGTGGTCGAACTTGCGCCCCCGGCATTGCCCAGACACACGTCTGGAATCCATCCCAGCCCGGTTGGAGTAGTACTCACAGTGCATTGCTGCTCCCCCCTTCGGCCGCAACATAGTCCAGTCAGCGCATATATGGCGGCGGGCCGTCATGCGACCACAGTCACATTTCGTCCTGGTCTGTCGCAGCGCAGTCTCGGCTTCTCGTGCTGATCTCAGCTCCCCGTGTCCAGCACCAAGCCACCTACCGCATCGCCGGTGGCACACCAGGTTGCGAAATGCTCGCAACCGCCGTCCTGGAGGTCGTAGCAGCGCCCGCCCAGCCTGCTGCTGGCGCGTTGAATCACCTCGGAGTAGCTGAAGTGAGGGTGACCGCTGTGGTCGACCACGAGGACACAGGTATTCCAACCACCTGGCGCGAACTCGTCTAAAGTCGTGCTGCAGATGACGGAGCCCTTGTGGTCCGGAAACGGTTGACGGCTGAAATGGACAACCTGGTCCCGGCTGATGTAAATGCCGTGGTCCCAGTACGGACCGCGATTCACACAGATATGGTCCCCTGGCCTCATGTTGCCCCCTCCCCCGTGCTGGCGCAGGCTGCGTCGTCCCATCCCCAACTGACCGTAAGGCTGGTCAGGACAACTCGGCTATCAGCCGAACGGTTGGGTAATTCCGCCATTGATCAAGTCTCTGCCCATTAAATCTGAGCCGCGTCAGGGCGTTTAACTATTCAAGAGCGAAAAACAGTCTGAATACAACACGGCATTGCAGTGTGCGACTATCGATGAAAAGCGATTCATCGCAACGAAGAGACACCTGACGCAGCCCACAAGACACCAAAGACCCAGTCCAGGAAACGGTCTTACAGGCAAGCCCGTGAGGCGGTCTTCGTCCAGCAGTGGCGCCCGCAGCGGGCCCCAGATGCGTTGGGGGCAGGGCGCCGCGAATCAGAAGATCTCCATGGTGCCGGTCAGTGGCCAACCATGCGGCGACGCTGCCACTGTCATCTGTCGGTGGTCCTTGCGAGAGTGGGCCAATGACGAAAGAATTGCAGATCACGTTCGACTGCGCCGATCCAGCTGCGCTGGCGACCTTCTGGGCCGAGGTGCTCGGCTATCAGGTGCAACCGCCACCCGGCGGATTCGACTCGTGGAGTGCGGCCCTCGAAGCGTTCGGCGTGCCGCGCGACCAGTGGAACTCGCGCTCGGCGATCCTCCCCATCGAGGGTCCACATCCCCGCGTCTTCTTCCAGCGCGTGCCCGAGGGCAAGACCGTCAAGAACCG